>JAFMJW010000147.1 GCA_017853315.1 Alphaproteobacteria bacterium
TCCACCTCTTCGACCCGCACCTTCCCTACGCGCCGCCCGACGAGTCGGGGGGCGGGGCGCGGATGGAGGAGCGCGGCGTCACCCGCCGATCCGTGCTCGAAGCCGCGGAGGACGGGGGCGGCGACCTGCCCGCGGCGGTCTTCGAGCGCGCGCTCGCACTCTACGGCGACGAGATCGCGTACGCCGACCGCTGGATCGGGACGCTCGTCGACGCGCTCGAAAGCCGCGGGCTCCTCGACCGCACGGTCGTCGCCTTCGCGGCCGACCACGGCGAGTGCTTCGACCACGGCATCTTCTTCGAGCATTCCGAGTGCCTCTACGACGGGGCCGCCCGGGTTCCGCTGCTGCTGCGTTTCCCGGGGCGGATCGCTCCGGGAACGCGCGTCGCGTCGCAGGTCGAGCTCACGCAGCTCGCGCCGACCCTGCTCGGGCTCGCGGGCGTGGCCCGCCCCGCCGGGATGGACCGCCCGGACCTCCTCTCGCCGGCCGCGCCCGCGGACGACCCGTCGGCATGGGCGCTCGTGCAGCACCCGCTGTTCGACGAGCGCGCCGCCGAGGCGCGTCACCGAAAGGTCGAGGGGATCCGCTCGGTCGCGGGCCAGCCGAGCCGCGAGGTCGTGGTCGACGAGCAGAGCGTCGCGCTGCGCGGCGAGCGCTGGAAGCTGATCCGCACGGGCGAGCACCGCGAGCTCTACGACCTCGTCGCCGACCCCGGCGAGGAGCACGACCTCTCCGCCCAGCGGCCGGAGGAGACGCGGCGGCTGGAAGGCCTGCTCGACCGCAAGCTCGCCTCGCTGCCGCTCGCGCCGCGCGCGGCGCAGTCCGTCGACCCGCGGCTCCGCGAGACGCTGCGCGCCCTGGGCTACGCCGAGTAGGCATGCGCGCGGCGCTCGAGCGGCTCTCGCCCTGGATCGCGATCGCCGCGGTCGTGGCCTTCCACGCGAGCTTCGCCGAGCGGGACCGGGCCCTCTTCCTCGACCAGCGCTACTACGTCCACTTCGCGCAGCGGATCGCCGACGGGGCCGTGCCCCACCGCGACCTGTTCGACAACAAGCCCGAGCTCGCGAGCGTGCTCGCCGCCCCGGCCGTGCTCGCGGGCGACCGTCTCGGGATCGACCGCGTGCGCGCGGTACGCCTCGCGAGCGTCGCCACGGCCGCCGCGACCGGGCTCGCCGCGGCCGCGCTCGCCGCCACGGTCCACCGCTCCCGGCTCGCGGCCGCGCTCGCCGCGCTCGCCTGGACCGCGGCCCCGCTGCTCGGCTTCCAGCCATCGGTCGGCCCGGTGCCGAAGCTCTGGATGACGCTGCTCGCGATCGTCTCCGGCCTGCTCGCCGCCCGGCGACGGTGGTTCGCCGCGGGGGCGGTCGCGGCAGCTGCAGCACTCGACTGGCAGGTCGGGGCGCTCGCCGGGATCGGCGTGCTCGCCGCCGCGGCGCTCGAGCGGGAGCGACCGGTGCGCGCCGCGGCGGCGGTCGCCGCGGGCGGAGTCGCGACGACCGCCGTGGTCGCGGCGGCCCTCGCCCGGGCGGGAGCGCTGCGGCCCGCGCTCGAGCAGACCGTGCTCGCGACGCTGGTCCGCGGCAGCGGCTCGGTCGCCCGCCGGGGCGCCGAGGCACGGCTCGAACAGGTCGCGAGCTGGATGCGCGAGAGCGGGGCCGCGCCGGCCTGGCTCGCCGTCGCCGGACTCGCCGGCGTGCTCGGCACGCTGCTCGCGCTCGGCCGCCTGCGCGGACGACCCTCGCTGCCCGCGCTGCTGCCGGCGACGGTGCTCGGCACGGGCGTGCTCGGCCTCACCCTGCTCGACTTCCAGGGCTACGGGGACCTCTTCGTGGTGGTCGCCTTCCTCGCGACCTTCGCCGGGCTCGCGGCGGGAGCGCTCGAGCGCCTGCTCCGTCGCGTCGAGCCACGCGACGGGCTCGGCGCAGCCGTCCTGCTCGCGATGCTCGCGCTCGCCGCGCACCCGTGGTCGCCGTCCCCGCTCGCGCTCGAGGAGAGGTTGTGGCCCGCGGGCGTCGACCTCGACGTGCAGCGGCGGGTCGCGCGAGAGCTCGCCGATCTCGCGCGCGGCCGCACGCTCGGCTTCGCCGGCTGCTCCGAGCAGCTCTCGCTCTCGGGCGTGCCGAACGCCTTCTCGTTCCCCTTCTGGAACCGGGCCACCTGGGGAAACTTCCGGCGCGACGCCTCCGAGCCGAGCGGGAAGGCCCTCCTGCGCATCGCCTCGGAGAGGAAGGTCGACGGCGTGGTGTGCGCGCCCGACGAGGCCTCGGACGAACTCGCGGCGGCCGGCTGGACGCGACGCGTGCTGGCGGCGCCGCCGACGCGCTACCAGGTCGACGTGTTCCTGCGACCCGACGCGGACCCGACCGCGGACCCGGCGGCGGCGCCCTCGCCCCGCTAGTCCGCCGAGGGTGCCGTGGGCCGCAGGTCCGGGCGGACGGCCCAGACGGCGGCCGGCCACGCGAGCGCGAACAGGCAGAGCAGCGTGCCGGCCCATCGCAGCCCGCGGCGGTCGTGCGCGCGCGCCCCGAGGAGGAGCGGTCCGACCAGCACGGCCAGCAGCGGCAGCATCGGGACGCGGAAGCGGTGGTTCGCGTTCGCGACGACGTAGACGGCGACCTGGAACAGGATCGGCACCACGAGCAGCGGCTTCAGCCCGGGGGCCGGGACCCACCAGAACGCGGCGATCCCGAGCGCGCTCGCCGCGAGATAGAAGGCCGCTTCGAGCGCGAACAGCGGCCATCCGATCGCGCTCCATCGCCCGGGCAGCCAGTCGCGCGCGGCGAAGCGGCCGAGCTGGCTCCACGGGAGGAAGAGCAGGTAGTTCGTGCGCACGAGCTTCTTCGCGATCCAGCCCGGCTGTGCCTCGCGGATCGCGTCGAGCGCCACGGCGCGCGCGAGTTCCTCGCGCTCGACCTCGCCCTCGACCGCCTTGTAGCGCGCGAGGAAGTCCGCCCCGGTCGCGGGACGGATCCACGAGCCGTCGGGCGGGAGCAGGTTGCCCTGCGCCATCGGCATCCAGCGCGTGGTCGAGACGAGCACCCAGCGGCCGAGGAGCGCGTGGTTGCGCAGGGTCCACGGCAGCACGAGCGCGGCGACGGGCAGGAGCACGAGCAGCGCGCGCCGGAGCCGCCCGCGCAGGTCGCATCCCGCCGCCGCCCACGCCGCGGCCGCGAGCGCCAGCGGCGCGAACATCTCGCGCGAGAGCACCAGCAGCCCCGCCGCCACGCCGAAGGCCGCGAGCCACGACTCGCGCCCCGAGCGGGCGAAGCGCTCGAGCAGCCACGCGCAGGCGACCAGCAGCGTCGAGACGAGCGTCTCGCTCCAGAGGAAGTGTCCGTAGGCGACGAGGGTCGGGTGGAGTGCGGTCACCGCCGCCGAGATCGCGGCCGCGCGCGCTCCGAAGCGGGGCCGGACGAGGTCGAAGACCATCGCGACGGTCGCGAGCGCGAGCGGCACCTGCGCCAGCCGCGCCGCCACCAGCGACTCGCCGAAGGCGGAGAAGACGGCGGCGAGGAACGCCGGGTAGCCCGGCGCCCGGACCGCGCCCGGGTGGCCCTCCCCGCGGGCGAGCGAGAGCGCCGCCTCGACGTAGTCGACCTCGTCGCCGTGGAGGTGCGGGGAGGATCCCACGGTCAGGATCGCGGCGATCCTCGCGGCCGCGGCGACCGCGAGCACGATCGCGAGCAGCCGCCCCGCCTCCTCCCGCCCGGTCTCCACCGAACCGTGGTTCCACCCGCGCGCACGCGGGGTCAAGCGCGGGCGGCGGGCATCCGTGGAGGCCGCGGCCTCCACCGGCTAGGCTCCCCGCGTCCCGCCGCACGGCGGGACCGGAGGTGATCCATGTCCCGCGAGGTCGTCGTCGCCTCGGCGTGCCGAACGCCGATCGGTCGTTTCCAGGGCGCGCTGTCGAGCCTGACGGCGCCGCGGCTCGGCGCGATCGCGCTGCGCGAGGCGCTCGCGCGCGCCGGGGTCGCGGGCGACGAGGTCGACGACGTGCTGGTCGGCAACGTCCTGCAGGCCGGCGTGGGACAGAACCCGGCGCGACAGGCCGCGCTCGGAGCCGGCCTGCCGGACTCCGTGCCGGCGATGACCGTGAACGAGGTCTGCGGCTCGAGCCTGCGGGCGGTCATGCTCGCGGCGCAGGCGATCCGCTGCGGCGATGCGAAGATCGTGGTCGCGGGCGGGCAGGAGTCGATGTCGAACGCTCCCTACCTGCTGCCCAAGGCTCGCGGGGGCTTCCGCCTCGGCGACCAGGCCGCCGTCGACGGGCTCGTCCACGACGGGCTGCTCGACGCCTACGAGGGCTACCACATGGGCGAGACCGGTGAGATCGTCGCCGAGCGCCACGGCGTCTCGCGCGCCGACGCCGACCGCTTCGCCCTCGACTCGCACCGCCGCGCCGCGGCCGCGACCGACGCCGGCGACTTCGACGAGGAGATCGTCGCGGTCGAGCTCGACGGCGCGACCGTGACGCGCGACGAGGGCATCCGCGCCGCGACCACGCCGGAGTCTCTCGCGAAGCTCCGTCCGGCCTTCCGCCGCGACGGCGTGGTCACCGCGGGCAACGCCTCGCAGATCTCGGACGGGGCGGCGGCACTGGTCGTGATGAGCGGCGAGGAAGCCGACCGCCGCGGGATCCGCGGGCTCGCGCGGATCGTGGCGCAGGACGACTCGGCGACGCGGCCCGCGTGGGTCATGGAGGCGCCGATCGAGTCGGTGCGACGCCTGCTCGCTCGCGCGGGTCTCGCGGTCGGCGACGTCGACCTCTTCGAGCACAACGAGGCGTTCGCGACCGCGTCGTGCGCGGTCCGCGACGCCCTCGGCGTGCCAGCGGACCGCTTCAACGTGCGCGGCGGCGCGATCGCGCTCGGCCACCCGATCGGCGCGAGCGGGGCCCGCGTGCTCGCGACGCTGCTGCACGCGATGCGCGCCCGCGACGCGCGGCGCGGCGTCGCGACCCTCTGCCTCGGCGGCGGGGGCGCGGTTTCGCTCCTCGTGGAAAGTCGCTAGGGACGTTCGCGGGAGGATCCGACGTTGAAGAACCTGTTCTCGGTCAAGGGCAAGAGGGTGCTGATCACCGGCGGCTCGCGCGGGATCGGCTACATGATCGCGCAGGGCTTCCTCGAGCACGGCGCGCACGTCTACATCGCCTCGCGCAAGGAGGACGAGTTGCGCGCGGCGGCCGAGAAGCTCTCCGAGAAGGGCCCCTGCGTCGCCTTCCCCGCCGACCTCTCGAACGGCCAGGCCGCCCGCGATCTCGCCGCGAAGATCGAGGAGCGCGAGGGCAAGCTCGACGTGCTCGTGAACAACGCCGGCGCGAACTGGGGCGCTCCCTACCAGGAGTACCCGGAGTCGGCCTGGGATCGCGTGCTCTCGCTGAACGTGAAGGGCGTCTTCGAGCTCACGCAGGCGTGCACGCCGCTCCTCGAGAAGGCGGCTTCCGACGAGAACCCGTCCCGCGTGATCAACATCGGCTCGATCGACGGGATCCGCGTGCCGATGCTCGAGACCTACGCCTACTCGGCGAGCAAGGCGGCCTTGCACCACCTGACGCGCGTGCTCGCGATGCGGCTCGCGCCGATGCGCATCACGGTGAACGCGGTCGCGCCGGGCCCCTTCGAGAGCAAGATGATGAAGGCGACGATCGAGCAGTTCCGCGACGCGATCATCGCGTCCGTGCCGCTGTCGCGCATCGGGACGCCCGAGGACATGGCGGGCATCGCGCTGTTCCTTTCGTCGCGCGCCGGCGCCTACGTCACCGGCACGGTCATCCCGGTCGACGGGGGAGCCTCGACGCGTTGACCGACGTCGACGGGCATCCCGGTCGCGAGGACGGGGCACCGGCCGGGGCGGCAGACGGCGACCGACTCGCGGCGGCCCCCGGCCGCGAAGACCACGGGGCGCCGCCGGTCGCCGCGGGCCCGACCCGCAAGGACCTGCAACTCGGACGGCGACTCGTCCACCTCGCCAACGGCGTCGCGGTCGCGACCGCCTACGCGCTGCTCTTCACCCACACCCAGGTCGTCCGGGTCTTCGGCACGATCGCCTGCCTCGTCTACGTCGCCGACCGGGTGCGGATCCTCTACCCGGAACTGGCGGAGCGCCTGCCGGGCGTGAACGCCGCCTTCTTCCGCGCCGAGGAACAGTTTCGCGAGTCGGCGATGACGCCCTACGTGATCGCGATCCTGCTCACGGCCCTCACCTTCCCGAAGACGATCGCCCTGGTCGCGATCCTGACGCTCGCGATCGCCGACCCGCTCTCGGCGGTGGTCGGGATCCGCTTCGGGCGCCATCGCGTCGTGCCCGACAAGAGCCTCGAGGGCTCGGCCGCCTTCTTCGCTGCGACCTTCGCGATCGCCTTCGCTCTGCTGCGACCGTTGCCCGGCGTCGACGGCCTCCAGGCCGCGGGGGCAGCCGGCCTGATCGGGCTTGCGGCCGCGGCCTTCGAGATGATCCCCCTTCGGCTGGACGACAACCTGACGATCCCGCTGCTGGTCGGGTTCTCGGCCTGGGCGGTCTGCCGGGCGCTCGGGATCGAGACGCCTTGACGGGAACCTGATTTCCCCGAGGCGCCACCGAGGCGAATCCGGGCGCCGGCCATCCCCCCGTTTCCCGAGGCGCGGCAGGCTCTTCCGACGCCGACCGTCCGGTCGGACGGCCCCCCCTCTTCAGTTTGACAGTACGGCCCGGCGAAACTAGGCACCGGAAGGATCGTCGGTCGAACCGGATGAGGTGAGGGGGACGATCGGCGGCGGGGCGCGAGGACGGGGAGGTCCGCTCCGCTGCCAGAAACACATGGCGTAGACCTTCCCGGGGGAGACTCGATCTTCATGAAGCGACTCGCGTGGTTGCCCGCCGTCCTGCTGCTGGGACTGGGATTGGCGACGCCGGCTCGTGCGACCGTGACGGCTGCCGTCGCGATCGCGCCGATTCCGAAGCCTCCGGCCGACTCGAACCTCCAGCAGGACGAGGTCTTCGATGTCATCATCCGGCTGAACAACGCCTCGACGGGCCCGGACATCTCGACGTACATCCCGGCGACGCTGAAGGCCGGCGCGAAGATCAACGTCACGCTTGCCTGCAAGGACACGAGCTGCACGATTCCGCTCCCGGGCACCCTGACCTTCCAGAACCCGGGCGGCAACGGCTGCGTGACCAGCGTGACGGGCGTGGCCTCGTGCGCCGCTTCGGGAAACAACCTGGTGATTCTCACGATCGACCAGGACATCGTTCTTCCCGCCTTCCCGACCTCGATCGACATCGCGACGATCCGCCTGAAGGCGACGGCACCGGTGACCAACCCGGTGAACGGCGCGTTCAACCTGGTGGCGACGACCGAGGACATCCTGAACATCCAGGCCTGCACGGTCGAGGACGGATGCGTGAACGCGGGCGCGGCGGGAACGACCCCCTTCACGTTCCCGGCGGGCACCACCACGCCGACACCCACGCCGACGCGGACGCCGACGCCGACGCCGACCCCGACCCCGACGCCGACGCCTCCCCCGACGATCACGCCGACTCCGAGCCCGACGCCGGTCAAGACGCCGACGCCCACGCCGAAGCCGACACCCACGCCTCGGCCGACGCCGAGCGCGACCAGCGCCCCGCCCTGCGAGGACGGCAACGGGAACGGCAAGCGCGACTGCGAGGCCGGCAACCCCTACAAGAACGAGCAGGGCATCTCGACGGCCACGGTGCCGCCCGGGATGACGCTCAACCCCGGCAAGACGGGCCAGTGGCTCTGGGGCACCTACTACGACGTCCGCCCGGTCAAGAACGTCTCGACCGGGGCCACGGACCCGCAGGACGTGAACATCCAGATCCTGAACACGAACCCGCGCTCCTCGAACTTCGACTGCTGGAACCCCAACGGCGGCATCATCGCCCGCGTCCGGTTCCGCGAGTCGAAGACGAGCCGCGAGGTCCTCGACTTCGACATCATCCTGTCGTGCGCAGAGGTGTGGACGGCGAAGATCGAGCTGCGGCCGGGTGAGAGCCTGCCGACGATCGTGTCGAACGACCCGATCCGCATCGCGACCAGCGACACGCAGTTCACGACCGGCCCGGCACTCGCCGCCGGCAAGCAGTTCACGCTGCCCGCGGGCCTCCAGCCCGAGGACGTGCAGCGCGGCTACTTCGAGGTGGTCGCCGAGGAGGCGCTGCCCTGCGAGCCGATCGACTGCGAGGTCGATCCCAGCGGCGACGTCTGGGAACGACTGCCGGCCGAGTTCCGGACGCCCACGAACTCGCTCGCGGCCGAGGTCATCCTGATCCGCGTCGCCGCCGGCGTCTCGCACATCTACAACGCCGAGGCCGTGACCAGGTACGTCGCGGCGGGCGGCGGGAGCGT
>JAFMJW010000148.1 GCA_017853315.1 Alphaproteobacteria bacterium
GATCGGAAGCGGGCGAGCATCTCGTCGCGCGGGATCGAGTCGTCCGGACTCGCCGGGTCGGGGGTCGGCCAGTGGAGCCGTCGCGCCCCGCCGAGGAACACCGGGCAGACCTCCTCCGCGCACAAGGTGACGACCGTCGACACCGTCTCCGGGTCGATCGTCTGCACCGACTTCGAGCGGTGCGACGAGAGGTCGATGCCGATCTCCCGCATGACCTCGATCGCCCAGGGATTCACCCGCGAGGGCTCGCTGCCGGCGCTCGCGACCGGCACGCGATCGCCGAGGACCAGGCGCCCGAGCCCCTCGGCCATCTGGCTGCGCGCGGAGTTCGCGACGCACAGGAAGAGGAGCCCCTTCGCGGGTCGGTCCACGGATCAACCTCCCGCCGTCGCGGCGGCGGGGGACTTGCCGAACGAGGTGCGTCCGAGCCGGCGAGCCGCGTTCACGAGCCCCACGAGCACCGGGACCTCGACGAGCGGTCCGATGACCGCGGCGAAGGCGGCTCCGCTGCCGATGCCGAAGCTCGCGATCGCGACCGCGATCGCGAGCTCGAAGTTGTTCGACGCGGCGGTGAAGGCGAGCGTCGCGGCGCGAGGGTACTCCGCACCCGCGCGGCGACTCGCCCAGAAGGCGAGTGCGAACATGATCACGAAGTAGGCGAGCAGCGGGGCGGCGATGCGCAGCACGTCGAGCGGGAGCCGGACGATCGCCTCGCCCTTCAGCGAGAACATGACGACGATCGTGAACAGCAGCGACACCAGCGTGATCGGGGCCACTCGCGGCAGGAACTCGCGCTCGAACCACTCCCGCCCACGCGCCGCGACGAGCAGTCGCCTCGACAGGAAGCCCGCCGCGAACGGGATGCCGAGGTAGATCCCGACGCTGCGGGCGATCTCGCCGATCGTGACCTGCACGTTCGCCCCCGGCAGACCGATCCGGCCCGGCAGCCACTTCACGAAGAACCACGCGTAGACCGGGTAGAACAGCACCTGGAAGAGCGAGTTGAAGGCGACGAGCCCGGCGCAGGCGTCGCGGTCGCCGCCCGCCAGGTCGTTCCATACGAGCACCATCGCGATGCAAGGCGAGATCCCGACGAGGATCAGCCCGGTTCGGTATTCGGGCTCGTCGGGCAGCATCGCCACCGCCAGCAGGAACATGAGCAGCGGTGCGACCACCCAGTTGAGCAGGAGCGAGAGCCCGAGCACCCGGCGGTCGCGGAAGACGCGCCCGATCTCCTCGTAGCGCACCTTCGCGAGCGGCGGGTACATCATGAGCACGAGGCCGACCGCGATCGGGATCGAGGTCGTGCCGACGCTCATGCGGTCGAGCGCCCCGGGGAGCCCGGGGAACAGGAATCCGAGGGCGATGCCGAGCGCCATCGCCGCGAAGATCCAGCCGGTGAGCCAGCGGTCGAGGAAAGAGAGTCGTCGGGTGACGTCGCTCACCGGGCGTACCCCGATCGGACGTCGACACGCCGGGACCGCCGGGAACGAGCCCCGGCGGTCCCGGTCGGTCCCGCGGTCAGTTCCTGCACTCGATCTTGCTGCCCTGCATCAGCGAGCGACAGTCCGCGGCCGTCGCGATCGCGTCGAGTGCGCTCGCCGTCGTGAGCGTCACCGAGAGCGGGGTGTCCGCGAGGGTCGGAGCCCCGAGATCGCGCCGCCGGATCCGGATCATCGCCCGGTACTGGCCGGTCTTCCCGGGCCGCGGGATCAGGCGCAGCAGGCTTCCCTCCGGGCTCTTGCAGCGGACGCCGTTCGCGGCCGAGGTCTCGTTGCAATCCGTCGAGTCGAAGGACACCGAGTCCCCGACGAAGGCGCCGGCGGCCGAGCCCGCCGGGTCGAGCGAGACCGTGATGCCGCTCGCGACCACGTCCGCCACGAGCGCGGGCGCATCCTCGACGACGAGGTCGCCCTTTGCCGACCAGAGGTCGGAGGCGGGCTTGGGCTTGTCCTGCACGAACACCGACTCGAGCGTCCAGCCGTAGATGCCGAACTCGATCCGGTCGCCGCCGTTCAGGAGGCTCGTCTCGAGCCAGTCGACGGCCGCGTAGCACTGCCGCTGGCCCGAGCCGATGTTGAAACCGGTCGCGAAGACGATCGCATCCGCCCCGAAGAACTCGGGATGGGCCGCCGACCACTCGGCCATCGTCTTCGGGTTCGCCGCCGAGTCGTCGATCCAGCCCTGGCCGACGAGGCTGACGGCCCAGAGCGAAGTCTCGTCGACGCTCACCGTCGTCCAGGAGTCCGCAGGCATGGGCGTGTGGAAGTGGGCGAAGGCTCCCTGGGCCGAGCCCGGGGCGACGAAGTTCAGCCGGAACACCGGCGTGCGGAGCGTCGGGTCCGGATCGACGTACACGCGATAACTGGCGTCGAATCCGGAAAGCAGGGATGCGGTGGTGGCGAAGCCGGTCGAGTTGAAGGTTCCGATGCTGGCCTTGCCGAGGTTGTCGTCCGTCGGCCACAGCCGGACCATGCCGCCGTCGGCGGAGCTGCCCGGGTAGAAGTCGCCGAACTGGATCTGCAGGTCGATCGCGGCGTCGCCCTGCCGCGTGCCCGCCGGCGTACCGGGACCGTAGTATCCGGGCACGGTCTCGGTCTGGCCGTTCAACCAGCTGCCGAACTGGTTGCGGGTGTCGTCGGACCACCAACCGGTCGAGGCCCCGAGGGCGTTCACGTACTGCGTCGCCGCGATCGCACGGCCGGCCATGGCCGCGATCGTGAGGGCGAGCGCCGCGACCGAGAAGACTCGAAGAGAGGGGCGTCGGGGGGAAGGATGCATCGATGCAACTCCTGGAGGCTTGCGGGCCGACGTGTCTGAACTCGGCGTCGATGCGCCGAGCCGGGGCCGCGAGGCCGACATGGGAAATGGTCGTCGTCGAACGTCGGTGAAACCTTCGACCGAGGGGGCCGTCGAAGTCAAGGAAGAGTAGCCGTTCGCGGGGAGGCCCGGGCGGAGAGGGTCTTCCCGGGCGGGAGCCGTCGGGACGGCCGCGCCTTCACCGGGCGCAGGGGGCGCAGGGCAGGGACGAGCGCGGCGGGGTCGGGCCCCGGCGTCGTGCCCGACCTTCGGGCGTCGAACGGCCCCGCTCCTCTCGCTCGCGTCTTGCGGAGTCGCAGAAATCCGTATTGCCTCATCGTAACATGACTACATTGCGCACCGAATCCGACAGCCTCGGCGAAGTCCAGGTCCCGGCCGACAAACTCTGGGGCGCACAGACTCAGCGCTCGCTCGAGCACTTCAGCATCGGCGCAGACCTGATCCCGCGCGAGATGATCACCTCGTACGCGATCCTGAAGAAGGCCGCCGCGATCGCCAACCACGACGACAAGCGGCTCGGCGACGAACCGTTCAAGCTCATCGTGCAGGTGTGCGACGAGATCCTCGCCGGCCAGCACCACGACATGTTCCCGCTCCACGTCTGGATGACGGGCAGCGGCACGCAGTTCAACATGAACGTGAACGAGGTCATCTCGAACCGCTGCTGCCAGATCGCGGGCACGCCGCTCGGCAGCAAGGCGCCCGTGCACCCGAACGACCACGTCAACATGGCGCAGTCGTCGAACGACTCGTTCCCCTCGGCGATGTACGTCGCCGCGGCGGTCGGCGTGAAGAAGAGGCTCCTTCCCGCGGTCGCGGCCCTGCGCGACGCGATCGCCGCCAAGGCGGAGACCTGGAAGGACGTCATCAAGATCGGTCGCACCCACATGCAGGACGCGACGCCGCTCACGCTCGGGCAGGAATGGTCGGGATACGTCGGCGGGCTCACCGACGGCATCGAGCGGATCGAGGACTCGCTGCGCGGCGTGTACCGACTCGCCCTCGGCGGCACGGCCGTGGGTACCGGCATCAACTCCGCGCCGGGTTTCGCCGAGGCGGCGGCCGCGCGGATCGCCGAGGCGACGGGACTGCCCTTCGTCACGGCGCCGAACAAGTTCACGGTGCAGGGAGCGCACGACGCGCTCGTGCATCTCTCGGCGAGCCTGCGCACGCTCGCCGTCACGCTCCACAAGATGGGCAACGACATCCGGCTCATGTCCTGCGGCCCCCGGGCGGGCTTCGCCGAACTGGTCATCCCCGCCAACGAGCCGGGCTCGTCGATCATGCCGGGCAAGGTGAATCCGACGCAGGCCGAGGCGCTCACGATGCTGACCGCGCAGGTGATCGGCAACGACGTCGCGGTCGCGATGGGCGGCGCGGGCGGCTACCTCGAGATGAACGTCTACAAGCCGCTCATCATCTACAACGTGACCCACTCGATCACGCTGCTTGCCGACGGCTGCACGAACTTCCGCAAGTTCCTGGTCGAGGGCACGCAGCCCAACGCGAAGCGCATCGCCGAGTACGTCGAGCGCTCGCTCATGCTGGTGACCGCACTCTCGCCGGTCATCGGCTACGACAAGGCGTCGAAGATCGCACATCACGCGATGGACAACGACCTGACGCTGAAGGAAGCCGCCCTGCAACTCGGATACGTCGACGCGGCCGAGTTCGACCGCATCGTCGATCCCAGGAAGATGGTCGCGCCCTACGTGGCCGGAAAGTGAACGGGAGAAGCGATTCATGAGCCAGAACACGACCAAGCGCGGCGCGGACCTGCTCCACGACCCGACGCTCAACAAGTCCACCGCCTTCACCGAGGCCGAGCGCAAGGCGCTCGGCCTGGTCGGCCTCGTGCCGGACGTGACCGAGTCGGCCGACCTCCAGATGAAGCGCGTCATGCTGCAGCTCGGCCACAAGAACACCGACCTCGAGCGCTACGTCTACCTGATGAACCTGCTCGACCACGACGAGACGCTCTTCTACCGCACGGTCATGTCGGATCCGGCCCGCTTCCTGCCGATCGTCTACGATCCGACGATCGGGGAGGCCTGCCTCAAGTTCGGCCACCTCTTCCGCGGCCCGCGCGGCATGTACCTCTCGATCAAGCGCCGCGGGCACGTGAAGGAGATCCTGCGCAACTGGCCGCAGAAGGACGTGCGCTTCATCTGCGTGACCGACGGCGGGCGAATCCTCGGGCTCGGCGACCTGGGCGCGAACGGGATGGGCATCCCGATCGGCAAGTTGCAGCTCTACACCGCGGCGGCGGCCGTGCCCCCGCAGGTCCTGTTGCCGATGTACATCGACGCCGGGACGAACAACGAGGAGTACCTGCAGGATCCGCTCTACCTCGGTCTGCGCGAGCACCGTCCGCCGACGGCCGAACTCTTCTCCTTCGTCGACGAGTTCATGGAAGCGGTGCAGGAGGTCTTCCCGAACTGCTGCGTGCACTTCGAGGACTGGACCGGCGTCGACGCCATCCACCTGCTCGAGCGCTACCGCGACCGCTACTGCGTCTACAACGACGACGTGCAGGGCACGGCCGGCATCACGCTCGCGGGCATGATCAACGCGACGAAGCTGAAGGGCACGAAGCTCAAGGACGAGCGCTACCTGTTCCTCGGCGCGGGCTCGGCCGGCATCGGGCTGGCGAACCTGCTCTGCTCGGCGCTGGTCGACCAGGGGATGACGCTGAAGGACGCGCAGTCGCGCGTCCACCTCTTCGACGTGCACGGGCTGCTCGAGTCGACCCGCACGGACCTCGTCGACTTCCAGCTTCCGTACGCCCATCCGCACGCGCCGACGAGGGACTTCGTCGCGGCGATCGAGAGCATCAAGCCGACGACGATCATCGGCGTGAGCACGATCGGCGGCGCCTTCACGCGCGAGGTGATCGAGGCGATGAGCCGGGTGAACGAGCGCCCGGTGGTGCTGGCGCTCTCGAATCCCACCTCCTGCGCCGAGTGCACGCCCGAGCAGGCCTACACCTGGTCGAAGGGCAAGGCGATCTACGCGGCCGGCGTGCCGTTCTCGCCGGTCCACCTCGACGGCAAGACCTTCCTCCCCGGCCAGGCCAACAACTTCTACATCTTCCCCGCCGTCGGCATGGCGGTCTACGCGACCCGGGCGAAGCGGGTGACCGACCAGATGTTCATCGAGGCGGCGAGCTCGGTCGCGGACCAGGTCTCGCCGGAGCTGCTGCAGCAGGGACTCCTCTACCCGCTGCAGGCGAACATTCTCGAGACCGAGATCAAGACCGCGGCGCGCGTCGCGAAGCTCGTCTTCGACGGCGGCCTCGCGCAGGTCGACCGCCCCGCCGACATGGAGGCGTTCATCCGCAAGCACGTGTACGTGCCGGAGTATCCGAAGCTGGCGTGAGGTCCTGCCGGCCGTGAGCGACCGGTCGGGCCGGCATCGAGCCGGCCCGACCGGGTCGCGAAGCCTCGGGACGCTCGACCGAAACGGGGATTGCCCCACCCCGGGCCCGGCCCTAGCCTTCCCGCGTGTCCCTTCGACGGTTTTCGAACCCCATCCTCTTCCTCGTCGCGGCGCTCCTGTGCGCCGCGACGTCCTCGGCCACGCCCGCCCACGCCGACGTCCCGATCTACTCCGACGCCCTCGACTCCGGCTTCCACGACTGGTCGTGGGGCGGCGTCGCCGTCGACCTCGCCTCCACCTCGCACCAGCATTCGGGGGCGAGCGCCATCCGCACGGAGTTCACCGCCGGCTGGAGCGGCCTGCAGGTCGGCAACGCCTCGGGCGTGGACGCGTCGTCGACCGACGTCCTGCGCTTCTGGATCCACGGCGGGACGGCCGGCGGACAGAAGGTCGTCGTGCAGGCCGGCAACGCCGACACGTTCGTCTCGACGCCGGTCACGCCGGTCGCCGGAACCTGGTCGAAGGTCGACCTGCCGCTCGCCGACCTCGGCACGCCGCGGACGCTGACCTACGTCTTCTGGTTCAACGCCACGGCCGGCGCGCAGTCGGCCTTCCACGTCGACGACGTGGCGCTCGTCGCGAGCGGGCTGCCGACGCCGACGCCCGTGCCGACCGGCAGCGGACCGGCCCTCGCGGTCGACGTCTCGCGCGACCGGCGCGCGATCGATCCGGCGATCTACGGCATGAACTTCGCCGACGAGGACCTCGCCGCGGAACTCGACTTGCCCGTGCGGCGCTGGGGCGGCAACGCGACCACCCGCTACGACTGGCGCACCGACACCTCCAACCGCGGCTCCGACTGGTATTTCGAGAACGTCCCGCTCGCCAATCCCTCCCCGGAACTGCTGCCCGACGGGTCCACCACCGACCGCTTCGTCGAGCAGGACCGGCGCACCGGGACGAAGACGATCCTGACGGTCCCGCTGATCGGCTGGACGCCGAAGGCGCGCGCCTACGCCTGCGGTTTCTCGGTCGCGACCTACGGCGCACAGGGCTCGACCGATCCGTGGCGCCCCGACTGCGGCAACGGCGTCCATGGCGACGGCAGCGACGTGACCGGAAACGACCCGCTCGACACGAGCGTCGCGATCGGACCCGACTTCGTCGGCGACTGGATCGCGCACCTGGTCGACCGCTTCGGGGCGGCGTCCGCGGGTGGCGTGGCTCTCTACGAACTCGACAACGAGCCGATGCTCTGGCCCGGCACCCACCGCGACGTGCACCCCTCGCCGACCACCTACGACGAAGTGCGCGACCGCACGATCGCCTACGCGACCGCCGTGAAGTCGGCCGACCCGGGCGCCGCGACGCTCGGCCCGGCGGTGTGGGGCTGGACCGCCTACTTCTGGTCGGCGCTCGACTGGTCGGCGGGAGGCTCGTGGTGGAACGCGCCGGCGGACCGGCTCGCGCACGGCGACGTGCCCTTCCTGCGCTGGTACCTCCGCCAGATGCGCGCCCACGAGCAGTCGACCGGGCGGCGCATCCTCGACTATCTCGACATCCACTACTACCCGCAGGCCTCCGGCGTGGCGCTCTCGCCCGCCGGGAGCACCGCGACGCAGGCGCTCCGCCTGCGCTCGACCCGTTCGCTGTGGGACCCGGGCTACGTCGACGAGAGCTGGATCGGCACGGCGGTACGCCTCGTGCCGATGATGCGCGAGTGGATCGACGCCGAGTACCCGGGCACGAAGCTCGCGATCACCGAGTACAACTGGGGTGCCCTCGGGCACCCGAACGGCGCGCTCGCGCAGGCCGACGTGCTCGGCCTCTTCGGTCGCGAAGGCGTCGATCTCGCGACCTTGTGGGATCCTCCCTCCTCGGCGGAACCCGGAGCTTTCGCGTTCCGCATGTACCGCAGCTACGACGGAGCGGGCGGACGCTTCGGCGACACCTCGGTCCACGCCTCGAGCGCGGACCCGTCGCGGCTCGCGGTCTACGCGGCCGAGCGCGCCTCCGACGGGGCGCTCACGATCGTCGT
>JAFMJW010000149.1 GCA_017853315.1 Alphaproteobacteria bacterium
ACGAGAGCGGGTCGATGCCGTGTTCGCGGCAGACGAGCGTGCTCCAGCGGCAGGTCGGGTTCTCGAGCAGGCGGACGTAGTAGAACGACCGCACCGAGGGGTCCCACTCGGGGTCCTGCCAGACGGTGCAGAGTTCGCTCGCGCCGGGGCGGTCGGCCTCGCAGGTCGCGGGGTCGATGCGCACCGAGTCGGCCGTGGCCGACGTCGCGACGTCGAAGACCCGCTCGTGCGTCGCGCCCGAGCGGTCGACCCACCCCTTCACGACCTGAAGGCGCTCGAGGTCGGCGCCGGGCGCGGACGCGCGACCCGGG
This sequence comes from Alphaproteobacteria bacterium, assembly GCA_017853315.1. Lineage (GTDB taxonomy): Bacteria > Desulfobacterota > Binatia > UBA12015 > UBA12015 > REEB422. The sequence goes on from JAFMJW010000149.1 coordinate 312, forward strand.
TCCTTCGACGCGAGCAGCGCGAAGCGGGGCGAGCCCGAGCCCGGGAGCGAACCGAGCTCGCCGCCCATCGGCACGCCGCGCTCGTAGCCGCGCCGCACGAAGCCGGCCGACTCGCAGGCGACGCCGTCGAGGTCGCCTGCGAAGAAGCGCAGCACGGGACGCGTGCCGCTCGTCGCGTAGGTCTCGCGGCGGCGCAGCGCCGAGAAGATCGCGTCGCGCGAGTTCTCCTCGGCCCACGCGACCGCGAGGCCACCCGGGTTGTCGCGGACCTGGTTCGCGATCCGGCGAGCCGGGCTCGAGTCGGAATTGCCCATCGCACCGGGCCAGTCGCGCTCGGCGGTGCTGCCCGGGGCCGCGTCGTGGGTGTCGGTGCTGCCGACGAAGCCCATGCGGAAGGGATTCGCGCCGAGCGTGGTCTCGAGGGCGAGCCCGTCCTTCAGCGCGTTGCGGACGAGGTTGCGCGCCGGGTAGTCGGCGGTCGCGGGCGGCGGCTCGTCGGGCCCCTCGTGCGCGTTCGGACGCTGCTCGAACGCGCAGCGCTCGTCCTCGGTGCCGACGCCCACGCCTGCCACCCGGTCGAAGCGGCATTCCGATGCGCTCTTGGCCTGGTGGATCTCGACGAGCGGCTCGCGCTGCTCGCGGCGGGCCGCATCCTCGGGCCCGAGCGGGTCCTCGAACTGGCGCCCGCCGCTCAGGTTCGGGTTGTGCGGGATGACCACAGCGTCGCAGCCGGTGCCGGCGCCCAGGCAGTCGCGCTCGACCGCGTTCCAGAGCCCCTGCGGAATGCCCTCGGCGGCGGTCTCGAGCTGGCTCGAGGCGAAGGCCGGCACGTGCTCGTTGCGGAAGATCACGTTGCGGTGCTGGTGGCGCCCGACGAGGCTCGCCGTGTGCTCGTAACCGACGAAGGAGGTGAACGTGCAGGCGTCGGTGCGATCGTAGGCCTCCTCGGCCGCCGCCTGGATCTCGCGCCAGACCGACGCCGCCGCGGCGTCGCAGTCGATGCCGGGCGTCGCGCAGAAGCCGTGCGACGCGGGCGGATTCGGGATGCCGGCGGGAAACAGCCACTCGACGATCGTCGCGAAGCGGTCGTTCGGGTCGTCGGGCGCGCGCAGGTCGCGGCACATCGGCAGGTCGTGGATGCCCGAATCCTCGCGCAGGCAGAGGTCGACCTCGCCGAAGAACTCCGCGTGGTCGGTCACCGCGGCGAAGTCGAGCGGCCGGTCGATGCGCGCTCGGCGCGTCGGCTGCTCGTCGTCGTCGGAGAACGGGATCTCCTCGCCGCGGGCGTAGGCGTAGGCGTCCGACGGTCCGGTCTTCGTGCCGTAGATCGAGGCGTCGGCGGAGTAGCGGGTGTGGACGTGGAGATCGCCGAAGAACGGGCGGCGGAGCAGGTCGAAGCCGGCGCAGGGCTCGCGGGTCTCGGTGCGCTGCCAGGGGGCGCCGGGGGCCTCGTCGGACCGCGGCGGCGCGAGCGGCGCCTGCGAGGTCGAGTCGCAGGCGGCGAGGCCCAGGGCGAGCGACAGCGCGAGCATGCCGGCGAGAGCCGGGCGTACGCGCGGCCGGGCACCCCGGACGACGTGCGGTCCCGGCGCGACGGGCGGAGGACCGGGTCGATGAACGCGATCCGGCCCCGGGGCCGCGCACCGCCTCGGATCGAGCGATCCTCCCACGAGCGAGAGATGCCCCGCCGCCCTCGGGCCGGTCAAGGTGCATCGGCCCCGATCTTCCCGAAATCCCGCCCCGTCGAGGGCCTCGACCTTCTCGTCCGGATCCCGATCCCGGAGCGCCTTCACCGATCCCCGCCCGCGTGGCCGAGCAGCTCGCCTGCCGATAGACTTCAGGTCGGTCGTCGGCGCGAGCGCCGGCGCCTTGCGGGGGAACCCCATGCCCGACGTGCTGCGCACTCCCGACGACCGCTTCGAGGATCTCGACGACTGGCCCTACCCGCCGCAGTACCTCTCGTGGCGTGGGCTGCGCCTGCACTACGTCGACGTCGGCCGCGGCCCGACCGTGCTCCTCGTGCACGGGGAGCCCGACTGGGCCTACCTGTGGCGCGACGTGATCCCGGAGTTCGTACGCGCCGGCTACCGCTGCATCGCACCCGACCACGTCGGCTTCGGCCGCAGCGACAAGGTCGTCGCCGACGACTGGTACGTGATCGAGCGGCACTGCGAGGCGCTGCGCCACCTGGTCGAGACGCTCGACCTCCGCGACGCGACGCTCGTCGTGCACGACTGGGGCGGGCCGATCGGGCTGCGGCAGGCGGTCGACCTGCCGGAGCGCTTCTCGCGTCTCGCGATCCTGAACACCTGGCTCCACCACGAGGGCTTCGCCTACGGAGATGCGATCCGGCACTGGCGGGACTGGGCGACGCGCTTCGAGCCCGGCACGGGAGACCTGCCCTGCGGCGAGGTGATCGTGCGCACCGCCGGTCTCCCCTGCCCCGATCCCGACGCGCTCCGGCGCGCCTACGAGGCCCCGTTTCCCGACGCGACCTGGAAGGCGGGGCCGCGCCGCTTCCCGTGGTGCCTGCCGTTCGCGCAGCCCGAGGAGGGCAACGCGGCGGACCAGCAGCGCTGCTTCGATGCGCTCCGCGGCTGGACGCGCGGGCCGGTGCACTTCGTGTGGGGCGACGCCGACCCGATCTTCCCGGTCGAGTGGGCGCGACGCTGGTCGTCGCTCGTTCCCGGCGCGACGCTCGACACGATCCCCGGCGCGAGCCACTTCGTGCCGTGCGAGCGGGGCGAGGCGGTCGCGCGCCGCATCCTCGCCCGCATCGAGGCCTGAGCCGCAGGCGACCCGCCCGATGGACGCGAGGATCGACACCGGCGGAGCGACCGGCCGGCGGGCACGCGCGCGCGCGGGCGCGGCACTCGTCGCGGCGTTCGCCGCTGCGTTCCTGCTCGGCCGGGTCTCGCCTGCGGAAGTCGCCGACCTGAAGCCGCGCCCCGACGCGCTCGAGTACGAGGAGGCCGCGCGCGGACTGCTGCGCGGCGACGGCGCCTCGCTCCGGATCGAGGGCCGCCGCTTCGCGCCGCGCTATCCACCCGCGATGTCGTGGGCGGTCGCGGCAGCGCTGCGCGCGACGGGGAACGAGCCGGGAGCCGGCGCGGTCGTGGCGCTCACCGGAGCGCTCGTCTCGGTCGCCGCCGCCTGGATGCTGGCCGCGGGCGCCGGCGGCCCGGTCGCCGCGGCGGTGGCGGCCCTCGTGGTGGCGTTCTCCCCGCTCCACGTCCGCTGGTCGAGAGCGGTGATGGCCGACGTCCCGTCGACCGCCGCGTGCGCACTCGTCGGGCTCTGGAGCCTGCGGCGCGCCGCGCGCGACGACCGCTCGGCCGCGGGCGACGTCGCGGTCGGCGTCGCGACCGGGCTGCTCTCGCTGCTACGGCTCGCGAGTCTCGCGATCGCTCCCGCGGTCGTCGCGACCGCGGCGCTCGGACATGCACCCGGCGGAGTCCGGCAACGGGTCGAGCGCGCGGCCCGCACGGCGGTCGGCGTCGCGGCGGGCCTCCTGCCGCTCGCCGTTCACCAGGCCCGAACCTACGGCGCTCCGTGGCGCACCGGCTACGGCCTCTGGCACGGCTCGGGATTCTCGGTCGACTTCGCGACCCGCCCCGCCTTCGGGGCGACCGGCGAGCTCGCGAACCCCGCGTTCTACGCGAAGGTGCTCGCCGGCGGCGGCGACCTGCACCCGTGGCCGGTCGCGCTGCTCGCCGCGGCCGGCCTCTTCGCGGCCGTGCGAGGCCCCGCAGCACTCCGCAGCCTCGCCTTCTTCTCGGCGATCCTCCTCGTTTCGCTCCTGGCCTTGCACGTTCCGTTCTTCTGGCAGTGGGACCGCTTCCTCCTGCCTGCCCTGCCCTTCCTGGCGGCGCTCGCAGGCTGCGGTGCGGCGGCGATCGCCTCGCGCACCCGGCTGCACCTGCCGGCCGCCCTCCTTCTGCTCAGGCTGGCGACGCTCGCGTGGCGCGGCGCGTGGCGACCGATCGAGGATGCCTCCACCGAATCGGCGTGGCTGCGGACGATCGACGCGGCCCTGCCGCCCGACGCGGTCCTGCTCGTGCGAACCGACCCGTTCCACTTCCGCGAGATCCTGCGCGACGGCCGCGACGAGGCAACCGTCTCCGCTCCGGGCCGCACGTGGGTGCCGCTCGGGCTCGACGTCCATCGCGCGGCGATCCGACTCTGGAGCGTGGCGCCGCTGCCCGCCCGCGCCGGCGAGGACGCGGGCGACGCGGGCCGCTGGACGCGCGACGTGCTCGCGCCCGGCCTCGCCCCGGCGGACGCATCGAAGGCGATCGCAGCGCTCCTCGACGAGAGGCGCCCGGTCTACGTCGCGACCTCGCCGCGCGACTTCGAGGTGCCCGAGGCACCGGCGCTCTTCGGCCGCCTGCTCGGGGACTTCACGCTCGAGCCTTCGACCGCGCTCGGCGAGTGGCACCTGTGGCGAGTCGCCGGGCCTTCGCCGGCCCGCGCCGCCGAGGCTTCGGTTGCCGGAGGCCATGTCCCCGAAGCGCGACGAATTCCACCTTGAGATCGAAGTCGGCCTCGCATAGCGTCGGCGGCAGTCGAACCCGGGAGGGCTCGGGCGACCGCCCGCCCTCCGTGACCCGCTCCCCGCGAGCGTTCGAGGTCCGGATGTCCACGCGCAAACCCAGCCTTTCGACCCGGAGGAGCCTCGCCACGGCCGCCGTGCTCGCGCTCGCCGCGATCGCCGCGGCGCCGACTCCGGTACGAGCCCAGGTGACGTCCACCTGCCAGACCGGCCCGAACTCGCTCTGCCTGCTCGGCCGCTTCGAGGTCACGGTCGACTACAAGTTGGCGCAGGGCGGGCAGGTGCAGCGCGCGGGCGTCGTGCCCGGCGCGAGCCGCACCGACTCGGGTCTCTTCTACTACGACGAGTTCGGGCCGGAGAACTGGGAGTTCCTCGCCAAGGGCGTGAACCTCTGCGGCACCGGCGACCCGTTCTTCACGTTGCTCGTCGGTGCGGCCTCCGACCGCGAGTACCGCGTCACGATCACCGACAAGGTGACCAACGACCGCAAGACCTTCGACAATTCGCTCGGCAACCGCCCGGTGCTGTTCCGCACCGCCTTCGCGACCTGCGGCGCGACCGGGGCGTCCGCCGACCCGCTCGACGAGACCATCGACGTGGCGCGGCTCGCCGCGATGCAGCAGGCGAAGACCGATCTCGACCGCGCGCTCCTCGAGCAGCTCGCGATCGAGTCGCCCGAGGACGCGGCCGCCCTGCTGGCCGACGCACCGCAGGCGCTCGCCGACCCCGTCGCCACCTGCACGCCGAGCACGAACCGGCTCTGCATGCTGGGCGGGCGCTTCGCCGCGAACCTCCAGTACCGCCTCACGGGTACCGAGGACTACCGCGCGGCGAACGTCGTGCCCGATCCCTCGTCGGACGACTCGGGTCTCTTCTATTACCCGGAGTTCGGGCCGACCAACTGGGAGATGCTGGTCAAGTCGGTCGACCTCTGCAGCAGCCAGAGCTTCTTCAACGTGATCGCGAGCGCGGCGACCGACCGCGACTTCCTGCTCACCGTGACCGACACGGAGACCGGCGAGGTGCGCACCTACCGCAACGCGCAGGGCGACTTCCCGCAGCTGTTCCGCGAGGCCTTCCCGACCTGCAACGGGCCGGTGAACGACATCCAGCAGGCGATCGACGCGGCCCCCGACGGCGGCACGGTCGGGATCCCGGGCGGGCCGCACGTCGGGGCCTTCCGGATCACCAACAAGAGCCTCACGCTGCAGGGCGCGACCGTGACCTACCCGCAGACCGCGCCCGAGCTCGTCGGCACCGGCTCGGCGACGGTCCTCACCCTGCAGTGCAACGCGGGCCAGGTCGTGACGATCGACCGCGTCGTGATCAGCGGCGGCCGCACGAGCGGCAACGGCGGCGGCATCCTGAACCAGGGCTGCACGCTGGTGGTGCGCGGCGAGTCCGCGCTCGCCGACAACCAGGCGGCGGGCCAGGGCGGCGGCCTCTGGAGCAACGCACCGGTCCTGCTCGAGGACACCGCGATCCGCGACTGCAAGGCGAGCCAGGGAGCGGGTCTCTACACGACCGCCGGCACGATCGTGCGAACCTCGTCGATCTCCGGCGGCGAGGCCATCGGCGGAGCGAACGACCGCGGCGGCGCCGCGATCTACGCGACCGCCGACCTCGAGGTCGACCGCGGGGCGATCTCGGCCAACAAGAGCGCCTGGTACGCCGGTCCCGGCGGGATCTGGTTCCGCGGCACCGGCAACCTGAAGATCTACCAGGTCCGGATCGACCGCAACGAAGGCGGCGCGCTCCTGAACGACCGCGGGACGATCGCCGTCACCGAGTCGCGCTTCGAGGCGAACGTCGCCGAGCCCGCGGCGGCCGCGGGCTCGACCGGCCTCGCCGCCCCCGCCGCCGTGAGCGGCCGGGGCGGCGCGATCGAGAACGGCGGGACCGCGACGCTCGAGGGCAACGACTTCCTCGACAACTCCGGACGCGGCGCCGGCGGCGCGATCCTGAACAACGGCAAGATGACGCTCCTGGGCGGCAACCTGCGCGGCAACGTCTGCACGACCGCGGGCGGCGGCGTGGGAGGTGCCGTCGCCAACGGCGGCGAACTGACGCTCGACGGAGCGCAGGTGTCGGGCAACACCGCCCGCCAGCGCGGGGGCGGCGTCTACAACGAGGGCGGCAAGCTCGTGCTGGCCGGCGGCACGTCGATCAACGGCAACCAGGCCCGCGACGTCCAGAACGGCGTCCCCGGCGAGGGCGGCGGCATCTACAACGGCTCGGGCGGCACCGTCACCTTCACGAGCGCGCAGGTCTTCGGGAACTCGCCCGACAACTGCGCCGGGGCCGGGGTCGCCTGCCCGTGAGCCGACGGCGCGGGGCCCGGCGCGCGAAGCGCCCGGCCCCGCGCCCGCCTCTTGCCGTCAGGCGGGCCGCTCGCCGAAGATGAAGCGGGGTCGCGCCCGCATCACCAGCACCGGCATGATCGAGAGCGCCGCGAGACACGAGATCACCATCGCGGCGGGCATGACCGAGCCGAAGAGTCGGAGCCCGAAGAACTTCGAGAGCCCCATGACGCCGAAGCCGGCGGCGATGCTCGCCGCGACGAAGATCACGGCGCGCCCCGAGGTCCGCATCGTCACGTGCAGCGCCTCGCGGTCCGACGCCGCCCGCGCGCGCTCCTCGCGCAGCCGGTAGAGGAAGTAGATCGCGTAGTCGGCGCCGACGCCGGCCGCCATCGCGAGCGTGGTCGCGGACCCCATGTCGAGGCGCACGCCGGTCCAGCCGAGCAGCCCGAAGAGCGCGAGCAAGGTCGCGAGGATCGGCAGGATCACGTAGAGGCCGCCCGCAGGCGAGCGCATCATGAGCGAGGAGACCGCCCAGATCGTGGCGAGCACGATCAGCAGGTTCACCATCTTGCTCCTGGTCGTGTGCTCGTTCACCGCCAGCACGGTGGGCCCCGAGCCCCCGGCGACCAGCACCTTCACGCCGTCGGGCGGCGGGTGCGCCGCGACCCAGGCCTGCGCGTCGCGCACCAGCGGGCCGACCAGCGCCGAGTCGTCGCTCGACAGGTAGGCGACGAGCAGCGCCTTCGACTGGGTGCGGTCGGTGAAGCGCTCGAAGGCGGGCGAGTCGCCGAGGAAGAGCAGCTGCGCGACCAGCTCCTGGTCGTGCGGCAGCGAGTACGGCACCGGCGCGTCCGCGGCGAAGGTCTTGTGGAGCATCTTGACCAGGTCGACGAGCGAATTCGTCTTCACCACGATCGGGTTCTTCTCGAGCTCGCCGCGCAGCCCATCCATGTTCTCGAGCAGCGCCACGCTCTTCGCGTCGCCCGGCCTGCCCTCGTAGAGTACCGTCATGGTCGTCGTGCCGGGGAAGTGCTCGAGGATCTTCTCCAGGTGGGTCCGCG
>JAFMJW010000150.1 GCA_017853315.1 Alphaproteobacteria bacterium
GCTTCCTCCCCGGCGTCCTCGCAGCCCAGCTGCCCTCCGGCGCCTGGCGAGCGGGCCCCGGCGAGGCGCCGCTCGGTCACACGACGGGACTCGCACTCTGGTACCTCCACGAGCTGCGATTCCCCGGGAGCCCGGTCCCGAGCGTGTCCGCGCTCCCGCGTTGAGCGCCGGCGCGCCTGCGCGTCCGCGGCGCGCCTCTGGTAGGACGCCTGCGTGGATTCGACGATCGAGCTGGTCGACGTGCGGCAGGCCGTCGACCCGTTCTTCGCGGACGTGCGACTGCTCCTCGAGACGGCCTTTCCACCCGACGAGCGCCCGGTGCTCGACGACGCGAGACTCGCCCGGCCCGGATTCCACCTGCTCGCCGTGCTCTCCGGCGGGCGGTTCGCCGGATTCCACTCGCACTGGGACCTGGGCGACTTCGTGTTCTGCGAGCACGTCGCGATCATCGACGGGATGCGTGGCTGCGGGCTCGGCGCGATCGTCGACGGGACGGTCGCCCGTCGCTTGCGCGGACGGCGTCTCGTGGGCGAGGTGGAGTTGCCGGACACCGAGATCGCACGGCGTCGCATCGCGCTCTGGGAGCGCTGCGGCTGGAACGTGAACCGCCGGCCCTACCTGCAGCCGGCGTACGCGCCCGGGAAGTCGCCGGTACCGATGCTCCTGATCTCGCGACCGGGCCCCCTCGACGCACGGGAGTTCGTTCGCGCAAGCGACCGGATCCATCGCGACGTCTACCGCGTGGCGCCGATCGCGGCCCCGTCGCCCTGACGCGTCGGACCCGTTCGACCCCTCAGGGCCGACACACCGCGGGCAGGGGATGGCGGTAGAGCCGCGCCGCGTTCTCGTGGCAGATCTTGCGAATCCACTCGTCGGGGAGCCCGCCCAGCATTCGCTGCATGACCGCCTGCGTGTCGGGCCACGTCCCGTCGCCGTGTGGATAGTCCGACTCGGCGACGACGTGGTCCACGCCGATCTTGTCGAGCGTGCAGATCGTCGAGGGGTCGTCGATCAGGCAGAACCAGAAGTTGCGGCGCAGGACGTCGGAGGGAGAATTCCTCTTGTCGGGCCAACCCGCGCCGTAGCCCGAGCGCGCCATGATGTTGTCGAGGCGGTCGCAGAGCATCGCGACCCAGCCGATCCCACTTTCCGCGATCGCGATCTTCAGGTCCGGGTAGCGGGCGGGCCAGCCGCTCCAGAGCCATTCCGCGCAGGTCTCGATCGCCATCGGACCGAATTTCGTGGCACCGAGTTCCATGCCGCCGCCGGGAGGGATGCTGCCGAAACCCGAGGAGCCCACGTGCAGCGAGAGCACCGTGCCGGTCTCCGCACAGGCCCGAACGATCGGCTCCCAGAACGGGTCGAAGACCGACGGCAGGTTCTGGCGATGGGGCTGCTCGGGCAGCGTGACCGCCTTGAAGCCGCGCGCCGCGTTGCGACGGATCTCCTCGGCCCCCTTCTCCGCGTCGGCGAGGAAGGTGATCCCGAGCGGGATGATCCGCTCGGGGTGGGGCCGGTGCCACTCCTCGTAGACCCAGTCGTTCCAGGCGCGCACGCAGGCGAGACCGAGTTCCTTGTCCCGCGCCTCGGAGAAGAGCGTGCCGCCGAACCCGGTGACGCCCGAAGGGTAGTTGAGCGAAGCCCACACTCCGTTGATGTCCATGTCGCGGATGCGGGCGTCGGGATCCCAGCAGCCGCGGCGCATCTCCTCGAAGCGCGCGGGCTCGAAGCGCTGGTCCTCGCGCGCGCGGCCCGCGACGCACATGAAGCCGACCTGGAAGTACGGCGTGTCCTCGAAGACCCAGACCTGGTGGCCTTCCTCGGTCTCCTCGACGCGGGGCGCTACACCGGCGAAGTGCGCGGGCATTCGCCCCTCGAACACGTGGGGGGGCTCCATCAGGTGGTCGTCGACGGAAATGATCGTGTAGCGCGCCTCGCGAGGCTCGGGGTCCGGCAGGAGCGGTCCGCTCACCGGGCGCTTGATCCCGAGCTTGATGACACGTGCCATGGAAGCCTCCCGCGACCCCTTCTAGCGTGAATTCGCGGGACGGGAGCAACCCCCGCGGGGGGGGGCGTCCGCGCCCGCAGGGACCCCGACCTCCCGATCCTCCTCGAAGTGTCGACCGTTGCATCCGCGCGGGACCCGGATACCGTCTGGGCTCGGCATGGGTGCACCACGCGACGACGAGACTCTCCTCGCAGCGGCCCGGGGCGGCGACCGCGCCGCGCTGGAGGACCTGCTCGAGCGCTGGCAGCCCCGGATCTTCCGCTTCGGGCTCAAGATGTGCGGCGATCCCGACGACGCGAGCGAAATCCTGCAGGAGACGCTGCTCGCCGCCGCGCGCGGGCTGCGCGGCTTTCGCGGGGCCTCCTCGGTGACGACCTGGCTCTACTCGATCGCCCGAAGTTTCTGCGCCCGCGCCCGCAGGACCGTCCAGAACGCCTCAGCCTCCGAGTCTCTCGATGCGAAGGCGGCCTCCGACCTTCGCGACCCTGCGCAGGACCCGGAGGAGGCGACGGCCTCCCGCGAGATCGCCCGCGCCCTCTCCGCAGGGATCGCCGAGCTCGACCCGACGCAACGGGAGATCCTCGTCCTGCGTGATGTCGAGGGCCTCACGGCGCCGCAGGTCGCCGAGATCACCGGACTGTCGGTCGAGGCCGTGAAGAGCCGCCTTCACCGGGCGCGGGTCGGGCTGCGGGAGTCGCTCGCTCCCCTGGTCGAGGGTCGGCGACCTCTGCCTGCCCGACGCGACGACGAGCCGGCCTCGGGTCTCCCCGGCCCTCCCGGCGGTCTGGGGTCCCCGGCTGGCTCCCCTCCCTGCCCGGACATCCCGCTGCTCTACTCGCGGCACCTCGAGGGCGAGGTCGACTCGGACCTGTGCGCCCGGCTGGAGCACCACGTGTCCGGGTGCAACCGGTGCAAGACCGAGTGCGACGCCCTCCAGGCGACTCTCGCGCTCTGCCAGCGGGCTCGCGAAACCCCGCTTCCCGAGCCCGTCCGGACGTCCGCCCGGCTCGCCCTGCGCTCTGCGCTCCGGAACTGAGCCCCGCCGCCCCGAGCCGAGGCTCCGCGACGTCGGGGCCATCCGCCCGAAAATCCGCGACCGCCCGCGAACCCTTTTCCCGCTCCCTTGTCTCTAACGAGTCGGGGACACCATCCTCGGAGCGAAAGGAGACACGGGATGACGAGAGAAAAGGCCGTTCGCCTGCTGGCAGGGAGCCTGGTGGGGCTGAGCCTCCTCCTCGCCTGGCTCGTCTCCCCCCGGTTCCTCCTGATCGCCGCCTTCGTCAGCCTGAACCTCGTGCAGTCGGCGTTCACGGGCTTCTGCCCAGCGGAGATCCTCTTCGGCCGGCTGGGGCTCGAGTGACGCCATGGTCGACCCACGGCGACGAAGGGCTCCCCGACGGACGGCAGGGGCCGCGACGCTCCTCGCGATCGTGGCCGGGGCCCTGGTCGCGTCGGGTTGCGGAGCGAGGCAACGATCCGCCTCGGCCGTGATCCAGGAGCCGCCTGCGTCGTCCGCCGCTCCCAACGTCGCGACGCGCTCACCTTCCGCCCCGACCGGCGTTCCGTCGGTCGCCATCACGAGCCCGCCGCCGGGCCCGTCCCCCGCACCCCGACCGGCGCATGCCCCGGGGACGCCCTTCGATCTCGACGAGGCGATCGACCTCGCCCTCCGCCAGAACCCGGACGTCGAGGCCGCAGCCGCCCGGATCGAGGAGGCGCGCGCACGCGTCGGAGAAGCCACCTCCGCCTTCTTCCCGCAAGTCATGGGTCGCCTCGGCTACGTCCGGACCGACAGCCCGGCGCAGGCCTTCGGCATGATCCTGAACCAGCGCCGCTTCAGCTTCGACCTGAACTTCAACGACCCGGGCGCCACGCAGAACGTGCGCCCGGAGATCGTCGGAGCGCTGCCGCTCTTCCGTGGCGGCCAGGACTGGCAGCGCCGCAAGGCCGCCGAGCTCGGGGTCGACGCTGCCCGTCTCGAGCGCGAGGCCCTGCGCAACGCGATCGCGGAGGCCGTCGTCGCCGCCTACGCGGCCATGCTCGCCGCACCTGAGCAGGTCGCGGCGAGCCGGTCGTCGGAGCAGGCCGTACGGCGCGCGATCGAGCAGGCGCGCGCGCAGGTCGACGCCGGCACGGCACTCCCGTCCGACGTGCTCTCGCTCGAAGCGAGACTCGCGGAGGCGAGCGAGAACCGGCTCCGTGCCGAGAACGCGGTCGACCTCTCCCGCGAAGCCTTGCGCGTCCTGCTCGGGATGTCGGCGGAGGAGCCCCTCGAAGTCCGCGTCTCGTCGCGCGGAGACGCGATCGGCCGCCTGCCGCTCACCCTCGACGACGCGCTCGAGACCGCGGCCGACCAGCGCCCGGAGATCGCGGCGGCCTCCCGGTCCGTGGCGATCCGCGAGGCCGAGCTGGCGGCCGAACGCGCCGCCTGGCTGCCACGCGTCGACGCCTTCGGCAACTACGGAAACGACTCGAGCGACCTCCAGCTCGCCCACCGCGCGGACAACTGGACCTTCGGGGTCGCGGCGGAGATCGACGTGTTCAACGGTTTCCGCACACGCGAGCGCGTGCGCGCTGCGCAGTCGCGGCTCGAGGCCGCTCGACAGGCCGAGCGCAAGGCGAAGCTCGACGCGACGCGGGACGTCCGCACGGCGTGGCTCACGCTGCACGAAGTCCGCGAGCGGGAGGAGGTGAGCCGACGTGCGCTCGCGGCCGCGGAGGAGGCCCTGCGACTGGTGCAGGTCCAGTACGAGGCCGGCGCGGCCACGCTCACGCGCTACCTGGAGGCCGAGGCGGCAGCGGCCGCCGCGCGCTCCCGGGCGATCGCGGCCCGCTACGAGGTCCGTCGCTCGGAGGCTGGGCTCGCCAAGGCGATCGGTGCCCTCGGGCGCCGCGACACGGGGGACTCATGACCCAGACGAAGCAGGACGAGGCAGCGGCACGGCGGATGCCGACCCGGGCGATCGCGGCCGTGCTCGGGATCGCCGGGCTCGCGGCCCTGCTCGCGTGGGTGGCGGGCGTGGGAGGCCACGCGTCGCCACCGGGACGCTCCCCGGTCGGCGAGATCCCGGCTCCCCCGGAAGGCACGGCCCCGGTCGAGCGCCGTGAGGTCGAGGACCTGGTCGACGTACCCGCCACCGTGAACTCGCGCCTGGTCGCGAACGTCGCCCCCCGAACGATGGCGAGGATCCTCGACGTGCGAGTGACGCTCGGCCAGCTGGTCCGCCGGGGCGACGTCGTCGCTACGCTCGACGACCGCGACGCGCGCGCTCGCACCGACCAGGCTCGCGCGGCGGTCGCAGCCGCCCGCGCCCAGTCCTCGCAGGCCGACGCCGATCTCGTCCGTGCGCGCACGCTCTTCGGCAAGCAGGCGACCACGCGACAGGATCTCGACGCGGCGGAGGCACGCGCCGCGGCTGCCCGCGCGGGCCTCGCTCGCGCCACCGACGGGCTCGCCGAGGCGCAGGTCGCCCTCGGTGACAACGTGGTCCGCGCGCCCTTCGACGGTGTCGTCGGGTCCAGGCTCGCCGACCCCGGCGACATGGCCGCCCCGGGACGCCCGATCGTCGTCCTGCACGACCCCGCGTCGCTGCGCGTGGAGGCCGACGTTCCCGAGCGCTGCAGCCCGGGCCTCGCGATCGGCAGCGAATGGCCGGTGCGCTTGCGCGATGCCCACGGCGACACGACCGTCCAGGCTCGCATCGAGGAGATCGCCCCGGTCGCCGACCCGCGCAGCCGCACCGTTCGCGCCAAGGCCCACGTCGACCCTGCGCCCGGGCTCCGACCCGGCGCGTTCGCCGTGGTGAGCATTCCCTGCGGACGCCACGACGCGATGCTCGTCCCACCCGCGGCCGTGCGTCGAACCGGACAGCTGGAGAACGTTCTCGTCGCGACGCCCGCCGGTGCCCGGCAGCGCTCGGTACGCACCGGCAAGACGTATGGCGACCGGGTGGAAGTCCTCTCGGGCCTCTCGGCCGGGGAGACGATCGTGGTCGCCGCACCCGAGACCCGGGAGGGAGGCCGGTGAGCACGCAACCGACCGACGCGCCCGCGTCCGTACCGCCGCTCGACCCGGCCGCCGGGCCGCCCCCGCGCAGCCTGACGACGCGGATCGTCGAGATCTTCATCACCTCGAAGCTTTCGATCCTGCTGCTGATCGCGTCCCTCATCGCAGGCGCCATCGCGCTCGTCGCGACGCCGCGCGAGGAGGAGCCCCAGATCGTCGTCCCGTTCGCCGACGTCTTCGTCCAGTTCCCCGGCGCGTCGGCGGAAGAGACCGAGAACCTCGTCGCGACACCGCTCGAGGCCCGCCTCTGGGAGATCGACGGCGTCGAAACCGTCTACTCGATGTCGCGCCCAGGGGAGGCGGTGGTGACGGTCCGCTTCTTCGTCGGCGAGGACCGCGAGCGGAGCCTCGTGAAGGTCTGGAACAAGGTCCTCTCGAGCCAGGACGCGGTGCCGCAGGGGGTGACCGGCTGGATCGTGAAGCCGATCGAGATCGACGACGTCCCGATCGTCACTTTCACGCTCTCGTCGCCGGACCCCGCGATCGGGTCCTCCGAACTGAGACGCATCGCCGACGAGGTACAAGACAAGCTCGGCCGGGTGACCGACAGCGGCAAGCGCGCCGTCGTCGGCGGCGAGCCGAGGCAGGTCACGGTGCGGGTCGACCCCGCTGCCCTCGCGGCGCGAGGGGCGTCCCTCCTCGGCGTGCTCCAGGCGCTCGGCGCCGCCAACCTGAACGTCACGGCCGGTCGCTTCGAGCGCGGTGGCCGAGAGGTCGCTCTCGAAGCCGGACCATTTTTCGGCTCGACCGCGGAGATCGGGGCCACCCCCGTCGCGGATGCGGGCGGGGTCCCGGTCCTGCTCCGCGACGTCTCGCACATCGAGGACGGCCCGGCGGAAGCCGAGACGATCACCCGCATGGGCTTCGGCCCCGCCGCCGACGCCGCGGTCGCCGTCGGCGAGGTCTCCGGGGCGAGACCCGGCGAGAGCCGCCCGGCCGTCACCATCGCGGTCGCGAAGCGCAAGGGCACGAATGCCGTGCGCGTGGCCGATCATGTCATCGAGACCGTCGAAGGCCTGCGCGGGACGGTGATCCCCTCGGACGTCGACGTCCACGTCACCCGCAACTACGGCGAAACCGCGAACCACAAGGTGAACGAACTCGTGAAGCACCTCCTGGTCGCGATCGCGACCATCATCGTGCTCCTCGCGATCGCGCTCGGCCCGCGCGAGGCGTTCATCGTGGCGATCGCCGTGCCGATGACGCTCGCCGTCACGCTGCTGCTCGACCTGGTCTTCGGCTACACGATCAACCGCGTCACGCTCTTCGCCCTGATTCTCTCGCTCGGACTGCTGGTCGACGACCCGATCGTCGACGTGGAGAACATCTTTCGACACCTCCAGCTGCGGCGACAACCCCCGCTCGAGGCGACGCTGTCCGCCGTGGACGAGGTCCGGCCCCCGACGATCCTCGCGACCTTCACCGTGATCGTGTCGTTCCTCCCGCTGTTCTTCATCACCGGCATGATGGGGCCCTACATGGCGCCCATGGCCTTCAATGTCCCGATCGCGATGCTCATGTCGCTGCTGGTCGCGTTCACGGTGACCCCCTGGGCGAGCTACCACCTGCTCGCCGGCGAGGCCGAGAAGGATCACGGCCCGGCCTTCGAACTGGAGAAGACGGCGGCCTGGCGTGGCTATCGCGCCGTGCTCCGCCCGCTCCTCGACAGCCGTCCGCGCGCATGGGCATTCCTCGGCGCCGTCGCCCTCGCCTTCGTCGCATCCGCGCTCCTCGCCGTGACACGGGCGGTCCCGCTCAAGATGCTGCCGTTCGACAACAAGAACGAGTTCGCGCTGGTCGTCGACATGCCTCGCGGGTCGACCCTGGAGGCGACCGACGCCGCGGCCGCGGACCTCGGGCGTTTCCTCTCGACGGTCCCCGAGGTGACCGACTGGCAGGCCTATGTCGGTCACGCCTCGCCGATGGACTTCAACGGCATGGTTCGCCACTACTACCTTCGCCACGGCGGCAACGTGGCAGACCTCCGGGTGAGCTTGCTGCCCAAGGAGCGCCGCTCCACGGCGTCGCACGAGATCGCGCTGCGCATCCGCCCCGAGATCGAGCGCATCGCGCGCGAGCACGGCGCCAACGTGAAGATCGTCGAGGCCCCGCCCGGTCCGCCGGTGCTCGCGAC
>JAFMJW010000151.1 GCA_017853315.1 Alphaproteobacteria bacterium
CTCGGCCCGTCGATCGACGGCTGCTGCTTCGAGGTGGAGCGCGAGATCGCCGCGCAGTTCGCAGACCGCTTCGGCGAGCAGGTCTGGCAGGCGTGGCGCGACGGGGGAAGCGATCGCGCGCCCGGCAAGGGCACCCTCGACCTGCGGCGCGTCGCGCGGATGGTGCTGCGGGACTCCGGGGTGGCCGACGAGGCCATCGAGTACATCGGCCCGTGCACCTTCTGCGGCGACGCGGGGTTTGCGTCCTATCGCCGCGACGGCGCGAACGCGGGGCGCCAGTTCGGCTGGATCGCGATCGAGGCCTGAGCGACGGTCTGCGCGCGGGCGCACGGGACGACGTCGACTCCCGAGCCGGGGCTCGCGGTCCCGCCCTTGACCCCGCGCGCCTCGCGGGCGAGGTTCGCGCCGTGAGCACGATCGACGACCTCTTCTCGCTGCGCGGACAGGTGGCGCTCGTCACCGGCGCGTCCTCCGGACTCGGCGTCGAGTTCGCGCGCGTGCTCGCAGCGGCCGGGGCCGACGTGGCGCTGGTCGCGCGCAGGCGCGAGCGCCTCGAGGAGGTGGCCCGCGAGCTGCGGGGGGCGGGCGTCCGCGCGGCCGCGGTCCCGGCCGACCTCGCTGCCGACGGCGACTGTGCGCGCGCGGTCGCCGACGCCGAGTCGCAGCTCGGCACGGTCTCGATCCTGGTCAACAACGCGGGCGTGGCACCGATGAGCCGGGCCGAGAAGCACGCGCGGGAGAAGTGGGAGAGCGCGCTGCGGCTGAACCTGACCTCGCCGTTCCTGCTCGCGCAGGAGGTCGCACGCCGACTGATCGAGGCGCGCAAGCCGGGACGGGTCGTGAACGTCACCTCGGTGCTCGCCGGGCGCGCGAACCCCGTCTACAACGCGATCGGCTACGTCGCCTCGAAGGCCGGGCTCGAGAACGCGACCCGGCAGATGGCGATGGAGTGGGCGAAGCACCGCATCACGGTGAACGCGATCGCGCCGGGCTGGTTCCAGACCGAGATGACCGAGCACGGCTTCGCCGAGTCGGCGAACGTCGAGAAGGTGCTCGGGCGCACGCCGATGGGGCGACTCGGCGAGGCGCACGAGCTGAGCACCGCGCTCTTGTACCTCGTCTCTCCCGCCTCGACGTTCACGACCGGCACGACCGTCTACGTCGACGGCGGCTGGACGTCGTGGTGAGAGCCGCGTTCGCCAGGCGGACCGTCGCCGCCCGTACCGAGGCCCTCTCCGCCCGCCGCGCCCCCGCGAGGGGGGAAGCATCCGCTCCCCGCGACCGCGCCATCCGACGCGCGCTCCTCGCCTGGTTCGACGAGCGACGCCGCGACCTGCCGTGGCGTCGCGACCGCGACTCCTACCGCGTGTGGGTGTCGGAGGTCATGCTGCAGCAGACCCGGATCGACGTCGTGGTGCCGGCCTACGAGCGCTTCGTGGGGAGATTCCCCGACCTCCGTGCGCTCGCCCGCGCGGACGAGGACGCCGTGCTCGCCGCATGGTCGGGCCTCGGCTACTACCGCCGCGCGCGCTCCCTGCACGCGGCGGCACGGCTCCTCGTCGAGCTCGGGGAGCGCACCTTCCCGCGGAACCCGATCGCCGCCCGCGCCCTGCCCGGGGTCGGCGAGTACACGACCGCGGCGGTTCTCTCGATCGCCTTCGACGAGCCGCTCGCCGCCGTCGACGGCAACGTCGTGCGCGTCCTCTCGCGGCTCGAGCGGCTCGGGCTGCCCGACGGTCGAGGTGAACCGCATCGCGCGATCGCGGAGCGACTCCTCGAACGCGCCCGTCCCGGCGACTGGAACCAGGCGCTCATGGAGCTCGGTCAGACCACCTGTCGACCGATCTCGCCCGACTGCGGCGCCTGCCCGATCGCCCGCTCCTGCCGCGCGCACGCGGACGACGCAGTCGACCAGCACCCGCCGACGAAGCCGCGCCGCGCGACCGAGCGCGTGGCGCTCTCGCTGCTCGTCCTGCGCGATCGCGACGGGCGGGTGCTGCTCGAGCGGGGCGTGTTCGCGCACTTGCCCGGGATGTGGCTGCCGCTGCTCGACGAGCCGGGCGTGAAGCCCGCCAGGGTCGCGTATGCGACGGGCGCCCGACGTGCCGATGGCACGGGGCCGCCGACGCATGGGTTCACGCACGCGATCCTCCACCGCTCCTTCTCGGTCGCGGTACGAACGCAGACCGTCTCGGCGGCCGCACTCGATCGCGCGGCGAGCGCCGCCTCCGGCAAGGCCGCTCGCACACGCCACCGGGCCGAGGCCGGCGAGCGCCGGGTGTTCGCCCCGGCCGATCTCGCCTCGATCGGACGCTCCTCCCTCCTCACCAAGGCGCTCCGCGTGGCCGACGAGGCGCACCCGTGAACGAGGTCGACCCCGCGCACCTGCCGCGGATCCGCGACGCGGCCGCGATCGTCGGCATCGGCCAGACGCCGTTCGCGAAGTCGCTCGGCCGCTCCGAGCCCGAGATGGCGGTCGACGCGATCTGGGCCGCCTGCGAGGACGCCGGCCTCTCGCCGCGCGCGATCGACGGTCTCGTCCGCTACGACATGGAGCAGTTCGACGAGGAGCAGGTGCTCGCGGCGCTGGGCAACCCGTTGCTGCGCTGGTTCTGCGGCACGCCCTTCGGCGGCGGGGGCTCGGCGTCGGTGGTCGTCCTCGCCGCGGCCGCGATCGCGGCCGGCATGGCGGACACGGTGCTGGTCTACCGATCGCGCGCGCGCGGCAAGGCGTCGGGCTACGGGCGCGATCCCAAGCAGGGCGGACGCTACTGGGAGAAGCTGCCCGAGAGTCTGCCGGGCCTGAACCAGTGGCACGTGCCGCAGGGGCTCGTGAGCGCGTTCCAGGAGATGGCGATGATCAGCATGCGCCATCGGATCGACCACGGCACGACCGACGACCAGTACGCGGACGTCGCGATCGCCTTCCGCGAGCACGCGATCCGCAATCCCGCGGCCGTCATGCGCACGCCGATGACGCGAGCCGACCACCACGCCTCGCGGATGATCGCGGACCCGCTGCGACTCTTCGACTGCAACATCGAGACCGACGGCGCCGTCGCGATGATCCTCACCTCGACCGAGCGCGCGCGCGACCTGCGCCAGCCGCCCGCGATCGTGCATACGGGCGCGATGGCCGCGGGCTCCCACCACATCCGGCTCTCGACGCTCTTCTCGCGCCCGCGTGACGAGGACTCGGCGGTCCGGGTCGGACGCCAGCTCTGGCAGTCGTCGGGGCTCTCGCCCGCGGACGTCGACGTCGCGTTCTTCTACGACTTCTTCACCTCGATGGTCATCATCGCACTCGAGGACTACGGCTTCTGCGCCCGGGGCGAGGGCGGGCCCTTCGTCGAGAACGGCGGTCTCGCCTGGCCCGACGGGCGGCTGGTCTGCAACACGAACGGCGGGCAGTTGTCCGAGGCCTTCATCCACGGCTTCAACAACACGACCGAGGCCGTGCGGCAGATCCGCGGCACCTCCACCTCGCAGGTGCGCGACTGCGAGATCGCGCTCGTCGCGGGCGCCAACAGCGACCCGACCGGCGCCTTCCTGCTCCGGAGAGCGTGATGGCCGACGACGCCCGACCGATCACGCGCGGCTTCCCGCGCCCTGCTCCGACCCGCGACGCGGCCCCCTTCTACGAGGCCGCGGCGCGCGGCGAGCTGCGCTTCCAGCGCTGCTCGGGCTGCGGGGCCTTCAGGCACTACCCTCGCCCGACCTGCCCGTCGTGCCTGTCGCGCGAGTTCTCGTGGGAGCTCTCGACGGGCCGCGGCGTGATCCACACCTGGACGATCGTGCGCGGGCCGACGCTGCCCGCCTTCGAGGCGAAGCTGCCCTACAACGTGGTCGACGTGCTGCTCGACGAGGGCGTGCACTTCGTGAGCGAGGTGCTCGACGTGGCACCGGACGAGATCCGGGCTGGCATGCGGGTGCGAGCCGTCTTCGAGCCGGTGGACGAAGACCTCGTGCTGGTGAAGTTCCGGCGCGACGACTGAGCGGCGCGCGACCCCGTGGAGGGGAGTCGGCACCGTACCACCTGCCGCCACGCGGATCCCGCCCCGGGCTTCGGCCCGCAGCGGGATCTCAGCCCTTCCAGGCCCCGACCAGCGTCCAGATCCCGATCGCGACGAAGCCGAGCCCCGCGATCACGCCGAGCGTGCGCGGGCTCACGACCTGCGAGATCGCGGCCCCGGCGATCACGCCGATCGCCGACGTCGCGACCAGTGCCAGCGCCGAGCCGAGGAACACCGTGAGCTTCGGGTTGGTTCCGTCCGACGCGAAGAGCATCGTCGCGAGCTGAGTCTTGTCGCCCAGCTCGGCGAGAAAGACGCTGCCGAAGATCGTCAGGAAGAGCTTGGTGTCCATGGTTCTCCGTCGGCTCGGGACGCGCGGGGCGGGCCCGCCGTCACTTCGCGAGGTCGGCGCGATTGCAGGTGCGGGGGTTCTCAGGGACGCCCGGCTCGGGCGTCATCGGGCCGATCCCGCCGAAGCGCTCGCGCAGCGAGTCGTCGACGCTCCGCTCCTCGGCGATGCGGCCCAGCACCTCGGCGCCCATCGTCGGCGTGCGCTCGTAGGTCGTGAAGTCGACCGAGTACAGGCCGAAGCGCGGCTCGTAGCCGAGCGCCCACTCGAAGTTGTCGTAGAGGCTCCAGTGGTAGTAGCCGCGCACGTCGGCGCCGTCGGCGCGCGCGCGCCCGATCTGCTCGAGGGTCCGCACCACGTTCTCCGCGCGGCGCTCGCCGACGCGGGTCTGGATCCCCGCCTCGGTGACGACGAGCGGCAGCCCGGGGTAGCGGCCCGAGAAGTCCATGATGAGGTCGTGCAGCCCGGGCGCCCAGTACTCGTAGCCCATGACGGGGACGCAGAAGGTCGGGTCCGCGGGCGCGATGCAGGCGCCGAGGTCGAAGGCGTCGAAGCAGGGGGCGAGGTCGAGCACCGGGACGGCCGCGACCGCGGCGGTCACGCCGCCGCGGAAGTAGTACTGCACGCCGAGCCAGTCGAGCGTGCCCTGCCAGTCGGGGTGCTGCTCGTCGGGCACGCCGTCGGCATTCGCGTCGAAGGTGCCGTTGCGGATCGAGTCGACCGGCAGCCAGTGCAGCGCGTATTCGAGGCGGTCGCGCGCGGCCGCGTCCGCCGGGTCGTCCGACGGCTGCCCGTCGCGCGACGGCACCCAGTCGATCACCGCGAGCGTCAAGCCGACGTCGGCGGGGCGACCGTCGCCGTCGGCGTCCCTGCGGTCGGCCTCGCGGATCGCCTTCGCCATCGCTGCGTGCGAGGCGAGCATGTCGCGGATCGTCGGCAGGAACTCGTCGATGAAGTTGAACAGGCGGTTCTTGCCCGGCGGGAACGCGCCGAGCCCGTAGGCCGCGAGCACGTAGTTCATGGGCTCGTTCCAGGTGCCCCACTCGTCCACCCGGTCGCCGAAGCGCTCGGCGAGGAGGCGTGCGTGCTCCGCCATCTCGGCGATCACGAGCGGGCCGCCGACGGGGTGGCCGAGGCCGCAGAGGTTGCGGTCGGTCGGGCCGTCCGCGCAGGCGAGGTCGCGCGGGTCGTCGACCCAGGTCGGGTTCGAGAAGTGGTGGATCGTCACCATCGGCTTGATGCCGGCGGCGAGCAGCGCGTCGATCAGGTCCGAGTAGTGCCGGATCGCTTCCTCGTCGATCACGTCGCGGCGCGGCTCGATGCGCGCCCACTCGATGCTGAAGCGGTAGGAGTCGAGGTGCATCTCCTGCAGCAGCTTCACGTCCTCGATCGCGAGCGTGTAGCCGCGCGAGGCCTCGCCGACGAACGGGCTCTTCGCGAGACCGCCCTGCTCCTTCGGCCCCGTGAAGACCCACCAGTCGGTGGTCGGGTTCCGGTCCTCGATCTGCGTCGCGGCGGTCGCCGCTCCGAAGCGGAAGCTGCCGCGACCGTCGTCGGTCACGATCGAGCCGGACTTCGCGAACGAGAGCCCACCGACCCCGACCGGGCCGCCGTCGAGCGAGCCGCAGGCGCCGAGGAGGACGGCGAGGGGGAGGAGCCGGAGGAGGACGCCGGGGGAACGAGGGGTTCGAGTCATTTCGGGGCGTCTATCACAGGGCGGCGCGGCTGGAAGCCCGGAACCTGCAGCCCCCGGTCGACCCGCCCGGGGGCTGGACGACCGGGGCGAAGCGAGCCCGCGGGCGCAGGCCGACCCGGGGTGCCGGGGCCGGCCGAGGCGGCGCATGCCTGCACTGCATGGATGCAATCCTGTCATTGACGCTCGGTCGCCGCGGCTGGTAGCGGCCGCCGCGATGACGAACCAGCCGACCCAGGCGACCCCGCCGAACCACGGAGCCCGTCCGTGACCCGCGCGAGCTTCCGCATGCCCCGGCGCTTCCTGCGCGGCGGCGCGGGCCGACTCGTGCTGACGATCGCCGCGATCGCCTGCGGGACGGCGCTCGTCTGCGCGATCGACCTCGCCAACCGCGCCGTGTTCCGGGCCTTCGGCGAGATCGTCGACGCGATGGCCGGACGGGCGAGCCTGCAGGTCGGCGCCGGCACGAGCGGTCTCGTGCCGGAGGAGATCGCCTCGGTCCTCGCCTCGGTGCCCGGCGTGGCGCGCGCGGTGCCGGTGGTCGACGCGTCCGCCTTCCTGGTCGACGGCAGCGGACGCCAGGTCGCGGTGCACGGGGTCGACGTGACCGACGAGGGTGCGGTGCGCGTCTACGAGCCGGTCGAGGGCGACGGCCGCATCGTGGACGACCCGCTCGTCTTCCTCTCGCAGCCCGACTCGGTGATCGCGAGCGAGTCGCTCGCCCGCGAGCTCGGCCTCGAGGACGGCGGACCGCTCGATCTCCGGACGCCGTCGGGCACGCGGCGCTTCCACGTGCGCGGGACGCTCGCGCCGACGGGGGTGGCGAGCGCCCATGCCGGCGGCCTCGTCGTCATGGACCTCCAGGCGGCCGAGGCCGCGTTCGCGCGGCCCGGCTTCGCGAGCCGCATCGACGTCGTGCTCGAGTCCGGCGCCGAGCTCGACGCGGTACGGGACGCGATCGTGGCGAAGCTGCCGCCCGGACTGCGGGCCGACACGCCGACGCAGCGCAAGATGGACCTGCAGAAGGTGATGGCAGCGGTGCAGACGCTCCTCTCCGCGGTCGGGCTGCTCGGGCTCGTCGCGGCCGCGCTGATCGCGGTGAGCAGGCTCGGTTCGGTCTTCGAAGCCCGGACGTGGGAACTCGCGGTGCTCCGCGCGGCGGGGCTGCGGAGTTCGCGCGTCGCGTGGGAACTCGGCAAGGAGGCGCTCGCCGTCGGCATCGCCGGCACCTCGCTCGGACTCCTGCTCGGCGTGGCACTCGGACGTGCGATCCTGCCCATCGTCGCGCGGACGACGATGCTCGCGTCGAAGCTCGTCGCGACCGACGCCGTGCTCGCGGTCCGGCCGGAGTCGCTCCTGGGTGCGGCGGCGCTCGGTCTCGGCGCCACCGTCGCGGCGGCCGTGCTGCCGGCGCGACGGGCCGCGCGCGTGCCCGTCGTCGAGACCCTCTCGCGACGAGGCGTGCACGGTTCGCGGCCGGCCTCCCCGCGCTCCCGGTGGGCGGCGGGGGTACTGTCCGTCGCGGTGCTCGCGATCGCGCTCCACTTGCGTCTCGCCGACCCGGCGAGCGGGCTCGCCGCGAGCGCCCTGCTCGTGCTCGCGGCGGCGACGGGCGCACGCCCGCTGTTCGAGCGGGCGGCTCCCGCCGTCGGGCGCCTGCTCGAAGTCGTCGCCGGCCCGACCGGGAGGCTCGCCGCGGCGACCCTGTCTCGCGATCCTTCGCGCACCGCCCTCTCGATCGCGACGATCGCGGTCGGCTTCGGCACCGTGCTCTGGATGTGGACGCTCGCGCGGAGCTTCGAGCGCTCGGTCGTCGAGGTGATGCCGGGCAAGCTGCGGGGCGACCTCTCGGTCGGCTCGGCCCACCTCGAGGCGGGCTTCGTCGAGGCGCCGCTCGACGAGTCGATCGTCGGCGAGGTGCGCGCGATCGAGGGCGTCGCGGCGGTCGTCGGCGAGCGCGCGGTCGACTCCGAGTACGCGGGCGGGCCGATCGCGATCGACGCCTTCGACCCGGCGTACTTCACCGACCCGCGCTTCGGGCGCCTGCCGCTCGTCGGCCGGAGCCTGCCCGACGCCCTCGGGCTCGTCGCCCGCGGCGAGGCGGTCGTCGTGTCCGAGAACTTCGTCCACAACCTGGG
>JAFMJW010000022.1 GCA_017853315.1 Alphaproteobacteria bacterium
GGCGAGCTCGCCCTCGACCGGCGGCACGTCGCCCGTCCAGCCCGTGCGGTCGCCGCAGCCCTCGGCGTGGAGACGGACCGCGGACGCCGTGATCGGGAATTCGCGCGGTCCGCGTTCGCGGCCGACGAAGCCGCCGCCGCGGGGGATCGGCAGGAGCTGGAGCACGAGCAGGCCGACCAGGTGTTCGAACCAGGCGAACATGCGGTCGAGCTCGGCCGGGTCCTGGCGGATGCGGTGGCCCATGAGGAGCCCGTCGAAGGTGGACAGCACCAGCGACGAGACCTCGTCGAGGCCGTTGGGGCGCGTGCCGACCGCCCGGGCGATCGCGTCGGCGACCGCCGCGCGCGCGCGCTCCTGCACGCCGACCAGCACCGCCCGCGTCGAGCGCGAGAGGCGCGATCGCTCGAGCGCCATGCCGTGGAGCAGGCCGAGGAAGTCGGGTCGCTCGACGACCGCCTCGCGCAGCGTCGCGATCGTCCGCCGCAGCTGTTCCCGGGGCTCGTCGGAATGCGCCACGACCTCCGCGATCCGACCGAGCCACTCGCTCGAGACCTCGTCGAGCACCGCGGCGAGCAGCCCTTCCTTGCTCTCGAAGTGCCAGTAGACGGCGCTCTTCACGACCTTCGCCTCGCGGCAGACGTCGTCGACGCTGGTGCCGGCGTAGCCGCGCTCGGCGAACAGTTTCGCCGCCGCCCGCAGCAGCTTGCCCCGGCTGCGCTCGCCCTGGGCGAGGCGCTTGTTCTGCGTGCGCACGGGTGTCGTCAAAGCGGCTCCGGAGGCCGGACGGTAGGGCGGCCCGTCCGACGGGTCAAGGCGCGGCGGGGCCTGCGGGCGGCTTCTCCCTCGCGCGGCGCCGCCTGCGGGCGGGAGGCCACCGGGCGGCAGGTCGTCGCGGGCGCGGTGCCGGAGACGAAGTCCATCGCGACGTGGCCCGGACAGCCCGGCGCGGCCCGCAGCCCGCTCGCCTCGTCGATCTCGACCGTCGTCACGCCCTCGGGCGCGAGCACCTGCTCCGCGGGGAGCCCCGCGAGCCCGAGCCGCGCGATCGCCTCGCCGAGCGTGGTCGCGAGCCCGGCCGACGGCGGCGGCATCGGGCGGTCGTCGTCGAAACCGATCCACGCGCCGAGGACGAGCGACGGCGACCAGCCCACCCACCACTGGTCGCGAAGCCCCTCGCTCGAGCCCGATCGCGTGACGAACCCCGGCGGGCTCCCGGCGCGCGCGGGATCGGCGGCCCGCGAGGCCGCGCGCTCCCTCTCCGCCCGGGCGAACGTCGAGTGCACCACCCAGATGGGCGCTGGATCGGCGATGCGAGCCAGCACCGGCTGGGATCGCAGCCGATTCGCGCCCGCGGGCGCCTTCGCTCCCGCGACCGCGGTCGGCGAGGGGATCCGGCCGAGCCCGGGGAACGCCGCGAACGACACGACCGAGTCGAGCAGCGACGCCTCGAAGGAGCCGGTCGCGACCGCCGGCCCCGGGGGCAGCGGCTCGCGGGCGAACGGCAAGGACCGCAGCGCCGCGGCGACGCGAGCGAAGCCGAGTCGCGCGGCGACGCGCGCCGCGGGCGCGACGAGGCCGTCGACCATCGCCTCGCGGGCGGAGACCGATCCGCGCGGTGCGCGCCCGGGATCCTCGATCGTCCACGTCTCGTCGCCGTCGCGGACCACGAGCGGCTCGCCGTCGAGCCGGGTCGCCGGCGTCACGCCCGAGGACGGGTCGGCGATCGCGGCGAGCCAGGCGAACGGCAGGACCAGCGAGCCGACGGGACGACGGGCCTGCACCGCGTGGTCGAGCTCGCTCGCGCGGAAGTCGCGGCCGCCGACGAGCGCGCGGACGCCCCCGTCGCGCGGGTCGATCGCGACGATTCCGGCCTGCACGCCGCGCAGCGCGGGCAGCCGCCCCTCGGCGCGGCGCAGGACGGCGGCGACCTCGCGCTCGGCCGCGCGCTGCAGGCGCAGGTCGAGCGTGGTGAACACCGCGGTCCCCGTCTCCATCGTCTCGGGGGGAAGCCCGCGGACGGCGAGGTCGCGGCGGACCTGCTGCACGAAGAAGACGTCCGCGGGCGCCGCCCGCCGCGGCGGCTTCGGCAGCGGCTCGGCGCGCGCGGCGTCGGCCTGCGCCGGGCCGATCCAGCCGTTGTCGACCATCTGCGCGATCACCTGGTCGCGCCGCGCGCGGGCCTGGGCCGGGTGCCGGAGCGGCGAGAGCGCGTTCGGCGAACGGATGATCCCGGCGAGCGTCGCCGACTCGCCGACCGTCAGGCTCCCGACCGGCTTGCCGAAGAAGACGCGCGCGCCCTCGGCGAGCCCGTGGATGCCCACCCCGCCGTCGTGCCCGAGGTAGACGTTCGAGAGGTAGCACTCGAGGATCTCGCGCTTGCCGAAGCGCGCCTCGAGGGCGAGCGCCATCGGGATCTCGCGCAGCTTCCGCAGGAACGACCGCTCCTGCGAGAGGAAGTGGTTCTTCACCACCTGCTGGGTGATCGTGCTGCCTCCCTGGCGCACGCCGCCCGCCGCCCAGTTCACCTTGAGGGCACGCAGCAGCGAGCCGACGTCGAGCCCGGGGTGACCGAGGAAGCGCGCGTCCTCGGCGGCGAGCACCGCGTCCACCGCGTGCGTCGGTGCGTCCTGCAGGCGGAAGGGCTCGCGCGGGCTCCAGGTCTCGTCGAGCACGCCGTCGAGCGGCCGGGGTTCGAGTTCGAGCGCATCGGCCGGGCCGCCGTCGTCCCGGTCGATCGCGACCACCCGCGAACCCTCGAGCCGGAGTGCCGTGCGCGTCGCGGGACGGTCGCTCCAGGCTCCCGGCCGCGGCGCGGCCCGCAGGAAGATCTCGATCCGGTCCGCCTCCCGCCGGAAGCTGCCGGGCTCCGCAGGCGCGCCGCCCACCCGCCGGTAGCCGAGGTCCGCGAGCTCGCGCTCGACGCCCATCGCGTCGACGTCGGCCCCGGCCGGGATGCGCAGCGGGGCCGCGAGGAACCGCACGCGGTCGCGGCAGCGACCGTCGCGAAACCCCGCCACGACCTGCCGGTCGATCCGCACGGCGGCCGCGCAGAGCAGCGTCACCGCGACGAAGGCGAGCAGCCGGCCCCGCCGCCGTCGCGGCGTGGGCCGGGCGTCCTCCTCGACCTCCCGCACGCACGCAATCTAGCGGCGGCCCCGGCGGCCCGCCAAACGCGACGGGGCGGCACCGCCCGCGCGGTGCCGCCCCGTTCGTCGCTCGACCGGGCCGCGCGGGCCCGTCCGCCTCAGTTCAGCTGGTAGGTTGCCCGCAGCCAGATCTGGTCGCGGTCGCGGAAGTAGCCGACGCCGAGGAAGCCGTTGTTGATGCTGCCGAAGGTGTGGATGTTCACGTACTTCGTGTTCAGCAGGAACGAGTCGGTCACGCGGAAGGTGACCTCCGGCATGAAGACCAGGCCGCCTACGCCGGTCGCGATCGTCGTGATGGCCGGGTGCAGGCGGCCGTGCATGTAGTCGGTCTCGAGGTGAGTCTGGACGAACCAGTCGAACGGCGGCAGATTCACGAAGTCGCACTTGCCGGGACCGCCGTCGCAGCCCCCGTACACCGAGCCGGCCGGGAGGCCGCCCTCCTTCTGGCGGCGGATCGCGGACGGCTTCAGGATGCCCGAGGCCCGGTAGTCCTTGGTGTCGGTCTCGTCGAGGTTCGCGGCGAAGACGAAGGCCGTCACCCAGATGAAACTGTTCGTCGGGTTCAGCGCGCGGATGAAGATGTTGCGGTCGAATCCGAGCTCCCCGCGCAACACGTTGATCTTGTCGAACGTCGAGGCCTGCTGGAGGCCGGTCACGAGCGGCGCGAAGTTCGTCGCCACCCGGAAGCCGGGCTCGTTGTTGAACAACTCGAGCTCGGCGCGGACGATCGAGTTCAGGCGCTCGGAGAAGAAGGTCGTCGCGGCCCCGATCACGTTCGTCAGACGGTGCTGCAGCGCCACGCCGATGCGGCCCGACGGGCAGATCAGCTGCTGGCAGGCGAAGATCGGCACCGGCTGCGTCGGGAAGGTCTTGTAGAACCAGGCGCTCGTCGTGTAGTCGCGCGCGATCACGGTCTGGAAGCGCACGCCCCAGCGCGTGCTCGCGGTCGACGCCTTCGGCTTCTGGTCGAAGACCTCCTGGCCGCCGGGCCCGCCCGCACCCGCCGGCGGCGGCGCCGAGTAGGGACTCGCGCTCTGCATCTGGAGGAAGGTGATCGTGTTGTCGATGCTGCCCGGTACGACGTAGGTGTCGAAGAAGCCGCTCGAGAAGGGGCCCAGGTTCTCGAACACCTGGAAGGTGCCGCGCGCGGTCCACAGCGGGATGCGCGCCTCGTCGAGGTCCCAGAAGATGCCTGGGATGATGGTCGTGTCGAAGGGATTGTTCGCGTCGAGCAGACCGATCGTGTCGGCCTCGCCCCAGGAGATCGCCTGGCGGCCGATGCGGAAGAACACCGGGCCCTTCGAGATGTTGACGTAGGCCTCGTTCACGCGGGCGCGGCGGCCGTAGATGTCGCGCGCGCTGCGCAGGCTGCCGCCTCCGTAGGCGAGCTGCCCGAGGGAGTAACCCTCCGTCTGGTAGGCGCCGTGGGGATACGGTGTTCCATCGCGCTGGACGTGGAACTGCTGCTGCGCCGCGCGGTTCGCGTACTGCTCGGGGCCGTAGTCGAGGAAGCCGTCGTAGAACATCCAGCCGGCGACGCGGAAGGAGAGGTCGTCGAGCCAGCGGAAGCCGTACTTCTGGAGGTAGGGGTTCAGCTTCCCGTCGAGCTCGGGGTTCGCGTAGTTGCGCTGCGAGACGATCTGCCCGACGCCCTTGCCCGGGTCGGTCGCGACCTCGGCGCCCTGGGTCGCCATCGAGCCCTGCGCGTAGGCGCGAAGCCGAAAGCTGAAGTTGCGGTCGTCGTCGAAGTAGAGCGCCCGGGCCGGGCTGGCCGCGGCGAGCACGGCGAGGCCGAGCGCCAGGGCGGCGACCACGCGACCCGGAACGGCCGGCCCGCGGCCACGTCGGTCGATCACGACTCCCATGAGACCCCCTCCCGCGGCCGCTGCGCCCGGCCGGTGCGGCGCCCGCCGTTGCGGCGCGGGCGCGACCTAATGACAACGTGAAGACGAAGTCAACGATCGCGGACGCGGGGGGGGGGCGCGCACCGCGTCACGGCCGCGGGTGCCCCGTCGAGTCGCGCTGGCGCGTCGCCTCGCGCGGGCAGCGCTTGCAGCCCGGCGGGCCGGGCTGCGATGGTCGCGCGCGATGCCGATCACGCTTCGCCCCGACGTCGCGGCCGTACTGGTCGTCGAACTGCAGAACGACGTCGTGAACGAGTCGCACGCCGGAGAACGCGGGCTCGGCGGCGCCCTCGCGGCGTCCGTCGAACGACGCGGCGTCCTGCCGCGCGCGGCGAGCCTGCTCGCGGCCGCGCGCGCCTCGCGCGTCCCGGTCGCCTACGTCAACGTCGCGAACAAGCCCGGTTTTCCGCGCCCGCGCGCGAGGATCTACGAGCTCGCCGCGAAGCGCGGGCCCATGCTGGTCGAGGGCACCTGGGGGGCCGAGACCCATCCCGCCGTCGCGCCCGCGGCGGGCGACCACGTCTTCACGCGCACCTGCTCGATGGACGGCTCGTTCGGCACCGGGCTCTTCGCGGTGCTCCAGCACCTTCGCCGCGAGCAGGTCGTGGTGTTCGGCGTCTCGACGACGCTCGCGGTCGAGGGAATGGTGCGCGCGTCGCTCAACCGCGGCTTCGAGTGCTTCGTCGTCGAGGACTGCTGCGCGGGCGTCCCGCAGGAGTGGCACGACTGGTCGATCGCCCACACGCTGCCGCTCATGGCGACGATCGCGAGCGCCGACGAGGTCGTACGGGCGCTCGCCGCGGGCGCGGTCGCGCCCGGGAGCTGACGGGGTCCGCACCCCCGGTCACGCCGGGGGTGCGGACCGCGACTCACTTCTTCGCGCCGCGGGGTGCCAGGTCGAGGTCCGGCGGAGGCGAGTCGGGCAGCTTCCAGCGGATGTACGGCTTCTCCTTCAGGTCGTGGTACGCGTTCGCCTGGTCGATCGAGTGGTGGAACGCCTTCTCGAAGGCGGCGAAGTCCTTCGCCTCGATCGAGGCCTCGAGCGGCTTCCAGTCCTCGGCGACGTACTGGTTCAGCGCGTCCTCGTGCTTGGGGCGCATGAAGGCGCCGAGCTCCATCAGGCCCTTGATCTCCTTGTACTGGAACTTCGCCATCGGCCAGTTGCCCGCCTTGGCGGCGTAGAAGAGCTTCCAGGTGCGCGCGCCGATCTCCGGCATGATCTGGGCGAGCCCGGGCTGCACCATGACGATGTCCTCGATCGACATCGACTTCTTGCTGCCCCAGAACGTGAGCGCCTTGATCTTGGCTTCGAGTTCCTCGTCGGTCATCGGATCCTTCCCCCGCGTCTTGGTTCGAGAATTCGCCGGCGGCCCCGCGCGGAAAGCGCGGGAACGCCCGTCGGCGCCCCCTCCTATCCGAGCCGGGCCCGGGCTTCCAACCGCGGCTCGCCCCGGGGCGCCGCGGGGAGACGCCCCGGGCCTCCCCGGGCCCGCCGGGCGGGCGGGCCGGGGCGCGTTCGCCCGCCCCGGCCGCGTGCTAAACGGCCCTCTCATGGCCTACTCGAGCTGGTTCCAGTGCATCGAGCCGTCGTGCGGCGAGCGGTACGACGTCTTCGAGGTCGTCTACCGCTGCCGCAAGTGCGGCGAGCTGCTGGAGGTCGTCCACGACGAGGCCGAGCTCCGCAAGACCAGCGCCGCGGAGTGGAAGACCCGGTTCGACAGCCGCATCCGCTCCAACGAGTGGCCCTTCGGCTCGGGCGTCTGGTGCCGCAAGGAGATGGTGCTTCCGCAGCTTCGCGACGAGAACGTCGTGAGCATGTTCGAGGGGGCCTCGAACCTGCTCTGGGCCGAGCGTTTCGGCAAGCAGCTCGGGCTCGACGAACTGTGGGTCAAGCAGTGCGGCAACTCGCACACCGGGTCGTTCAAGGACCTCGGCATGACCGTGCTCGTGAGCGTCGTGAAGGAGATGCGCGCGCGCGGCAAGGACATCCCGGCCGTCGCCTGCGCCTCGACCGGCGACACCTCCGCCGCGCTCGCCGCCTACTGCGCCGCCGCCGGCATCCCCGCGATCGTGCTGCTGCCGCGCAACAAGGTCTCGCTCGCGCAGCTCGTGCAACCGATCTCGAACGGGGCCATCGTGCTCTCGCTCGACACGGACTTCGACGGCTGCATGCGTACCGTGCAGGAGCTCACCGAGCGCGAGAACATCTACCTCGCGAACTCGATGAACTCGCTGCGGATCGAGGGGCAGAAGACGGTCGGCATGGAGATCGTCCAGCAGTCCGACTGGAAGGTGCCGGACACGATCGTCATCCCGGGCGGGAACCTCGGCAACGTGAGCGCGCTCGGCAAGGGCTTCCTCCTGATGGAGAGCCTCGGCATGGTGAAGAAGCGGCCGCGGATCGTGGTCGCGCAGGCCGAGAACGCGAACCCCCTCTACCTCGCCTGGCGAAACGGCTTCCGGTCGTTCGAGCCCGTGCAGGCGAAGACCACGCTCGCGAGCGCGATCCAGATCGGCAACCCGGTGAGCTACCGCAAGGCCGTCCGCACGCTTCAGGAATTCGACGGCATCGTCGAGCAGGCGAGCGAGGAGGAGCTGGCCGACGCGTCCGCGCGCGCCGACCGCACCGGCATGTTCAACTGCCCGCACACCGGGGTGGCGCTGGCGGCGCTCATCAAGCTGCGCGAGCGCGGCGTCGTCCGCTCGGGCGAGCACGTCGTCGTGATCTCGACGGCGCACGGGCTCAAGTTCGCCGACCAGAAGGCGGCCTACCACCAGAAGAAGATCGAAGGCATCGCCTCGCGCTACGCGAACCAGCCGATCGAGCTGCCGAACGACCTCGGCAAGGTGCGCGACGCGCTCCGCCGGGCGATCGAGGAGACGGCCGAGGCCCGCGAGGCGGAGAGCCGCGCGGCCGGGGCCGCGTCGTGAACGCCGCCGGCGGCCCCAAGCGCCCGCGGCGCCCGCTGACCGACGCCGTCCACGGCGGCGAGAAGCGTCCGCGGCCCGGCCACTCGATCACGACCCCGATCTTCCAGACCGCGACCTACGTCTTTCGCGACACGGCCGAGCTCGTCGACTACATGTCGGGCAACGCCGAGCGCGAGGAGTACGGCCGCTACGGCAACCCGACCCAGCGCGTCGCGGAGCAGAAGTGCGCGGCGCTCGAGGGCGCGGAAGCCGGCCTCGGTTTCGCGAGCGGCATGGCCGCGGTGACGACGACCCTGCTCGCGATCCTCTCGCAGGGACAGCACGTCGTCATGACCGACGACTGCTACCGTCGCACCCGCCAGTTCTGCGCCGGCATGCTCGCCCGCTTCGGCGTCGAGACCACGATCGTGCCGACGGGCGACTACGACGCGCTCGAGGCGGCGATCGTGCCCCGCAAGACCCGCGTGCTCATCAGCGAGTCGCCGACGAATCCCTACATGAAGGTCGTGGACCTCGGTCGCGTGGCCGAGATCGGGCGGCAACACCGGCTCACCACGATCATCGACTCGACGTTCGCGACCCCGGTGAACCAGCGCCCGATCGAGCACGGCATCGACCTGGTCCTGCACTCGGCGACCAAGTACATGGGCGGCCACAACGACGTGCTCGGTGGCGTGATCCTCGGCCGCCGCGAGATGATCGAGGGCATCCGCCAGACCCAGGGGGTGCTGGGCGGGATCCTCGACGCCCACGCCGCGTGGCTGCTCATCCGGGGGCTCAAGACCCTGCCGCTGCGGGTCGAGCACCAGAACCGCAGCGCCCAGCGCATCGCCGAGATGCTCGCCGCCCACCCGCGCGTCGAGCGCGTCCACTATTGCGGGCTGCCCTCGCACCCCGGCCACGAGATCGCGCGCCGCCAGATGACGGGCTTCGGCGGCGTCGTGAGCTTCGAGCTGCGGGGAGGACTCGAGGAGACCTCGCGCGTCGTCGACGCGGTCCGGATCCCGCAGATCGCTCCCTCGCTGGGCGGGGTCGAGAGCCTGATCGAACAGCCCTCGCTCATGAGCTTCTTCGAACTCACGACCGAGGAGCGGCTCGCGATCGGCATCAAGGACAACCTGGTCCGACTCTCCGTGGGCCTCGAGGATCCGGACGACCTCGTCGAGGACCTGCAGCAGGCGCTGCGGGCGACGTGAGGCGGGACCGCAGGCGAGGCGAGCGATGAAGCCCGGGCAGGAGTTCTGGAACCTCTACAACCACGACCTCGTGCGGGTCGCGGTCGCGGTGCCGGAGGTGCGGGTGGCCGACCCGCGCTTCAACGCGGAGGCGACGGTCGTCCTGCTCGAACGCGCGGCCGCGGCCCGCGCGGTCCTCGCGGTGTTCCCCGAACTCGGCCTCTCCGCGTACTCCTGCGACGACCTCTTCCACCAGCGGGCGCTGCTCGACGGCGCCGAGGAGGCGCTGCGCCGGGTGCTCGAGGCGTCGGAGACGCTCGACCTGGTCGCGGTCGTCGGGCTGCCCGCGGCCTGCTCGGGGCTGCTCTTCAACGTCGCGGCGGTGGTCGAGCGCGGACGCCTGCTCGGGGTGGTGCCGAAGACGTTTCTGCCCGGCTACCGCGAGTTCTACGAGACCCGCCAGTTCCAGCCCGCCGGCGCCGCGCCCCGGACGATCGATCTCGCCGGGCAGTCGGGCGTGCCCTTCGGCGCCGACCTCCTCTTCCCGTTCGAGGACCAGCCGGGGCTCGTCCTGCACGTCGAGATCTGCGAGGACCTCTGGGTCCCGATCCCGCCGTCGTCGCGCGCGGCGCTCGCGGGGGCGACCCTCACCGCGAACCTGTCGGCCTCGAACGCGACGGTCGGCAAGGCCGACTACCGGCGCGACCTCGTGCGCGGGCAGTCGGCCCGCTGCCTCGGCGCCTACGTCTACTCGGCGGCCGGGCCGGGCGAGTCGACGACCGACCTCGCCTGGGACGGTCACGCGATCGTCGCCGAGGACGGCCACGTGCTCGCCGAGAGCGAGCGCTTCGCCGACCGTGCCCAGCTCGTGACCGCCGAGGTCGACCTGGAGAGGATCGCCCAAGAGCGCATGCGGCAGGGATCGTTCGGCGAGTCGGTGCGCCGGGCGCGCGACGAGGCCGACACGTGGCGCCGCGTGCCGGTGTCGATCGAGATGCCGCGCACCGACCGGATCCTCCCGCAGCGCCGCTGGGATCCCCTGCCCTACGTGCCGGACGACGACCATGCGCGCGACGAGCGCTGCGAGGAGGTCTTCCGCATCCAGGTGCAGGGGCTCGTGAAGCGGCTCCGCTTCGCCGGGCTCCGGAAGGTCGTGATCGGGGTCTCGGGCGGGCTCGACTCGACGCTCGCGCTGCTGGTGTGCGCGCGCGCGATGGACGTGCTCGGCCGTCCTCGGCGCGACATCCTGGGCTTCACGATGCCCGGCTTCGCGACCGGCGAGCGCACCCGCGGCCAGGCGCTCGAGCTCATGGCGGGCGTCGGCTGCACCGCCGCCGAGATCGACGTCCGGCCGAGCTGCATGCAGATGTTGCGCGACATCG
This sequence comes from Alphaproteobacteria bacterium, assembly GCA_017853315.1. GTDB lineage: Bacteria > Desulfobacterota > Binatia > UBA12015 > UBA12015 > REEB422. The sequence continues at coordinate 10,539 of JAFMJW010000022.1, forward strand.
GCCACCCCTTTGCCGACGGCGAGCCGGTGCACGACGTGACCTTCGAGAACGTGCAGGCCGGCGAGCGCACGAGCCACCTGTTCCGGCTCGCGAACCTGCACGACGCGCTGGTCGTCGGCACCGGCGACCTCTCGGAACTCGCGCTCGGCTGGTGCACCTACGGGGTCGGCGACCAGATGTCGCACTACGCGGTGAACGCGAGCGTGCCGAAGACGCTCGTGCGCCACCTGGTGCGCTGGGTCGCGCGCCAGGGCCAGCTCGGCGCGACGACGCCGGTGCTCGGACGCATCCTCGACACCGAGATCAGCCCCGAACTCGTCCCCGGCGACGGCGGCGACCAGCCAGCCCAGGGCACCGAGGCCGTGATCGGCCCCTACGAGCTGCAGGACTTCCACCTCTACCAGGTGCTGCGCTTCGGCTTCGACCCGACCCGGGTCGCCTTCCTCGCCTGGTGCGCCTGGCACGAGAAGTACCCGATCGGCGAGATCAAGCGTCACCTGCGCACCTTCCTCGACCGGTTCTTCGGCCGCAGCCAGTTCAAGCGCAGCGCGATCCCGAACGCGCCGAAGGTCGGTTCCGGCGGATCGCTGTCGCCGCGCGGCGACTGGCGCGCGCCGAGCGACGGGGAGAGTGCTGCGTGGCTCGCGCGCCTGGACCTCGTGCCCGAACGGGAGTGAGCACGTCGGGCAGGCCGGGAACTCTCGGCGCGCGCGAGCTTCCTTCGCGTCGCGAGGCGCTCGCGTCCGCCGTCGCGTACGCGCTCCTGTTCGCGTTCTTCACCAGGGAGTGGATCCGCGTCGCCGCCCACTCCTCGCCGCCGGGCAACCCCGTACCCGACGCGCCCTACGTGACGTGGATCCTCTGGTGGGTCGCGCACGCACTCACGACGGCTCCGTCCACGCTCTACGACGCGCCGATCTTTCACCCCTCGCCGCACATGCTGACCGCCTCCACGCACTTGCTCTCGAGCCAGCTCGTCTTCGCCCCCGTTTGGGCCGCGACCGACAACCCGGTGCTCGCCGCCAACGTCGTCTCGCTCCTCTCCTACCCGCTCGCCGCCTTCGCCATGGACCGACTGCTGCGCGCGCTCGGGCTCGGCGTCCCCGCCTCCTGGGTGGGCGGACTCGCCTTCGCGCTCGGCCCGTGGCGGGTTCCCGGCAGCAACCAGCTGCCGCAGATGCTCTCGTTCTTCCCGCCGGCCGTCATCCTCGCCCTCGTGCGCATGCGCGAGGCCCCCGCCCCGCGTCGCCTCGCGTGCTTCGGGCTCCTGCTCCTGCTCGCGCTCTTCAGCTCCTACTACATGGCCCTGCTCGTCGTGCTCGCGGTCGCCACCTGGACGGGGGCCGAGTTGCTCCGGGACCGACGCGACGCGGGCGCCTTCGTGGCAAGGGTGGTCGGGATCGGGGTCGCCTGTTCGTCGGCACTCCTCGCGTTCTCCCTCCCCTGGCTCCGGGCAAGGCCCGCGCCCGGTCAGGTGACGGTTCCCGTCGATTGGCTTTGGCGCCTCGCGTGGCCCGTCCGCGGGCACGGGCTCGAGTTGCTGCTCGGGCTCGCCGGCACGGCGGGGCTGTTCCGCCGCAGGCTTCGGTTTCCCGCGGGCGTCGGCCTCGCCCTCGTCGCGGTCGGCACGGGCCTGCTCCTCTGGATCGCGATCCTCGGACTTCCCCCCTGGGCCCGGCCGGTGTTCGGATTCTTCAGGACGTTCGCGCGGCTGCAGATCCTGACGAGCTTCGGCATGGCGATCCTCGCGGGCTGCGCCCTCGAGACGGTCGTCGAGCGGTGGGGGGAGCGGCCCGGGGCTCTCGTCGCCGCAGCGGCCGGCCTAGCGCTCGCGTGGACGCTCGGGCCCCGGATCTGCACTCCCGCCGCGTTCGACTGGCCGTGGAACGAACGCGGAGGCAGGTTTCACCTCCAGCATCCCGGCACGGCCGACGCCGCGGCCTACCGTCGCATCGGCGAGATCGCGCGACGCGAAGGCGGCGGTCCGCTCGTCGAGGTCGGCATCCCCCAGTGGGACACCATGGTCGACGCCACCTGGCACGAGATGCCGCTCGCGGCCGGCTTCACCACCCTCTGGCCCCCGCAGTACTTCGGCGTCCTCGCTCGCCTCGGCTCCGCCGAGGGCCTCGACGAGCTCGTCGACCTCGCCCACCTCCGCTGGGTGGTCTTCCCGCCCTCTCGCCGCTGGTCCGAGCCCGTCGACCGCGAACGTCTCCTGCGCGATCTCCTCGCCCGCCCCAGGACCCGCCGCTTCGACGTCGGCGACTTCACCCTCGTCCGCCTCGATCGCCCGCCGGCTCGCCCTGCCTGGTACGATACGCTCGCCGCAGGACGTCCCCTCTCCGACCTCCCCCCCGAAGACGCCGAGGCCATCTCGCGACGGAAGGCTCTCGAAGCGCTCGGTGCCGCGCAGCCACGATGATGGACCACGACCCCCTGCCGGAGAGACCTTCCCCTCGCCCGACCGCGGGCGAGGCCGTCCTTTCCGCGATCGCTTACGCGCTCGTGTTCGCGTTCTTCACCCGGGAGTGGATCCACGTCGCCGCGCATTCCTCCCCGACGGGCAACGCCGTACCCGACGCGTCCTACGTGACGTGGATCCTCTGGTGGGTCGCGCACTCGCTCTCGACCGCTCCGGCGACGCTCTACGACGCACCGATCTTCCACCCGTCGCCCCACATGCTGACGGCGTCGGAGCACTTCCTCACGAGCCAGCTCGTCTTCGCGCCGGTGTGGGCGGCGACCGCCAACCCGGTGCTCGCGGCCAACGTGGTCTCGCTGGTCTCCTACCCGCTTGCCGGCTTCGCGATGGACCGACTGCTGCGCGCGCTCGGCCTCGGCCGGTCGGCCTCGTGGGCCGGCGGGCTCGCCTTCGCCCTCGGCCCGCCGCGGATCCCCGGCAGCAACCACATGCCTCAGACGCTTGCCCTCTTCCTCCCGGCCGTCGTGCTCGCGCTGGTGCGCGCCCGGCAGGATCCGGGCCCTCGACGCTTCGCCTGCTTCGGGCTTCTCCTCCTGCTCGCGCTCTTCGGCTCGTACTACCTGGCGTTCATGATCGTCCTCGTCGTGGCGGTCTGGACCCTGCTCGAGGTGGTGCAGGACGGGCGCGGGGCCGCGCGCTTCGTCGCGAGCGTCGCCGGGATCGGGCTCCTCTGCACGGCGGTGCTCGCGATCTTCTCGACCCCATGGCTCGGCGCGCGGGAGGCGGGCGGCACCCTCGTCTTCCCCCCGTCGTTGATTCCGGCGATCGTCTGGCAGCCGGCCGGGGAGTCGGTCGAGCCGCTGCTCGCGCTCGCGGGGCTGGCGGGCCTCTTCTCGAGACGTCGGCGATTCGTCGCCACGGCCGGCCTCGTGCTGGTCGCGATCGCCTCGGCCTTCATCGTCACCGTCGGACTCTTCGGCATGCCCGCCTGGGCGCTGCCCGTGATCGGCTTCTTCCGCTTCTTCCCGCGAATGCAGCTCGTGACGAGCTTCGGCGTGGCCATGCTCGCCGCCTGCGCCCTCCAGGTCGTCGCCGACCGCCTCGGTCCGCGCGCAGGATCCCTCGCAGCGGCGGCGGCCTGCCTCGGGCTCGCCTGGACGCTCGGAACGCGACTCGTGACGCCGAACTTCTTCCGGCAGCATCCCGGCACGGCCGACGCCGCGGCCTACCGTCGCATCGGCGAGATCGCGCGACGCGAAGGCGGCGGTCCGCTCGTCGAGGTCGGCATCCCCCAGTGGGACACCATGGTCGACGCCACCTGGCACGAGATGCCGCTCGCGGCCGGCTTCACCACCCTCTGGCCCCCGCAGTACTTCGGCGTCCTCGCTCGCCTCGGCTCCGCCGAGGGCCTCGACGAGCTCGTCGACCTCGCCCACCTCCGCTGGGTGGTCTTCCCGCCCTCTCGCCGCTGGTCCGAGCCCGTCGACCGCGAACGTCTCCTGCGCGATCTCCTCGCCCGCCCCAGGACCCGCCGCTTCGACGTCGGCGACTTCACCCTCGTCCGCCTCGATCGCCCTCCGGCTCGTCCCGCCTGGTACGACACCCTGGCCTCGGGTCGTCCCCTCTCCGACCTCCCTCCCGACGACGCAGAGGCCATCTCGCGCCTGAAGGCCCTCGAGGCGTTGGGGGCTGCGCAGGCACCCTGAGCGGGCACCCGGCCCTCGGGGTCGGTGTCGCGCGCACGCGCCGACCGGTCCCCGGCCGCGAGGTCGCGCGTCAGGCGGGAGGCGGTTGCCGTCGAGCCGCGAACGTCCATGCCGCGAGCGAGACGAGCGCGATCCAAGCGAGGTCGGCCAGCAGCAGGTGGGCGATCTGCAACGGGATCGGGGCGAGCCACCACACGTTCGCCGCGCCGAGCAGCATCTGGAAGGCGACGACCGCGGCGAGCCCGAGCGCCACGCGCCGGACGAGCGGTGGCGGCCGGGTCGCGAGCAGCGCGGCGATCGCCCACGCGACGAGTGCCCCGACGAGCACCGCGAGCACCGGGTGCCACACGCGCAGCCGCACGAAGACGTGCGCCGACGGCGAGAAGGTGAGCGCCTTGCCCTCCTCGATCGTCGAGACCGGGAACAACGTGTCGCCGAGCGCCGTGATCGCGCCGCTCACGCCGAGCAGCAGCATGCCCGCGAGCGCCGCGGCGACGGCCGAGCGCGTGCGTCCGATGGATTCCGTCCCGACGGACGCATGCGCTGCGCCGTCCCGCGCGACGGCCGGCCACGACCACCAGGCCGCGAGCGCCAGGGCCGCGACCAGCAGGTAGGTGTTCACGAGGTGGGCGCCCACCCACCAGCCGCGCGCGATCGACTCGTCGTCGGCGACGTGCTCCAGCAGCACGAGTCCCGCGCCGAGCAGCGCCTCGGTGACGATGAAGAAGGCGGACCACCAGGCGGCCTTGCGTGCGCGCGCACCCGGCGGGAAGGTCCGGCGCGCGGCCCAGAGGAGCCCCGCGACGAGCAGGAGTGCGACGCCGCTCGTCAACCGGTGGGTGAGTTCGACGACGGTCGCCATCGCGGGCGATCGCGGCATCACCTCCCCGTTGCAGAGTGGCCAGTGACTGCCGCAGCCGGCGCCCGATCCGCTCGCGCGCACGTAGGCGCCCCAGAGGATCACGCCGACGTTCGCGGCGAGGACGAGTCGGGCGTAGCGAGCGAAGCGGGCCGGGCTCATTCGTCGCCCACCGTCGACCAGTCGACGTCCCAGAACTCGGGCACCGGGGGGCGCAGCTCGAAGTGCCCGCCGAAGCACTCGAAGCTCGGCCGGTGACGCAGCCGGTCGTGCAGCAGGCGCAGGTACTCCTCGAGGGCCTGCCCGGCGGGCGGCGTACCGATGTCGAGCCTCTTCGCGCCGCCGCACTTGCGACAGCGGACGTCCACCTTCATCGGTCCTCCGCGTAGTCGACCCGTTCGAGGAAGAGCCCGAGCGGGGGCGCCGGCGCCGGCGCGAGCGTCCGGTCGCGCGCGGCGAGCAGCCGGGCGAGGTCGCCCACGGGCCTTCGCCCGAGCCCGATCTCGACCAGCTCGCCCACGAGGTTGCGTACCATGTGGCGAACGAAGGCGTTGGCGACGATCGTCACCTCGAGGCGCTCTCCCTCGCGCGCGACGGCGCAGGACTCGACCCGCCGCAGGCTCGTGCGCGGCACGTTGTCCGTGCCCTGGAAACTCGCGAAATCGTGCTCGCCGACCACCGACCCGGCGGCGCGCCCCATCGCCTGCTCGTCGAGCCGTTCGCGCACCTGCCACGACGTCCTCGCCTCGAACGGCGAGCGCACCGGCGAGTTCCAGATCCGGTAGCGGTAGGCCCTTCGCACGGCGTGATGGCGCGGCGAGAAGTCGGGGGACGCCACGCGCAGCTCGCGCAGGGCGATGCTCGCGGGGAGAACCGCGTTTGCCGAGCGCAGGAGAGCGTCGATCGGCGCCCGGCCCCCCGGGCCGGCCGCCGCGTCCGCGGCGTAGGGCTCGCCGGCGACGTCGAACGCGATCACCTGTCCGGTCGCATGCACGCCCGTGTCCGTCCGCCCGGCCGCGTTCACCCGGACCTCCTGTCGCAGCACCGTCGAGAGGGCGCGCTCGATCGCCTCCTGCACCGTCGGCCCGTGGCCGGCCTGGGACTGCCAGCCGAGGAAGTCCGTGCCGTCGTAGGCGATGGTCGCGCGCAGGCGCACGGAGCCCCTCAGGCCTCCGGGTCGACCACCGTCTCGAGGATCGCGACCAGGTTGCGCGCGACCCCGCGCCGGACCTCGTCGAAGGCGACCCACATCGCGACCGCGGTGGGCCGCCTCGGATCCACCCGGACCCGCGAGACGTGCACGAAGTCGGAGCCCGCGACCTCGACCGGCCCGGGCGCCGGGTCGGGCGAGGCTTCGCCGGACGTCGCGGCCTCGCCGTCGTCGTCCTCGTCCCCGGACGCGAGGTCGGCGTCGCCGTCGAGGTCGTCCTCGTCGTCGTTCTCCTCGTTCTCGTCCTCGTCGTCCTCGAACTCCTCGTCGAGCTCCCGCTCGTCGTCCTCGTCGTCCTCGTCGTCGCGCAGTTCGTCGTCCTCCGCCTCGAGCTCGAAGTCGACCTCGGAGGGATCCCGCACCGCCCGCCTCCGCGGGACCTCGTCGCCCGGTTCTGCATCCGCGCCCCCGACGATCGCGCGCGCGAGCTCCTCCTCGGGGCTTCCCGACACGAGGAGCCCCGGCCCTGCGCGCAGCGCCGCCACGACCTGCTCGATGCCGACGTCGCCCTCGAGCTCGACGTCGAGCGACATCGCGGTGCCGAAGAACACCGGGACGCGCACGAGCGTGGCCGCGACGACCGCGTCGGGCGCCGACAGCAGGGCCGGCACGACGCTCGCGAGCCCTTCCTCCGCGTCGGCCCACCCGGTCGCGTCCTGCCCGGGCTGGACTCGCAGGTTGAAGGCCAGCTGCTCGGGGAAGCCAGCGCGGTCGAGCGAGCGACCCTGCATGAGCGCGACCGACTGGCGGGAGAGCGCCTCGACGCCGATGGCACCGAGGCGCGAGGCCGGGGCGAGCACCGTCGCGACGACCCGGCGCAGTCCGCCCAGGCGCACGATCGGCGCCAGCACGAGCGCGAGCGCGACCGCGAGCGGGTCCGGGCTCGCGACCACCGCTCCCGGCGCGAGCTCGCCGATCTCCTCGCCGTTCACCTCGGGCACGATCGCGGGCACGGCGGCGAGCCCGCGGGTGCAGCCGGTCGCGTCGATCGACAGCGCTCCGGCGTCGCGGGCCTGCGGGATGAGCCGCGCCGCGAGCCGCGGATCGCCGCAGAAGAGCGCCACGTCGACGTCGGCGAGCGCCTCCCGTGTCGCGGCCCCGACGCGCACGCGCCGGCCGCCGACCTCGACCGTCTCGCCGGCGGTCTCCTCGCCCCCCAGCAGGCGAAGCCGGTCGCCGACGACACCGCGGTCGGCGAGCATCTCGGCGAGGTCGGTCGACAGCTCGGTCGAGGCCCCCACGATGGCGACGCGCGGAGTGATCATCGCAGCGCCGCGCGCACCGCCTCCCCCATCTCCTTCGTCGAGACGGCCTTCTCGCCGGGCGCGGCGAGGTCGGCGGTGCGCAGTCCGCGGGCGAGCGCCGCGTCGACCGCGCGCTCGAGGTCCGCCGCGGCCGCGGGCTCGCCGAGCGAGAAGCGCAGCATCATCGCCGCCGAGAGGATCGCCGCGAGCGGGTTCGCGATCCCCTTGCCCGCGATGTCCGGCGCGCTGCCGTGGATCGGCTCGTAGAGGCCGAACACGACCTCGCGCTCGACCCCGTCGGTGGCCTTGCGGCGCGACCGACGCGGCCCGAGCGATGCCGACGGCAGGAGCCCCATCGATCCCGGCAGCATCGCGGCCTCGTCGGTCAGGATGTCGCCGAAGAGGTTCTCGGTCACGATCACGTCGAAGTCCTTCGGCCGGCGGATCAGGTGCATCGCCATCGCGTCGACCAGCAGGTCCTCGTAGGCGACGTCGCGGTTGCGGGCCGCGACCTCGGTCGCCACCTCGCGCCAGAGCCGCGAGGTCGAGAGCACGTTCGCCTTGTCGACCGAGGTCACCTTCTTGCGGCGCTGGCGCGCGAGGTCGAAGGCGACCTCGACGACGCGGCGCACCTCGCTCTCGTCGTAGAGCATGGTGTCGACGGCCTCGCGGCCCTTCGGCCCCTGCCGGCGCTCGCTCGGCTTGCCGAAGTAGATGCCGCCGGTGAGCTCGCGGATGACGAGGATGTCGACGCCGCGGACGACCTCGGGCTTGAGCGTGGACGCGCCGAGCATGGACTCGACGGTCTTCACCGGGCGCAGGTTCGCGAACAGCTCGAGGTGCTTGCGGATGCCGAGCAGGGCCTGCTCGGGCCGCACCGACGCCTTCGGATCGTCCCACTTGGGTCCGCCCACCGCTCCGAGCAACGCGCCGTCGGCGGTCTCGCCGAGCCTCGTCGCCTGCTCGGGCAGCGCGGTCTTGCCGCCGGTCGCGTCGATCGCGGCGCCGCCGATCGTCGCCTCCTCGAAGGAGAAGCCGATGCGGTGGCGGGCGTCGAGCGCCTCCAGGCAGGCGACCGCTTCCGCGGTCACCTCCGGGCCGATTCCGTCACCGGGATAGAGTGCGATCTTGGCGCTCAACGGACGCTCCTGTCGTGAGAGGGTTCGGGATGGGAAGGGGCCGGCACCGACCCCGCGGCCCGGACGGCCGAGCCGCCCGGCGGGTCCTCAGGGCCCGGTCTCCGCCTCGACCGGGCGGTGGGCCCGGAGGTACTCGAGCTTGTTCAGCGCGGACAGCCAGGCGAGCGCGCTCGCCATCAGGATGTCGGTGTGGGAGCCCTGGCCCCCGGCCAGCACGTCGCCGTCGCGGAGCAGGCACGAGACCTCCCCCTGCGCGTCGGTCCCGCCGGTGATCGCCTTCACCGCGTAGCGGTCGAGCTGCGGCACGCGCCCGCCGAAGCGGGCGACCACCGCGGCGAGCGCGTTGTAGGTCGCGTCGACGATGCCGTCCCCGCCGGCCTCGGCCTCGGCCTCGGCCTCGCCGATCCGGACGCGGACCTTCGCGGTGGGCTGCCGGGTCGACGACGAGCTCGCGTCGAGCGCGAGCAACTCGTAGCGGCGCGGGACGCGCGTCGCCTCCTCGGTCACGAGCGCGACCAGGTCCTCGTCGTAGACGTTCTTCTTGCGGTCGGCGAGCGCCTTGAAGGCGATGAACGCGGCGTTCACGTCGAGCCCGGGGCCGAACAGCCCGAGCGACTTGAGCCGATCGACGAAGGCCGCGCGCCCCGAGTGCTTGCCGAGCACGAGCGTGTTCGACGGACGGCCGATCTTCTCGGGACGCATGATCTCGTAGGTCAGCTTGTACTTGAGGACGCCGTCCTGGTGGATGCCGGCCTCGTGCGCGAAGGCGTTCTCGCCGACGATCGGCTTGTTGATCGGCACCGTGATGCCGGTCACCTGCGTGAGCAGCCGGCTCGCGCGGTAGATCTGCTCGGTGCGGACGTTCGTGCGGAGCCCGAAGTAGTCCTCGCGCGTGTCGAGCGCCATCACGACCTCTTCCATCGAGGTGTTGCCCGCGCGCTCCCCGATCCCGTTGATCGTGCACTCGACCTGGCGGGCCCCGCCCCGCACGGCCGCGAGCGAGTTCGCGACCGCCATGCCGAGGTCGTTGTGGTTGTGGGTGCTCCAGACGATGCGGTCGCCCCCCGGCACGTTCGCGCGAAGCCATGCGAACAGAGCCTGGAGCTGTTCGGGAATCGCGTAGCCGGTCGTGTCGGGCACGTTGCAGACCGTCGCGCCGGCGCGGATCGCCTCGGCGAAGACCTGGCCCAGGTAGTCCCGGTCGCTGCGCGAGGCGTCCTCGGCCGAGAACTCGACGTGGCCGACGTGCTTGCGGGCGAGCTCCACCGCCCAGCCCGCCGCCTCGACCACCTGCTGGCGGCTCATCATGAGCTTGTGCTGGAGGTGGATGTCCGAGGTCGCGATGAACACGTGGATCCCGGGCCGGGCGGCCTTCTCCACCGCCCGGACGGCGCGCAGGATGTCGGCTTCCTTGGTCCGGGCGAGCGAGAGCACGACCGGCCCGGAGACCGCCTCGGCGACCGCCTGCACGGCGGCGAAGTCCCCCTCGCTGGAGGCGGCGAAGCCGGCCTCGATCACGTCGACGCCGAGCTCGTCGAGCTGGCGGGCGATGGCGAGCTTCTCCTCGACGTTCATCGTCGCGCCCGGGGACTGCTCCCCGTCGCGCAGCGTCGTGTCGAAGATCCTGACCAGGTCGTCCGGCGCGGCTCCCATGTGCCATGCTTAGCCGTCTGCCCCGGGGCTCTCCACCGCTGCCGGACGGACGGCGCACGGACTGCTCGACACGCCCGAAAGGGCCTCGCCTTGCCGCCTCCCGGGGCCGCTGATAGCGTCGGGGCGTCGCGGCGACCCGCCGGACGTACCGGCTGCGGCGCCCTCCCGACACCACCTACGATCAGCCGCGCTGATGCGCAGCCTGAGCAGGAATGAGTCTGGAGCGCACCCCGACGGAGCGCTACAAACGTGGAGACCGGGCGGTCTGTCCCGTCCCGGAACGGAGGAGATCGAGATGAAGATGGAAGGGAATGTCGCGCGGCGCCTCGCGGTCGGGGCTGCCATCCTGCTCTCGACCGGGCTCGTCGCCCCCGCGGTTCGCGCCGACGAGGGCGGCAAGATCACCGGCAAGGCCACCTTCGAGGGCACGCCGCCGGCCCCGACCAAGATCAAGATGGACGCCGACCCGATCTGCGCCGGGAAGAGCCCCGACGCCACCTCGGACGACGTCCGGGTCTCCAAGGACGGCGGCCTCGAGAACGTCTTCGTTCGCGTGACCGGCGGCCTGCCGGCGGGCAAGACCTACACGGCGCCGACCGAGCCGGTGACGATCGACCAGAACGGCTGCCGCTACGTCCCGCACGTCGTCGGCATCATGGTCGGCCAGCCGCTCAAGATCCTCAACAACGACGGCACCCTTCACAACGTCCACGGCATGCCCAAGGCGAACGACCAGTTCAACCTCGCGATGCCGAAGTTCGTGAAGCAGAAGGAAGTGAAGTTCGGGAAGCCCGAGGTGATGGTCGCCATGAAGTGCGACGTGCACCCCTGGATGAGCGGCTACATCGGCGTGGTGGAGAACCCGTTCTTCGCCGTGACCGGCGCCGACGGCAGCTTCACGATCAAGGACCTGCCCCCGGGCGAGTACACGGTCGAAGCGTGGCACGAGAAGTTCGGCACGCAGACCGGCAAGGCCAAGGTCGACGGCGCCGGGACCGCGACGGCCGACTTCAAGTTCAAGGCCTCCTGACGGCCATCGCCGTCCACGACGGCTCGAGGGGCGCGGCGAGGCGTCGACCGGCACCGGTCGCCGCCCGCCGCGCCCCTTGCACGTTCCGGACCCCACGTCCGGAGGATGGCATCGCGGGCACGACACCGTCGATGCGGCCGATGGTCGCACCGCCCGCCAGGCTCCGTCCGCGATCGGTGGCGGGCTTCCCGACGGCGCCGTTGCAGGCGCGATCCCGCGGTGGCAAACCGGGAGCGATTCCCCGATGCCGACCGAATGCACGATCCGCTCCCGCGGCGACCGGCCCTGCCCCGGGCCCGACCGCTCCGAGGCGCGCCGGTGAAGAACGCGATCTTCTGGATCTCGGGCGTCGCGTTCTTCGCCTACCAGTCGGCGGTCCTCGCGCGCCTGGTCGCCGAGCGCGGCGCCTCCGTCCCGGCCGAGAACCGGCACGAGCGCGACGTCGAGATGGTCTGGACGCTCGTGCCCGCGGCCCTGGTCGTGGCGCTCGCCCTCATGCTGGCCGGGTTCGTCGACGGCGACTGGGCCCGGTCGCGCACCGGCGGCACTCCCCTGGTCGGCCCTCGCGAGATCCGGGTCGACGGGCCCTGACGTCGTGCAGCGGACCGTCGCGATGACCGGGGCCGGCGCGGGGCTGGCCGAGTTCGTGGAGCTGACGAAGCCCCGCATCACGTTCATGGTCGTGGTGACCGCCGCGGCGGGCTTCTGGCTCGCCTCGGTCGGCCCGCTCGACACCGCGCTCTTTCTCGGCACGCTCGCGGGAACCGGGCTCGTCGCCGCGGGCGCGAGCTGCCTGAACCAGCTCGCCGAGCGCGAGACCGACGCCCGCATGGACCGCACGGCCGGGCGCCCGCTCCCCGCGGGCCGGGTGGACGCGCTCCCGGCGGCGGGCTTCGGCGGCGCACTCTCGCTGCTCGGCACGCTCGTGCTCCTGCTCGCGGTGAACCGCACGACGGCGCTGATCGGCCTCGCGACGCTCGCGCTCTACGTCCTCGTCTACACGCCGCTCAAGCGTCGCACCTCCCTCTGCACCGTGGTCGGCGCCGTCCCGGGCGCGCTCCCGCCCGTGATGGGATGGACCGGCGCGAGCGACGCGCTCTCGGCCGAGGCCTGGGTGCTCTTCGCGATCCTGTTCCTGTGGCAGATGCCCCACTTCCTCGCGATCGCCGTCGCCTGGCGCGACGACTACGCGCGCGGCGGCCACGTCATGCTGCCGGTCGTCGACCCCGACGGCTCGCGCACGGCGAGGCAGACGATCCTCTACTCGGCGGCCCTGCTGCCCGTGAGCCTCCTGCCGGCCATCCTCCAGATGAGCGGCGACGCCTACTTCTGGGGAGCGCTCGGCCTCGGCCTCGCGTTCGTCGGGTTCGGCGTGGCGACCGCCCGCGACCGCTCGGTCGCGTCGGCCCGCCGGATGCTGCGCTACTCGGTGGCGTACCTCCCGATCCTGTTCGCCCTGATGGCGTTCGACAAGGTGGCCTCGTGAGCACGAACTCCCCGGCGGCGACCGGCCCGATCCTCGAGGTCGACGGCCTGGCGTTCGCCTACGGCGACCACGTCGCCCTCGACGGCCTCTCGTTCTCCGTCCGCCGCGGCGAGATCTTCGGGCTGCTCGGGCCGAACGGCGGCGGCAAGACGACGCTGTTCCGCATCCTCGCGACGCTGCTCACACCTCGCAGCGGCACGGCCCGCGTCGCCGGCCACGACGTGGTGCGCGAGCCGCAGGCGGTGCGCGAGAACATCGGGGTCGTCTTCCAGGCGCCGAGCCTCGACGGCAAGCTCACGGTGCGCGAGAACATGCGCCACCAGGGGCATCTCTACGGCATGAGCGGCTCGGTCCTCGAGGCGCGCATGGACGAGATGCTCGACCGCGTCGCGATGCGCACGCGGGAGAACGACCGGGTGGACGCTCTCTCGGGCGGCATGAAGCGCCGGGTCGACCTCGCCAAGGGCCTCATGCACCGCCCCGCCCTGGTCCTGCTCGACGAGCCCACGACCGGGCTCGACCCCGGCGCCCGGATCGACCTCTGGGAGCACCTCGCCGCGGCGCGGGCCGAGGACGGGCTCTCGGTCCTCGTGACGACCCACCTGATGGAGGACGCCGACCGCTGCGACCGGCTGCTGATCGTCGACCGGGGGCGGATCGTCGCGCTCGACACGCCCGAGGCACTGCGCGAGGGCGTCGGCGGCGACGTGGTCGTCGCGCGCACCCGCGACCCGCGCGGGCTCGCGGAGGAGGTCCGGCGGCGCTTCGCCGAGGACGTCGAGGTGGTGGACGACACGATCCGGATCCGGCGCGCCCGCGGCCACGAATTCGTCCCCGCGCTCTTCGAGGCGTTCCCCGGACGGATCGAGGCGGTGAGCGTCGGCAAGCCGACGCTCGAGGACGTGTTCATCCAGCGCACCGGCCACCGGCTGTGGTCGGGCGACGAGGCCTAGGGGTTTCCATGGACGACCTGAGACGTCGGCTGCTGCTCCCCACCGCGACCCTGTGGTGGCGCGAGATCGTGCGCTTCTACCGCCAGCGGAGCCGCATCGTCGGAGCGCTCGCGACACCCGTGCTCTTCTGGCTGCTGCTGGGGTCGGGATTCTCGGCTTCGTTCCGGCCCCCGGGCATGCCCGAGGGGCTGCGCTACTCCGAGTACTTCTTCCCGGGCACGATCGTGATGATCGTGCTCTTCACGGCGATCTTCTCGACGATCTCGGTGATCGAGGACCGCAAGGAGGGCTTCCTCCAGGCCGTGCTCGTGGCCCCGGTGTCCCGCGCGACGATCGTGCTCGGCAAGATCCTCGGCGGCACCACGCTCGCACTCGGGCAGGCGCTGCTCGTCCTGCTCGCGGCGCCGCTCGTCGGCATCCCGCTCGGCGTCGGCGACTTCCTGCTCGCCACGGCCGTGCTCTTCGCGATCGCCTTCGGGCTCACGACGCTCGGCTTCCTGATCGCGTGGAAGATGGAGTCGACCCAGGGCTTCCACGCGATCATGAACCTGCTCCTCATGCCGATGTGGTTCCTCTCGGGTGCGTTCTTCCCCTCGGAGGGAGCCCCGGGCTGGCTGCGCTTCCTCATGGCGGTGAACCCGCTCACCTACGGGCTCGCGGCGCTGCGCCGGGTGCTCTATCCCGCCGCGACCTCGGTCGGCCCGGGCGTTCCGGACATGGCGCTGTCGGTGGCGGTCACCTGCGGCTTCGCCCTGCTCTCCTTCCTCGCCGCGCGGGCTCTCGTCTCGCGCCCGCTCGAAGCAGGCCTCGCGTGAAGCGCGACGACCTGCCCGACGGATCGACGGCTCGCCCCGGCGTCCGGAACGATCCCGCCCCGACCGCCCCGGCTCCCCGACCGCAGGTCGCCCTGCGCCTGCTCGGGCTCTTCGCCCTGGTCGCGTCGGCTGCGCTCTTCGGATGGCTCTCGATGCCCGGGCGGGAGGCCCCCGATCTCCCCGTGATCTCCGAGGTGGGCGACTTCGAACTCGTCGACGCCTCGGGCAAGCCGGTCGGCAGCTCGACCCTGGCCGGCCACCCGTGGGTCGCCGACCTGGTCTTCACGACCTGCTCGGGAATCTGCCCGGCGATGTCGCAGGAGATGCGCCGGCTGCAGGACCAGACCTCGGACCTGCCGGGCGTCCGCCTGGTCTCGATCAGCGTGGACCCTGCGAACGACACGCCGGCCGCGCTCGAGAGCTACGCCGCCCGCTTCGGGGCGGACCGGTCGCGCTGGCTGTTCCTGACCGGCGATCCCGCGACGATCCGGCGAATCGCGAACGACGGCATGAAGCTCGTCGCGGTCGACGGCGACCCTGCCAAGGGGGACGAAGCCATCGTCCACAGCCCGCGATTCGCACTCGTCGACGGCAAGGGCCGCGTGCGGGGCACCTACGACATGCGCGACCCCGAGGCGATGCTGCGGCTGCGAGGCGACCTCCGGGTGCTGGTCACCCGCGAGGGCTCTGCGCCTCGCCCCTGAACGTCCGGCGGTTCCCCGGACGCGCCCGCCTCACCGCAGCCGCCCGGGGCACCCCCGCGGGTGGTCGGCGACTCAGACGCTGCGGAGGTGGCGAGGCCGGATCGGGGAAGGCGACGGGGTCGCCGCCACGACGGTGCGGCCCGACGAGGCCAGCGCGTCGCGCTCCGCGACCCGGGCCTCCTGGCGCTTGATCGCGCGGTAGATCACGATCCCGCCGCCGATGAGGATGGCCGGAGGGAGAACCAGCATCACGGCGGTGCCGGCGAGGAACGCCTTCGACCAGTCGGTGTCCTGGCCGCCGAAGCAGACCGCGCAGGCAAACGCGGTCCCGGGCCGAAGGGCGATCGCCAGAGCGGCCGCGGCGAGCGGAGCGAAGCGCGAAGGCATCGACGTCTCAGTGGGCTTCGGCGGCGCCGTGGGCGGGGGCCGCCGCGGCCTCGTGGCCCGCCGTCCCGGCCGCATCCGCCGCGTGCTCGCCGACGTGGTGGTAGATCGAGGGGCGGTGCGACGACTCGATGCGCTCGATCTCCTCGATCGGGTGGAGTCCCAGGTCGGGCAGCACGAACACGATCAGGACGAGCAGCAGCAGGACGCACACCGCGAGCGTGCCCTTGATCAGATGCCCCTCGGCCCGCAGGTGCATGAAGAACGTCGCGATCAGGAAGACCTTGAGCGCCGCGATCACGAGCGCCACCACGACCCCGGCCGCATGCGGCAGGTTCATGTAGGCGACGCCGACCGTGAGCAGCGTCAGCACCGCGAGCGCGCCGAAGATCGTGAGGTAGGTGCGCACCTCCGCCGCGACGTCTTCGGCGGAATGGGGCGCGGGGGCGGAACCGTGACTCGAGCTCATGCGGCTTCTCCCTCGCTCAGAGGAGGTAGAGGATCGGGAAGAGGATGACCCAGACCAGGTCGACGAAGTGCCAGTAGAGTCCGGCCGCCTCGACCCGCTCGTGATTGTGGGCGTCGTAGGCGCCGTTCAGGCCCGTCACCAGGATGTAGAGCAGGAGGAGGATCCCGCCGATCACGTGGATCACGTGGAGCCCGGTGAGCGTGTAGTAGAACGAGCCGAACAGGTTGCTCGAGAGCGTGATGCCCTCGTGCCACTTGTGGTTGTACTCGTAGGACTTGATGCACAGGAACAGGATCCCGCCGCCGATCGTCATCCCGATGAAGCGCGCGAAGCGCTTCATGTCGTTCACCTTGATGGCCGCGAGGGCCAGCACCATGGTGACCGAGCTCGTGATGAGCGCGAACGTGTTGAACGTCGCGAGCGGCACTCCCATCATCTCGCGAGGCGGGATCGCCATGTGGGCGCTGCCGCTGCGGAGGATGACGTAGGCGCTCACGAGCCCGCCGAAGAGCATGATTTCCGACGCGAGGAACGTCCAGATCCCGAGCTTCGCGTGCGAGATGCCCGTGCTGGTTTCCGCCACCTGGGTGCTCACGTGTCTCTCCTGTCCGCCGGCGCTCAGGCCGCCTCGTCCTGCGGCCAGTAGTCGGTCTTGTGGCCGGGAACGCTGTACTCGTAGGGGCCGCGATGCACTTCCGGCGGCGTGACGAAGTTGCCGTGCGGCGGGGGCGAGGGGCACGCCCACTCGAGCGTGGTCGCGTTCCAGGGATTCTCCCCCGCGATCTCGCCGTGGCGCAGGCTCCAGAAGAAGTTCCAGAGGAAGGGGATCTGGCCGAGCAGCAGCACGCACGCCGCGAAGAGCATGATGACGCTCCAGCCCTGCACCGGCAGGTTGTGCCACTGGAGAGTCGGGTCGGCGAGGCGGCGGTCCATGCCCCACATGCCCTGGAAGAGCATGGGGAAGAAGATGAAGTTCATGGGCACGATCGTCATCCAGAAGTGGATCTTGCCCAGCGTCTCGTTCATCTTGCGGCCGAACATCTTCGGGTACCAGTAGTAGGTCGCACCCATGAGCGCCGCGAGGCTGCCGGGGGCCACCACGTAGTGGAAGTGCCCGATGACGTAGTAGGTGTCGTGCAGGTGCAGGTCGGTCGGCGCGAACCCGAGCGGCAGGCCGGTCAGGCCGCCGATGCCGAACATCGGCAGGAAGGCCAGCGCGAAGAGCATCGGCGTGTTGAAGCGGATCGCGCCGCCCCGAAGGCTCAGCAGGAGGCAGGTGAGGACTGCCACCGACGGAACCGAGATCGTGAGCGTGGTGGTGACGAAGAGGTTCGCGAGGCTCGTCCGCATGCCCGAGAGGAACATGTGGTGGGCCCACACGACGAAGCTCAGGATGCCGATCAGGACCATCGAGCCGACGATCTCGCGATAGCCGAAGAGCGGCTTGCGGGTGTTCGTCGCGATGATCTCGGCGACGATCCCCATGGCCGGCAGCAGCAGCACGTAGACCTCGGGGTGGGCGAGGAACCAGAACAGGTGCTGCCAGAGGATCGGGTTGCCGCCGCCCGCCGCCGGGAAGACGGTCGAGCCGTACATCATGTCCTTGGGGATGTAGAAGCTCGTCCCGGCCACGCGGTCGAGGAGCTGCAGCAGCGCCCCGGCCTCGAGGACCGGGAAGGCGAGCAGCAGGAGGACGGCGGTCACGAGCTGGGCCCAGACGAAGACCGGCATGCGGCCGAGCGTCATGCCCTTCGCGCGCATGTTGAGCGTCGTCACGATGAAGTTGATCGAGCCGAGCAGCGACGAGGTGATGATGATCACCATCGCGATGCACCAGACCGTCTGCCCGGGAGGCGCGACGATCGAGAGCGGCGCGTAGGACGTCCAGCCCGACTGCGGGAACCCGTCGGGGGCGAAGTAGCTCGACATCATGACGATGCCGCCCACCAGGTAGACCCAGTAGGACATCATGTTGAGGCGCGGGAACGCCATGTCGGGCGCGCCGATCTGCAGCGGCAGCACGTAGTTGCCGAAGGCCGCGACACCCAGCGGGACGACGCCGAGGAAGATCATGATCGTCCCGTGCATCGCGCCGAGCTGGTTGTAGAAGTCCGGCCGCATGAAGCCGTACTCCATCTTGTCGCCGAAGATCTTCGCGATCGTGCTGCGGACGAGCGACATCTTCTCCGGGTCGAAGTCGTCCGGAGGCGACGGCCAGGCCAGCTGGTAGCGCATCAGCATCATCATGCCGAAGCCGACGAGCAGGAACAGGAACGAGGTGATCAGGTACTGGATCCCGATCACCTTGTGGTCGACCGAGAAGACGTACTTGCGCCAGAACGACGTCGGCTCGCCGTGTCCGTGGCCTGCGTCGTGACCGTGTCCGTGGGTGTCCATCACCGCTTTTCTCCTGCTCGTGGTTCGATCGTCTCGCGAGCGCGCCGGGCCCGGGGGCTCAGGAACGGTTCTCCGAGGGGGCGACGGCGCCGGCGGCCGAGGCCGTCCCGGCCTTCTCGGCCACCTGGCTCTTCTGCCACTCGTCGAACTCCTCGGGGGTCTTCACGAAGACGTTTCCGACCATCTGGGTGTGCCCGAGCCCGCACAACTGGGCGCAGGCGATCTCGAACTTCCCGGTCTTCGTCGGCTCGAACCAGAGGTTGGTGTTCAGGCCGGGGACGACGTCCTGCTTGTTGCGGAAGTTCGAGACCCAGAAGTCGTGGATCACGTCCTTCGAGGTCATCTGCAGGATGGTCGGCTTCCCGAGCGGGACCGACATCTGGTTGATCGTGACGATGTCGTCCTTCGAGGCCGGGTCCGACTCGTCGAGGCCGATCGAGTTCGACGCCGACACGAGCTTCACGTCGCGGCGGCCGAACTTCCCGTCCGGCCCCGGGTAGTGGATGTTCCAGGCGAACTGCTGCGCGATCACGTGGATGTTGTTCGACTCCGAGGGAGGGGGCGTCGACTGCTTCACCGAGGCCCAGATCGGAATGCCGAAGGCCAGGATGAGCCACATCTCGAAGGCGAGGATCAGGCCGTCGGGAATGAACGACGCCTTCTCGCCGGTCTGGTGGTAGGTGCCCGTGTGGCCGTCGCGGGCGCGGTAGGCGACCAGGCAGTAGATGAAGTAGACGCCCCAGACCACGAAGATGCCGATCATCACGACGTGGAGGACGTTCATCAGCCAGTCGATGTTCGGCGCGTACGACGACGCGGCCTCGGGCAGTCCCGTCTGGAATCCCCAGTCTTCCTTGATCACGCGGTCACCTCGTGCGGTGGAGAAACCCGTTTTGCCCGCTGGAGTCAAGAGGATCCGCGCATGAGGGGCCCTTATCCGCAGCATGCGGGGCGCGGGCGCCGCTCGCCGCTTCCTTCCGGGCCGCGTGGTCCGCGGGCGTCGGCAGCGACGTCACGTTCGTCGCACAGAGTTCGCAGGAGGTGAGGCCGCGAGCGCGCGCCTCGACGTCGAGCACCTCGCGCGCCCAGGTGCGGAAGCCCCGCCAGCGCGCGAGCACCTCGGAAGGGTCGCTGCCGACCTCGCCCAGCCGGAAGTGCGCGGCGGGGTTCTCGATCGCGAACGGACAGGCGTGGAACTCCCCCGTCGACCGCAGGACCGGGAAGCACAGGTGGCAGCCTCCGTCGTGCCCGTGGAAGGC
>JAFMJW010000023.1 GCA_017853315.1 Alphaproteobacteria bacterium
AGCCCGCCGACGATCCCCGAGACCAGGCCGGAAAGCAGCGGTGCCCCGGAAGCCTGGGCGATCCCGAGGCACAGCGGCGTGGCGACGAGGAAGACGACGAGCCCCGCGGGCACGTCGCGATCGAGGTGGGCGAAGACGGCGGAGCGGGACACGCGCGGCGCTTGGGCCAGATTCGGTCCAGACACGGTGGATTCTCCTCCTCGAGAGGCGAGGCCTGGTCGACGATCGGCGGCGGCGCACGCGCAGGCGCGAACCGCCGGACTCCGGGGGTCAGGAGTTGCCGGAGAAGGCTTCGTCGGACGGGTCGCGCCCGGATCGACGGGCAAGGAGGTGGCCGCGCCGCGCGCGCGGCGCCACGTGACCGCGCCGCAGTGCGGCCGGCGCGTCGAGGGCACGGCGCGCGACCCGCATCGAAGGGCGATGCGGAGGCTCCGGGCCGTCCGTCGGACGCTCGTCGAGGCAAGCGGAGTCGAGGCTCCAGGGCGCGACGGTCTCCGCGGACTCCTCGCCGTCGACCGGACAGGGCGTCTCGAGCGGCCTCGCAGCGAGCGAGGCGCCTCGCTGGGCCTGGGCCGCGAGGAGGAACGCCGCGACGGTCAAGCAGATCGCGCGCATGAGCCCCCGATGGTACGGCGGCGCCGCACCGGCTGCAAGGATGGGAAGCGATCCCGGCACCCCGACGATCTCTCTTCGCCCCTGAGCGCTTCCTTGTCTTGCATGGCATGGCGCGGAGAACCGCTCCGTGATTCCGACCACGGCCATGGAGGGAAACCACATGCCGAGACCGGGACTCGCCCAGGTCCGCGGAGCCGCGGCCGCGATCGCGCTCGCCGGCCTGCTCGCCGCGTGCGGAGACGGTGCGGCGGGCGCGCCCGCCGCGACGCCCGCCACCACCCTGTTCGACGGCCCGGCCGGCCGGCTGCTGCCGCACGAGGCGGGCCGGACGGCGTCGTTCCGCGTGGTCGCGACCGCGGGGGGTCGGGAGACCTCCTCCGCCTTCACGACCCGGGTCGTCGAGGACGACGGCCGGGACTTCGTCGTCGAGCAGCGCTCGGAGGCCGGCTCGTGGACCCGGCTCCACGCGAGCGACGACGGGGCGGAGATCCGCGTCCACGCCGTCGAGGATGCCGAGGGGGGCACGCGACCGCTCGATCCCCCGGGCGTCCTCGCGAGGACACCCGTCGTCGTCGGCGAGACGATCCGCGGCGGCTTCCACCGCTCGCTCGCGGTCACCCTGCGCACCGCGGACGGCGAGATCCGGCGCGTCGTGCCCTTCGAGGGGGTCTCCGAGCGCACCCCGCTCGGCTTCGACGAGGAGCCCGTCGACGGACGGGTGCTTCCCGGCGCGATCCGGTTCGCGGTCGCGGCGAACGGCCGCGCCTCCGTGCCGACGCCGGTCGGCACGATCGAGCTCGATCTCGAGGTCTCGGGCGAGGAGACGCTCGCACCCGACGTCGGCTTCGTGCGCGAGGAGGTCGACCTCGTGCTGCGGGCCGGCGGCTCCTCGGCGACCGCCCACGTGGCGACGGTGCGCGTCGCCGAACCCTGAAGGGAGTCAGCGACCGGGGCGCCCGAAGCGCTCGCGCAACTCGCCGCGGCGGACCTTGCCCGCGCTCGTCTTCGGCAGCTCCTCGACCAGCACGAGCGCGCGGGGCAGCTTGAAGCCGGCCAGGTGCGGACGCGCGAACTCGGCCAGGTCCTCGCGCGAGACGTCGCCCCGCGCCACGACCGCGGCCGTCACCTGCTCGCCCCAGCGCTCGTGCGGGGTGCCGAACACGGCGACCTCGGCGACCGCGGGATGGCGGGCGAGAACCGCCTCGACTTCCTCGGGGCTCACGTTCTCGCCGCCGCTGATGATGATCTCCTTCAGGCGGCCCGTGATGTAGAGGTGGCCGTCGCCGTCGAGGCGCCCCAGGTCGCCGGTGTGGAGCCAGCCGCCGCGCAGGGTCGCGGCGGTGGCCGCGGGATCGTCGAGGTAGCCGCGCATGACCGTCGGGCCCCGCGCGACGATCTCGCCCGCCTCGCCCGGCGGCAGCGGGGCGTCGTCCTTGCCGACCACGCCGATCGCGAGGATCCCGTGCGCGCGGCCGACGGTGCCGGGGCGCTCGAGCGTCTCCCGGCCGACGGTCATCGTCAGGCCGTCGGTGCTCTCGGTCTGGCCATAGGCTTCGAGGATCTCCGCACCGGGACACCGGCTCGCGAGCTCCTGCTTCACCTCCATCGGCGTGAGCGCGCTCCCGACCGTGACCTTGGCGAGGCGTTCCATGTCCTCGCGGGTCGCCGTCGCGAGCAGCGGGCCGACCATCGCCGGCACGAGCGGCAGGTCGGTCACGCCGTGCTCCCGCAGCGCGCGCGCGAGTCGCTCGCTGTCGAACGCGCCCAGCACGACCGTACCGCCGCTCAGCAGCCGCGCGAGGTAGTGCGAGACGAAGATCGGGTTGTGGCAGAGCGGGCTCACGACGGCCGCGACCGAGCGCGGCCCGTCGCGGCGCGTGTGGACCACCGCGGCAGCGGCCCAGAGCATGTTCGCGTGGGTGAGCACGACGCCCTTCGGCCGCCCGGTCGTCCCCGAGGTGTACGCGATCACCGCGACGCTCTCGGAGCCGGCGACGGGCCGGCCGCCGTCGAACGCGACCTCGCGTGTCGCGGACGGGTCGCGCGGGAACCCGAGCGGCCGGACGCGACACGCGCCGTCGCGCTCGTCGACCTCGAGGAGCGCGGTCGCCCCCGCATGGCCGAGGAGTCCCTCGACCTCGCCCGCGGTGAGCCGTGGGTTCAGCGGGACGAGGGCCGCGCCGGCCCGCCATGCGCCGAACATCGCGGCCAGGTGCGGCGAGGAGTTGCGCACCGCGAGCCCGACCCGATCGCCCGGTCGGACCCCGGCCGACGCGAGCTCGCGCGCGAAGCGGGTCGCCGCGGCGTCGAGCCCGGGCGCCGACGTCCGACGGCCGCCCTCGATCACCTGCGCCCAGCGCTCGCCTCGCAGCGCGGCCGTCGCGAGCGCGTCGCCGAGCGTGAATCCCCCCGCGACGTCGGCGGGGCCGCCCGGTCCGGCGCCGCCCGGAGAAGGCGCGCCCGGGCTCACGCCGGCTCCGGCCGGTCCCCGTGCAGCGAGACCGCCTCCACGCGCAGCGCTCCGTCCGCGTGGCGTGCTCGCAGGACCTTCTTGTCGAACTTGCCGACGCTCGTCTTCGGCACCTCGTCGACGAACGACCAGCGCTCGGGGATCCACCAGCGCGCGACCCGGCCCGCGAGGAAGGCCGCGAGCTCGGGTGCACCCGTGCGCGCACCCGGCTTGCGCACGACGCAGGCGAGCGGCCTCTCCTGCCAGCGGTCGTCGGGCACGCCGACCACCGCCGCCTCGACGACGTCGCCGTGCGCCATGATCTCGTTCTCGAGCTCGACCGAGGAGATCCACTCGCCGCCCGACTTGATGACGTCCTTCGCGCGGTCGGTGATCTGGACGAAGCCGTTCTCCTCCATCGTGCCGACGTCGCCGGTGCGCAGCCAGCCGTCGTGGAACTTCTCGGGGGAGGGGTCGCGGTGGTAGCTCCCGGTGATCCACGGGCCGCGGACCTCGATCTCGCCGACCGCCTTGCCGTCGGCGGGCAGCACGCGCCCGTCGTCGTCGACGATCCGCATCTGCACGCCCGGCACGACCCGCCCGGTGCGCGCACGCCAGTCCATTTCGCGGCCGGGCTCGCAGTCCTTCGGCGGGAGCGCGATCGCCGCGATCGGGCTCGTCTCGGTCATGCCCCAGGCCTGGACGATCGGGAGCCCGTGCCGCTCCTCGAAGCGCTCCATGAGCGCGCGCGGCACGGCCGACCCGCCGCACACGACCATGCGGAACGAGGACAGGTCGACGGGATGGCTCTCCGCGTGCCGCAGCACGTCGCTCCAGATCGTCGGGACCGCGCCGGAGAAGGTCGGCCGGACCTCGGCGATGAAGCGGCACAGCGGCTCGGCCTGCAGGAAGCGCCCGGGCAGCGCGAAGTCGGCACCGACCATCCAGCCGCCGTAGGGAAGCCCCCAGCAGTTGGCGTGGAACATCGGCACGATGGCGAGGACCCGGTCCCGGTCCGACAATGCGAGCGTCTGGACCGACGAGAGCGCCATCGAGTGGAGGAACGTCGAGCGGTGGCTGTAGACCACGCCCTTCGGGTTGCCGGTCGTACCGCTCGTGTAGCACATCGCGGCCGCCGTCCTCTCGTCGAGGTCGGGCCAGTCGTACTCGTCGGACTCCGGAGCGAGGATCTCCTCGTAGCGCAGCGGCGAGGCGAGCGGGGACGCGTCGCCGTCACCCATCACGACGACGTGGCGCAGCGTCTCGAGGTCGCCCGCGATGCGCGCGAAGAGCGGGACGAGGTCGTCGTCGACCAGCACGACCCGGTCCTCGGCGTGGTTCGCGATCCAGGCGATCTGCTCCGGCGCGAGCCGGATGTTCAGCGTGTGCAGCACCGCGCCCATCGAAGGCACCGCGAGGTAGGCCTCGAGGTGGCGCTGGGTGTTCCAGCCGAAGGTGGCGACCCGGTCGCCCGGCCGGACGCCGAGGCGACGGAGCGCCCCCGCGAGCCGCGCCGCGCGGCGGGCCACCTCGGCGTAGGTCGCGCGGCGAACACCGCGGCCGTCGAAGGTCGCGACCTCGCTGCCCGCGTGGACCGACGCTCCGTGCTCGAGGATCGCGCGGATCCCGAGCGGGAAGTCCTGCATCGTGCTCAGCATGGACCGATCCTTTGGCGCATTCGCCGCGGATCGTCCATCGGGCACGGCAGCGCGCTCGCCCCGGCGAGGCGAACGGGCGTCCGCGACCCGCGCGCCTCCCGGCCGGGCACCGGCCCCTCGTCGCTCCCGCGCGTCAGACCGCGAGGACGACCTTCCCGAAGTGCTCGCTGCGCGCCACCACGCGGTGGGCCTCGGGGGCCTCCGCGAGCGGCAGCACCCGGTCGACGACCACGCCGAGCCGTCCGGCCTCGAGTGCCTTCCCGAAGCGGGCAAGGAAGGCCGAGACGATCGCGGCCTTCTCCTCGACGGGCCGCGCGCGCAGCGTCGAGCCGATGACCGAGAGGCGCCGCGTGAGCAGCGCCCCGAGCGGGATCGTCGCCTGCGCGCCGCCCGTCAGGCCGATGATCACGAGGCGACCGCCGACGGCGAGGCTCGCCATGTTGCGCTCGAAGTAGGAGCCGCCGATCGAGTCGAAGATCACGTCGACGCCGCGTCCGCCGGTCAACTCCTGCACGCGGGCGGCGAAGTCCTCGCGGTTGTAGTCGATCGCGGCCTCGGCCCCGAGCTCGACGCAGCGGCGGCACTTCGACTCGCTGCCGGCGGTGACGAAGCAGCGCAGCCCGGCCTCCCGGGCGAGCTGGATCGTCGCGGTGCCGACGCCGCTGCCGCCCCCGTGCACGAGGATCGTGTCGCCGCGGCGAGCGCCGGCGAGCCCGAAGACGTTCGAGTCGGCGGTGAGGTAGACCTCCGGGAACCCGCCGGCCGCGACCAGGTCGAGCGACGCGGGCACGCGCATCACCGAGCCGTGGTGCACGGCGACCTGCTCCGCGTAGCCGCCGCCCGGGAGCAGGGCCATCACCCGGTCGCCGGGGGCGAACCCGGGCGGCACGTCGGCGCCGACCGAGATCACCTCGCCCGCGCATTCGAGGCCGAGGATCTCCGAGGCGCCCGGCGGGGGCGGGTAGAAGCCGCGCCTCTGCAGCAGGTCGGCGCGGTTCACCGCGGTCGAGCGCCCCCGGACGAGGACGTCCTGCGGCCCCGGCTGCGGGGCCGGAACCTCGGCGAGACGCATCGCGTCCTCGTCGCCCGGCTTCTCCACCACGATCGCCTTCATCGCTCGCTCCCCCGGGGCGGCCTTTTCTCTTTCCGGCAGGCCGTTTACGCCCCGCGTGCCGCTGGGCTATGGGTCCGGAATGCCGACCCCGACTTTCCCTCCTCTTCCGCAATCACCCCTCTCCCCCCTGCGCAACCTCGGCGCGGCGCTGCTCCTCGGCCTCGCGATCGCCTCCGGCTGCGGCGGCGACGACATCGGGCTCGGGCCCGTGTCGCCGACGGCGGAGATCGCACGCGAGCTCGCCGCGAGCGGCTTCGGAGACTACCTCGGCGTGCAGGAGCCCTATCGCTCCGAGCAGAACCGGGGCTGGACGAACTGGTTCTTCGACCCGGCGCAGGGCCAGGCGATCTGCCTGAACGGCTCCGGCTACGAGGCGTCGACCTACCGCGGCACGAACGACAACCTGCTCGTCTACCTCGAGGGCGGCGGCGCCTGCTGGGACTACCTCACGTGCTGGGTGATCGGCACGGCGAAGACCAGCGCGAACGGCGCGGTGCCGGCCGGGGCGATCGACCCGAGCGACCCCGCGAGCCCGTTCTACGGCTGGAACGTCGTCTACGCCTCGTACTGCGACGGATCGGTCTTCACCGGCGACGACGTCGCCGACTACGCGGGCAAGCAGACTCCGCACCACGGCCTGTGGAACCTCTCGGGCGCGATCAACCTCGCGACCGCCAACTTT
The DNA here is from genome assembly GCA_017853315.1 of Alphaproteobacteria bacterium. Lineage (GTDB taxonomy): Bacteria > Desulfobacterota > Binatia > UBA12015 > UBA12015 > REEB422. The sequence continues at coordinate 6,519 of JAFMJW010000023.1, forward strand.
CCCGCGCCGAAGCGGATCGTCGTCTCGGGCTCGAGCGCCGGGGGCTACGGCACCTTCGCGGGCTACGCCGTGACGCGCGTCGCCTACCCGAACACCCAGATCCTCGTCTTCAACGACTCGGGCCCGGGGCTGCAGAACCCCGACTCGACCTCGGACGTGAACGACCGGCTCGCGAATTGGGACTTCACCAAGCGCATCCCCCCGTCCTGCACGGAATGCTCGAAGCAGTACACCTTCCTGCTCGACTGGACGCTCGATCGCGACCCGCTCGCGCGCGTCGCGATGTACTCCTACCAGGAAGACGGCGTCATCAGCGGCTTCCTCGACCTGACCGGCCCCGCCTACCAGCGACTCCTGCTCGACACGACCGCCGAGGTCCGCGCGCGCCACCCGAAACGCCTGCAGCGCTACTTCCCGTTCGGCCGGGGCCACACGATCCTGATGTCGCCGGGCTACTACACGCTCGCGACCAACGGCGTGCCGCTCGAGGGCTGGACCCAGTCCTTCCTCGACGACTCGTCGAGCTGGATCGACGTCGTCGAGTGATCCCGGGGAACCTCCTCGGCGACCTCCCCGCGGGGGCCGCCGGGGAGGTCTTCGAACCGATCCTCGTCGACGGCGACCTGCTCCTCGAGCGGATCGTCTCGACCGGGCAGGCGACGCCGCCGGGCGAGTGGCTCGAGCAGGAGCGCGACGAGTGGGTCGTCGTGCTGTCGGGCCGCGCGAGGCTGCGCTTCGAAGACGAGCCCGCGGCCCGCGCGATGGAGCCCGGCGACCACGTCCGCATTCCCGCGCGGCGGAGGCACCGCGTCGAGTGGACCGACGGAGCCGCCCCGACCGTCTGGCTCGCGTTGCACTTCCGGCCCGGGCGACCGTCGCCGACCGCGGCCGCCTGAACTCGGCCCGGACCACCGCAGTCGACCGGGCCGAGGCGGGAACGCGCTCTCCGGGTCGCGAGGCGATCCGGGAAGGAGTCCGTCGCCGTCAGGACGCGCGCCGCAACGTGATGCCGGCCTCGCGCAGGCAGAGCGCGGCCGCGTCCTCCGGCGTGGACGCGGTCGCGACCGCCTGCAACTCGGGCCGATCGCGAAAGCTCGCGCGGGCGAACCAGCGGTCGCCGTCGCCCGGCTTCAGGTCCTCGAAGACGGTGATCGTGACCCAGCCGCCGGCGCGCCCCTCGAAGTCGAGCACGAACTCGGCCTCGCCGACGACGCGGGCGGCCTCGGCGACCTGCGCGACGAGCGGGATCTTCGACCAGTCCATCATGCGCTCCCGTGCGCAGCCGGCGCGGCGGTGGCGCGCGGCGACGGCTGGAGGAGGAGCGTCGGCAGCCCGCCGGTCCCCGAGCGCAGGGTCGCGACGCGCGTCCCCGCCTTGAAGCCGTCGCGAGCCTCGCTCACGTCGAGGCCCGCCGACGCGAGCCGGGTGCGGCAGGCGTCGAGGTCCTGCACCTGCCAGGCGATCCCGTCGATCGCGTCGTGCTCCCCGCCGCAGGAGGCGTCGATCGGCGCCACGAACTCGAGCGTCACGCCGGCACTGCGGAAGAACAGCATGCGCAGGCCCCGCGCGGGAAACGACCGGTCGAGCGCGAGCCGCAGCCCGAGCTCGTCCCGCCACGAGGCGATCGCGCGGCCGGGGTCGGACGTGCGGACGACGACGTGGTCGATCGCGTGGACGCGGTCGCGTGCCGGGGCGACGTCGTGCACCCCGCCCCCCTCCCACGGGAGCGGGGCCGAGCCCGCGGCCGGGGCGCCGACCACCGCCACCCACTCGAGCGCGATGCCGTGCACCTCCGACGGCCCGTGCGACGCGTCGCCGTGGCGAAAGCCGAGCGCGCGGGGGCCGCTCGGCCCCGCGCCGATCTCGAGTGCACCGCGGTCGAGCTGGAAGCGAAAGCCGCCGCCGGGTCGCTCGACCGGGGCGGCCCCCAGCACGAGCGCCCAGTCGCGCGCGGCGGCGGCGGGGTCGGCCGCGCCGAGCCGGACGTGGTCGAAGGCGATCGCGCGCGGGTCCATCGACCGGCATCGTGGCGGTCCGCGGCCGGTTCGACAAGCCGGGCTCCGGGCGCGACGCTCGCACCCGTGCCGCCGCGCGTCTCCGTGCTCCTGCCCGCCTTCGAGGCCGAGGCGACGCTCGACGCCGCCCTTCGGAGCGTCGCACGCCAGCGCCGGGGCGACCTCGAGTGCGTGGTCGTCGACGACGGCTCGCCCGACGCGACGGCGGCGATCGCGCAGGCGTGGGCGCGACGCGACGGCCGCTTCCGCGTGCTCTCCGTGCCGCATCGCGGAACCGTCGGGGCCCTGCTCGCCGGGCTGGACGCCTGCCGGGGCGAGTTCGTCGCGCGCATGGACGCGGACGACCTGATGCACCGCGACCGGCTCCTCGAACAGGTCGCGGCCCTCGATGCGCACCCCGAGCTCGCGGCGGTCGGCTGCCACGTCCGCATCTTCCCCCGCTCGACGACGAGCGACGGCATGCGCGACTACGAGCGCTGGCTGAACGGCATGCGCTCGTCGCACGACGTCCGCCGCGACGCGCTGGTCGAGTGCCCGGTCGCGCACCCTTCCCTCGCGATCCGCGCGGACGTGCTCCGCGAGCTCGGGTACCGCGCGATCGACTGGCCGGAGGACTGGGACCTCGTGCTTCGACTGCTCGCGTCGGGCCGCGAGATCGGGGTCGTGGCCCGGCGCCTGCTCGCGTGGCGCGACCACCCGGGACGCGAGACCCGCCGCGCGGAACGCTGTCGACCCGAGCGCTTCCCGCGGCTGCGGGCCGCCTTCCTCGCCGAGGGCCTGCTCTCGGGCGGCGACGAATACGTGCTGTGGGGCTACGGCCACACCGGGCGCGCGCTGCACCGGGCGCTGGCCGCGCTCGGCAAGCTCCCGCTCGCGATCGTCGAGATGCACCCCGGGCGGCTCGGCAACCGGATCCACGGCGCGCCGGTCGTCCCCCCCGAGGCGATTCCCGGCCTGCCGCGCCGGCCGATCGTGGCCTCGGTCGCGGGCCCGGTCGCCCGGGGGCTGATCCGCGAGCGCCTCGACGGGCTCGGGTTCCGGGAGTTGCGCGACTACGTCTGCGCCGCCTGAGGGCGCCCCGGGTTCGCGCCCCGCGCGAAGGCGAGGCATGATGCCGGCGAGCCCCGGCGGGGCGCCGTCCACATGACGATCGACCGACGACTTCGCCGCAACGCGCTGACGGCCGCGGTGCTCGCGCTCTGGGCCGCGATGCTGGTCGAGGTGGCCCGACGCCAGCGCGCCGCAGCTCCGGGCGAGGCCATCCCGCTCGAGGAAGCGGCGCAGGGCGAGGGCTTCCCGTCCCCGGTCGAGCGCGACGAGTGGTTCGACGTCCGGCACGAGGGCCACAAGGTCGGCTGGGCACACCGGGTGCTCGAGCGCGACGACGCGTCGGGCTGGCGGATGCGGGAGGACTCGAGCTTCTCGCTCGCGATGCTCGGCACCCCGCAGACCGTTCGCAGCTCGATCCATGCGCACACGGACGAGTCCTTCGCGCTGCGCGACTTCGAGTTCGGGATCGTCTCCCCCGCGATGCGGTTCCGGGCGAAGGGGAGCACCGACGGCAAGCGCCTCCACGTGACCTACGGGCCCGAGGGACGCGAGAGCTCGGCCGACTTCGACCTGGCCGAGCCGATCCACCTGCCGGCGACGCTGCGGCCGCGGGTGATCTCGAGCCGCCCGGAGCCCGGAACCCGCCTCACCGCGACGGTCTTCAGCCCGCTCACGATGCGCAACGAACCGATGACGATCGTGGTCGAGGGACGCGAGACCGTCGACGGTCACACGGGCCCGGTCGAGACCACGCGCATCCTGGAGGAGCACCAGGGGGCGAAGGCGCGGGCCTGGATCGCGGACGACGGCTCGGTCGTGCGCGAGGAGGGCACGCTCGGCTTCCTGATGGAGCGCAGCGACGCCGCGAGCGCGCGCACCGGCATCGAGCAGGACCACCCGCCGGACCTGGCACTCGAGAGCCGCATCCCGTTCGCGGGCGAGATCGCGGACCCGCGTCGGCTGGCACGGCTCGAGCTGCTCCTCGGCGGGCCGGCCGCCGAGCTCGTGCCGTCGTCGCCGCCGCGGCAGTCGCGCGAGGGCGACCTGCTGCGGGTGGTCCGCGAGCGCGTGCCGAGCCCGGCGCCGTCCCGCCCGATCGTCGACGCGCCGCCCGAGGTCGCCGAGGAGCTCGATCCTTCGCCGTTCATCGAGTCGGACGACCCGTCGATCGTCGGGCTCGCGCGCTCGCTCTCGGGCGGGGAGACGGACGCGGCGGTCGCGGCGCAGAAGCTGCTGGAATGGGTGAACGAGAACATGACCCAGGAGCCCTCGCTCACGATCCCGAGCGCGCGCGAGGCGCTGCGCGACCGGCGCGGGGACTGCAACGAGCACGCGGTGCTGCTCGCGGCGCTCGGACGCGCCGCGGGCATCCCCTCGCGCGTCGCGGCGGGCGCGATGTACGCCGACGGCGCGTTCCTCTACCACGCCTGGACCGAGTTCTGGCTCGGCTCCTGGGTCTCCGCCGACGCGGTATTCCGGCAGATGCCGGTCGACGCGACCCACGTGAAGCTCGTCGAAGGCGGCCCCGAGCGCCACGGCGAGCTCGCGCGCATCATCGGCCGGCTCGAGTTCGCGCCGGCGGGAGGGACTCGATGATCTCGATCCGGGGACTGCGCAAGGACTTCGGCGCGATGGCCGCCGTCGACGGGCTCTCGCTCGAGATCGAGCGGGGCTGCGTGTTCGGCTTCCTCGGCCGCAACGGCGCGGGCAAGACCACGACGATCCGCATGATGATGGGGCTCACCGAGCCGAGCGCCGGCACCGTGCTGCTGGGCGGGCACGACGTCCGCACCGAGGCCGAGGCCGCGAAGGCGATCACCGGCTACCTGCCCGACCACCCCTACCTGTACGACAAGCTGACCGGCGCCGAGATGCTCGGCTTCGTCGGCGGCCTCTACGGCATCCCCAAGGCCGAGTGCCGGCTGCGGGCCGCGAGCCTGCTCGAGGAGTTCGCGCTCTCCGAGCGCGCGAACGAGCTCACCGAGACCTACTCGCACGGGATGAAGCAGCGGCTCGCGCTCGCGGCGGCGCTCATCCACCGGCCGACGATCCTCGTGCTCGACGAGCCGATGGTCGGGCTCGATCCGCAGGGCGCGCACGACTTCCGCCGCCTGCTCGCGCGGCTCGCCGCGGACGGCATCACCGTCTTCCTCTCGACCCACAGCCTCGCGGTCGCCGAGGAACTGTCGACCCGGATCGGCGTCCTCGACCGCGGCCGCCTGATCGCGCTCGGGACGCTCGCCGAGCTGCGACAGCAGGCCGCCGCCGCGGCCGCTCGCCCCGCGTCGACGGGCGGTCCCGCGACGCTCGAGGAGCTCTTCCTCGAACTCGTCGGCGCGGCCGAGGGCCAGTGGTGAGCGGGCTGCCCGAACCGAGCGTCGCGCAGATCGTCTCGCCGCGACGACTCGCCGCGCGCAACGCGCTCCGGCGCGGGTGGGGACGCCCGCTCGCGCTCGCGTTCCTCACCGCGGTCTTCTGGGTCGGCTGCTTCGGCCTCTTCGCTCGCGCCCTCGAGTGGTTCCACACGATCGGCGACTTCGGTCCCCTGCTCACCCACCGGCTGCTCGTGCTGCTGTTCGTCACCTTCTTCGCCGTGCTGCTCCTGAGCAACACGATCACGGCGCTCACCACGTTCTACCTCGCCGACGACGTGAACCTCCTGCTCGCGGCGCCGATCGAGCCGCGCGTGCTGCACCACGCCCGCTTCCTCGAGACGCTCGTCTCGTCCTCCTGGATGATCCTGCTGTTCGGGCTGCCGATCTTCCTCGCCTACGGGATCGTCGAGCGGGGCGGGCCCGCCTTCTACGCGGGGACGATCGTCGCCCTGCTGCCGTTCCTCGTGATCCCGGCCGCGATCGGGACGATCGTCGCGACGCTGCTCGTGCTCGTGTTCCCGGCGCAGCGCGCGCGCGACGGCCTCCTGCTGCTGATCGGGCTCTCCGCCGGCGCGGCCTTCGTGCTGGTGCGGCTCGCGAGGCCCGAGCGGCTCGCCGACCCCTCGGGGCTGGCCGGCTTCGCCTCCTTCCTGGTCGGCTTCGGCGGCGAGCCCTCCCCCTGGCTGCCCACGACCTGGATCACCGGGACGATGCTCCCGCTGCTGGGCGCGCGCGAGGGCGACCCGAGGTTCTCGCTCGGACTCCTGTGGACGACCGCCGCGGCTCTCTTCCTGCTGAGCGCGGCGCTCGTCGAGCGCACCTACCTGCGCGCGTGGACGAGCGCCCAGGAGGGCGGCCGATCCTCGGGCCGGGGTGCCTCGCTGCTCGACCGGATCGAGCGGGCGGGCTCCTTCCTGCCGCGGGTGCCGCGGCTCCTGCTGGCGAAGGACCTCTCGATCTTCCTGCGCGACGCGAGCCAGTGGTCGCAGCTCGTGCTGATCGGGGCGCTCGTCGTGATCTACGTCTACAACTTCACGGCACTCCCGATCGCCGAGAACACGCCGCTGGGAATCGTGCTGCGCGACGTCGCGACGTTCTGCAACCTGGGCCTCGCGGCCTTCGTCGTCACCTCGGTGGCCGTGCGGTTCGTCTATCCCACGATCAGCCTCGAGGGCCGCTCGTGGTGGATCCTGCGCACCGCCCCGGTCCCGCTCGGGCGGCTGTGGTGGAGCAAGTTCTGGATCGGCTTCGGCCCCCTGATCGTGCTCGGCGAGGTGCTGGTCGTGCTGACGAACCACCTGCTCGGCGTGAGCCCGCTCGCGACCGCGGTCTTCGCGGCGACGCTCGTCCCGCTGGTCGCCGCGATCGTCTCGATGGGGCTCGGCTTCGGTGCATCGTACCCCAGGCTCGACACGCAGAACGCGGCGCAGATCGCGACGGGCTTCGGCGCGATCGTCTACATGGTGAGTGCGCTCGGGCTGGTGGCGCTGGTCGTCCTGCTCGAAGCCTGGCCGATCTCGCGACTCCTGGGCTTCGGCCGCGGCGCGCCGGCGACCGCCTCGGCCCGGGCCGGCTTCGCGCTGCTCGCGTTCGCGGCGGCGCTCGCGCCCTGCGCCTGGGCCTTCGTCTCCTCGCGCCGCCGCGGGATCCGGGCGCTCGAGCGCCTCGGCTCCTGAGACGCGGCCCCTGCGCCCGGGGTCCGGGCGCAGGGGCGCCGGGTTTGCCCCGCCCCCGGCTCGTTTCGTACCGGTGGGGGGCGATGGACGAGCTCCTCACCCTCTCCACCCTGCGGCTGGCCGAACTCGTCCGGGGCGGGACGGTCTCCTCCCGCGAGGTCGTCGAGGCCCACGTCGACCACGCTCGACGGGTGAACCCCCGCCTGAACGCGATCGTGCGCGACCGCTACGAGTCGGCGCGGCGCGAGGCCGATCGGGCCGACCGCGCGCTCCGCGAGCAGGACCCGGCCGAGCTCCCGCCGCTGCACGGGGTGCCCTGCACGATCAAGGAGTGCTTCGCCCTCGAGGGCATGCCCAACTCCTCGGGCCTCGTCTCGCGCCGCCACGTCCTCGCCGACCGCGACGCGACCGCGGTCGCGCGGGTGAGGGCGGCGGGCGCGATCCCGCTCGGCGTGACCAACGTCTCCGAGCTCTGCATGTGGATGGAGACGAACAACCGCGTCTACGGCCGCACGAACAACCCCTACGACCCGGACCGCATCGTCGGCGGGTCCTCGGGGGGCGAGGGCGCGATCGTCGGCGCGGGAGCATCGCCCTTCGGCATCGGCTCCGACATCGGCGGATCGATCCGCATGCCGGCCTTCTTCAACGGCGTGTTCGGCCACAAGCCGACCGGAGGGCTCGTGCCGGGGACCGGCCAGTTTCCGATCGCCCACGGCGACGCGCTCCGTTACCTGGCGACGGGTCCGCTCTGCCGTCGCGCCGAGGACCTCTGGCCGCTGCTGCGGATCCTCGCGGGACCCGACGGAGAGGACCGGGGCTGCCGCGAGCTGCCGCTCGGCGACCCGGACCGGGTGAGCTTCGCGGGGCTGTCGGTGGTGACGATCCCCGACGACGGCGTGCGGACGCCGACCGCCGACCTGCGCGACGCGCAGGCGCGGGCGGCCGACGCGCTCGCGAAGGAGGGCGCGACCGTGCGCGAGGCGCGCGTGTCGGACCTGCGGCACGCCTTCGACATCTGGTCGGCGATGCTGACCGCCGCCGGGGGACCGACCTTCCGCGAGATGCTCGCCGACGGCGGCGACGCGCGCCCGGGCCTCCACTTCCTGCGCTGGATCTGGGGGCGCACGCCGCACACGCTCCCGGCCCTCGTGCTCGCGCTGGTCGAGCCCCTGCCGAAGTTCGCGCCGACCCGGACGCGACGAATGCTCGAGCGCGGCCGCGAGCTGCGCACGGCGCTCGAGGAACTGGTCGGCGACGGCGTGCTGCTCTACCCGCCCTACCCCGAGCCCGCGCCGCGCCATCGCAAGCCGCTCCTGCCGCCGTTCAACTGGGTCTACACGGCGATCCTGAACGTGATGGAGTTCCCGGTGACGCAGGTGCCGCTCGGGCTGAACGGGCAGGGACTGCCGCTCGGCGTGCAGGTCGCGGCGGCGCCGGGCGGCGACCACCGGACGATCGCGGTCGCGCGGCTGCTCGAGAAGGCGTTCGGCGGCTGGGTGCCGCCGCCGCGGGTCGCCTGAGCCGCGGACGCGCTCAGGCGACCCGCGGCAGCACCGACTCGCCGACCCGTCGCGCCTGTCGCACGAGTTCCGCACCCGGCGCGATCGGGAAGAGCACGAACTTGCGGCAACCGTGGGACGCATACTCGCGCAGACGCTCCACGGCGTCTTCGGGCGTGCCGAAGATCGTGCGGTCCGCGAGCATCGCCTCGGGCATCGGCGCCTTCGAGAAGAAACGGTCGGCCGCGGCGCGCGCCCGGGCGGGATCCTCCTCCAGGTGGGTGAGCACGAGCACACCCGCCTCGTCGGCGTCGAACGTGCGGCCCTCTTCCGCGGCCCAGGCCGAGATCTTCGCGACGCCGGCCCCGAATTCCGCCGGCGAGATGAACGAGGGCATCCAGCCGTCCGCCCAGCGCGCCACCCGGCGCAGCGCCGCGTCGCTGTTGCCGCCCACCCAGACGTCGAGCGGGCCGCCGACCGGGCGCGGCTCCAGCGTCACGTGCTCGAAGCGGTAGAAGCGACCCTCGTGGCTCACGTCGGCCCCCGACCAGAGCTTGCGGAGGACCTCGACCGACTCGCGCATCCGGGCGGCGCGCTCGCCCGCCGGCACGCCGCAGGCCTCGCTGTCGCGCGGGTCGCCGCCGAGCCCGACGCCGAGGATGACGCGGCGACGGCCGCCGGTCAGGTGGTCGAGGGTCGCATAGGCCTTCGCGACCTGGATCGGGTGGCGCGGCGGCAGGACGAGGACGCTCGGGCCGAGCTTCAGCCGCCGCGTCCGCGCGGCGACGAAGGCCAGCAGCGCCGTCGTGTCGAGGCTCGGCTGGCGCGACACGACGTGGTCCGAGGGCCAGAGGGAGTCGATGCCGAGGTCCTCGGCCGCGTCCGCGAACGCCGCGATCTCCTCCGCGCTCGCGAGCCCCGCGCGACTCGTCGAGAAGCCGATGCCGATCTTCAGGCCACCCATGCGAGCCCTCCGGAGGCGGCGGACGACGCCGTCAGGCGACCCCGGCCAGCACGTCGGCCGCGCGCTCGACCTCGAAGGGATCGTCGCTCGTCGGCACCAGCAAGAGCTCGTCGCCCCCCGCGGCCGCCGTCCGGCGCGCGACGTCGCGCAACGCCTCGGCCGAGGTCGTCCGGCACTGCTTCGCGAGGAAGCTCGCGACGTCGCGGCCGAAGACCCCGAGGTAGCGCTCGACGTAGGCGTCCATGCGCTCGCGGGCGCCGTCCCCGAGCGAGTACCAGCAGCTCGTCACGAGCCGCGGCGGCGCCACGCGCCCCGCTGCCGTCCACGCCTCGCGCGCGACCTCGAAGCATCGCTCCACCTCGTCGGGGTCGGGACCGAGGCTGAAGCCGCAGAGGCCGTCGGCCCACCGCGCGGCGCGGCGGATCGAGGGTTCCTGCATCGAGCCCGCGAGCAGCTCGGGACAGACCTGGAGCGGCACGGGTCCGACCGGCGTCGATCCCTCGAAGGGCGGCTCGCCGCGCCAGGTCGCGAGCATCTCCTCGACCTGCTGCTCCAGGCGGCGGAGCCGCCTCTCGAACGGCGCGCCCACCGCCTTGTAGTCCTCTTCGCGGCCGCCGACCCCGAGGCCCACCGAGAGGCGGCCCGAGGACAGGACGTCCAGCGTCGCGAGTTGCTTCGCGACCACCACCGCCGAGTGGAGCGGCAGGACGACGACGGTCGGGAAGATCCGGACGCGCTCGGTCACCGCGGCGGCCGCGGCGAGCGTCACGAGGATCTCGCTGTTGGGGAACGCGATGCGCTCGCCGGCCGCGAGCGAGTTCCACGGGCCCTCGTCGATCCGGCGACACCAGTCGAGGAGCTTCGCCCGGTCGAAACCCGCGATCATGGTCGGCAGGGTCATGCCGAACTTCATCGCCCGTGTCTGCCACGAATCGCCGGCCGACGCACGACTCGCCGCGATCCCTCGGCCGCCCGCCTCTCCACCACGGCCCCGGCCCGGGGCGGACGGCCCCCCGCGTTGACAGCACGCCCGCCGGACGCGACCTTCGGCGAGGGATCATGGAGGGAGTCACCACGAGCGAGCCCGGGCCCCTCGGGCACGACGGCCCCCGGCTCGCACTCGAGATCCCGGTGGTGCTGCCGGCGGTCCGCGACGCCCGCGACCAGTGCGTCGATCGCCTGATCGAGAGCCTGCACGGGCTGCGCGGCATCACGACCGCCCACGTCGAGGACGGGGCCGGCGAGGCCCGCCTCTGCCTGCACTACGACTCGGCGCTCGTGTCCCTGGGCCAGGTCGAACGCCTCGCCCAGGACGCGGGCGCCCGGGTCGCCGCGCGCTACCGCCACGAGACGATCCGCATCCCCGACATGGACTGCGGCGATTGCGCCCAGAGCATCGAGCACGTGATGGGACGCGTCCCCGGCGTCCTCGCCTGCGCGGTGAGCTACGGCGCGGAGAGCATGCACGTCGAGTTCGACTCGACGCGCCTCGAGCGCGACGAGATCGTCTCGCGCCTGCGTTCGATGGGCTACGGGGCGCAGGCCCCCGAGCCGGGATCGGCCGGCTGGATCGAGCGCCACGAGGACCTCGCCCGCGCGATCGGGTCGGGCGCGGCTCTCGCGGTCGCCTGGACGGCCGAGCGCGCCGGGGCGTCGCCGTGGGTGTTCGGCCCGGCCTACGCGCTCTCGGCGGTCCTCGGCGGGTGGGAGGTCTTCCGCCACGGCTTCGCTGCCGCGATGCGCGGCAGCTTCACCATCGACTTCCTCATGTCGCTCGGCGCCGTCGGCGCGGCCCTGCTCGGCCACTGGGCCGACGGTGCCCTCCTGCTGTTCCTCTTCTGCCTCGGCCACGCGGCCGAGGAAGAGGCGTTCGCGAAGGCCCGCAGCGCGATCGGCGCGCTCGGCGCGGTCGCCCCGCGCTCGGCGTCGGTCCTGCGCGGCGGCTCGGTCGTCGAGCGTCCGGTCGAGGAGATCGAGCGCGGCGACCTCGTGCGCGTGCGACCGGGCGAGCGCATCCCGGTCGACGGCACCGTGCGCTCGGGCCGTTCCGACGCGGACGAGAGCGCGATCACCGGCGAGAGCGCGCCGGTGCCGAAATCCCCGGGCTCCCCGGTGCTGGCCGGGACCGTGAACGGGCGCGGGGCGCTGGAAGTCGAGGCGACGAAGCTCGCGACCGAGACGACGATCGCCCGGATGATGCGGCTGGTCGAGGAAGCCGAGAGCCGCAAGGCCCCGACCCAGGCGCTCGTCGACCGGGTCTCGTCGGTGCTCGTCCCCGTCGCACTCGCCGCGGTGGCCACGATGGCGATCCTGGTGCCGCTCGCCGGCCGGCTCTCGTGGACCGAGGCCTTCCTGCGCGCGACCGCCATGCTGGTGGCCGCCTCGCCGTGTGCGCTCGCGATCGCGACGCCGGCTGCCGTGCTCGCCGCCATCGCCCGCGCGGGACGCCGCGGTGTTCTCGTCAAGGGCGGGCTCCATCTGGAGACGCTCGGCCGGCTCCGCGCGATCGCCTTCGACAAGACCGGCACGCTCACGACCGGGCGCCCCGAGGTCGTCGAGGTCAGGACGGCGCCCGGCGTCACCGAGGAGCGCCTGCTCGCGGTCGCCGCTGCCGTCGAGCGCCGCTCGACGCACCCGATCGCGCGCGCGGTCGTCGCGCGCGCGACGCAGGCCGCCGTGCCGGAGCTCGAGGCGACGGGGGTCGAGGTGCAGGACGGACTCGGGTTGCGCGGCGAGGTCGAGGGCGAGCCCGCCTGGATCGGCAACCGCGAGTTGATGCGCACGCGGGGCCTCCCCCTGCCCCCCGACCTCGAGGCCTCGCTCGACGCGGCGGAGGCGAGAGGCTGGACCGCGGTGGCCGCGTGGCACGGCGACCGGGCGCTCGGGACGCTCGCGGCCGTCGACCGGCCGCGAGCCGGGGCCGAAACGGCGGTCGCGCAGCTGCGCCGGATCGGCATCGACGAAGTCTCGATGCTGACCGGCGACCAGCCGGGCGTCGCGCGGGGCATCGCGGCGGCAGTCGGCATCTCCGACGTGCGGGCCGCCCTCCATCCCGAGCAGAAGCTCGAAGCCGTCCGCGAGCTGCAGCGCCGGCACGGACCGACCGCGATGGTCGGCGACGGCGTGAACGACGCGCCCGCGCTCGCGACCGCGAACGTCGGCATCGCGATGGGCGCAGCAGGCTCCGACGCCGCGCTCGAGACCGCCGACGTGGCGCTCATGTCGGACGACCTCTCCGCGCTGCCGTTCGCGGTCTCGCTCGGTCGCGAGGCGATGCGCACCGTGCGCCAGAACCTCGCGATCGCGCTCGCGGTCATGGCGGTGCTGGTTCCGCTCGCGGCGCTGGGACGCGCGGGAATCGGCCCCGCGATCGTGCTGCACGAGGGCAGCACGCTGCTGGTGGTCGCGAACGCGCTCCGGCTGCTCCGCGCTGGGCGCTGACGGGCATGCCGACTCGCGACCCCGGATCGGCCCGCGAGTCGCCGGGCGCGAACGACACCCGCAAGGACGGGCGTCTCGAGCGCCTCGTCGTCGACACGGTGCTCGTCCTCCTCGTGCTCGCGTCGATCGCCTCGGTGGCGCGCATCGGCATGTTCGGGGCGTTCATGCTCGACGACCTTCCGATGATCGCGGTGGCACGAGCCTCGTCCTGGCCCTCCCCGGCCTACCTCCTCGGCACCTGGAACGGCCATCTCGCACCGGGCGGCATGCTGCTCCTGTGGTGCGCGAGTCGAGTCTTCGCCCTGTCGCGACCGGCCTACGGCGCCCTTTCGGCGCTCCTCTTCGTCTTTCCGGTCACGTGGTTCGCATGGTCGACCCGGCGCATGCTCGGCCCGACCCGGGAGGCGATCCTCGTCGTCCTCCTCTTCTGCTCGAGCAGCGCCGTGCTCGTGGCCTGCGGAATGTGGTGCAGCGTCGTGACGAACGGAGGGCCATTCGCCCTCGCGGGCATCGTCGTCGGTCTCGATCTCCTCGCGTCGAATCCCGCGCCGACGCGGCGGCACCGGGGATTCCTCGCCATGACGGCCCTGTCGCCCCTGCTCTTCTGGGACAAGGCGGTCCTGCTGCCGTCGGGCCTGTTCGCCGCGGCCGTCGGGTGGGACGGGCAGCCCCTGCGGGCCGCGGTCCGGTCGGCTTGGCGACGGTGGCGAGGGGCGTGGATCGCGTGCCTGGTCGTCGCCCCCTCGTGGATCGCGCTGGCCGCATGGGCGAATGCGCACCGAGCCGCACCGCCGTTTCCGGTGTCGGCCCCGACGGCAGCTCGATTCGTCGAGTTGGTCTCGGCCGCCGTGACGACCGGATTTCCGATGGCGGTCCTCGGGGGGCCGGCAGCGTGGTACTACCTCTGGCAGCAGGCCGCCCCCGTGAGTTGGCAGGTCTGGTCGGCACGAGTCGCCCTCCTCGCGTTGGGGGCTCTCTGCATCTTCGCCTCGCACCGAAGCCGGTGGCTCTTTTTCCTCGCGGTCGGCTGGCTGATCGGCTCGGCGGCGCTCGTCTTCGCCTTTCGGGCAAGTTTCGGCGACGAGGCGGTCGCCTGGGTCCGGTACTGGTCGGACTGCGTTCCGTGGTTCTGCTTCGCCGCGACCGCCGCGTTCCTGGACCTTCGTTCGTCGCGCGTGCCGGGCCGATCCGCCGCGAAGCGGCACGCCGCGGATGCCGCGTGCTTCGCCATCCTGTCGATCACGGGCCTTGCCTGGACGAGAACGATTCGGGCTGCCTGGCCCGACCGGATTCCCACGATCATCGCGAGCATCGAAGCGCTCCCGGAGGGAACCGCCCTTCTCGACCACCCGTTGGAAGGCCCCGTCGGCCTCATCCTCTCCTTCAATGCTTCGACGCCCATCCGGGTCTCGCACCTGTTCGCGGGAACGTCGGCGGCCGGGCGCATTTCCGACGGCCCTGCGGACCTTTTCCTCCTGAACGACACCCTCGACCCGTTCCGGGCCCGCGTCGAGGGTCCGGTTCGTCGCGTCGAATCCTGTCTCGACCCGGCGCACCCGGCGTTGCGCTTCCCGGTCCCGAGACATCGGGGGCCTCTCTTCCTCCGGATCCGAGGCGAGGCCTTCGAGCCGGTCGGCATCTCCGCCTCGATCGACGGGGCGCCGGGAGGCCGGATCCATCTTTCACCCGGCCAGCGGCAGTCTCACACCTGGGTGGTCGGCGGAGGAACTTCGCTCACGCTCCGGCTGGAGGAGGGGACGCGTGCCTGCCTTCGAGACCTGGCGATCGGCGATGCGAGCCCCCTTCCGCCGCCCCGCCCCGGAGGTCCGCCCGGCGGATCGTGATCGAAACCCGGATGGTCGCGGCGTCCCGTTCCCGCGCCCTCAGCCGAAGGTGTCGGACATGAGGGTCTCGAACCACACCAGCATGTCCTCGTAGTTGCCCGCCGACGGGCCGGTCGCGGCGATCGGGGTTCCCCCGTTGTGGAACGAGGGCACCGCCATCTTCCCGGTCTCCGGCGAGTACTGGTAGACGGCCGAGAGCCAGGTCGCGGTGGTCGCGGTGATCGGCGTGAAGCAGGCCGAGTTGGTGACCGGCGCCGGGTCGGGCGCCTTGCCCTGAAGCGCGCGCAGGATCGCGTCGGCGCAGGTCTTGCCCTGCTGGTTGCCGATGTGGCCGGCCTTGGGCTGGGTGGTCGAGCTCGCGTCCCCGACGACGTGGACGCCGGGCACGCGCGTCGACTCGTAGCTCAGCACGCTCACCGGCGCGGAGCGCTCGCCGGCCGCCGGGTCGTAGAGGCCCGCGTCCGCGAGCAGCTTCGGTGCGCGCTGCGGCGGGATCGGGTTCAGCACGCCGGCCGCGATCGAGTGGGCCCCGGTCGCATCCGTGTACTCGACGGTGCGCGTGTCGGGGTCGATCCGCGTCACCGTGGAACCGGGGCGGTAGTCGACCGTGAAGCCCGACCCGCCCGCGAACGCGGCCGCGAAGTTCGCCTTCTCGACGATGATGTCCGGGTTCGCGTCGAGCACGATCAGCTTTCCCGGGACGGAGTTTCGGCGCAGCCAGTCCGCCACCACGCAGGCCCGCTCGTAGGGCCCGGGGGGACAGCGGTACGGCGCCTTGGGGATCGTCATGACGACGTCGCCGGTGCGGGTTCCCCCGGCGAGCGCGAGGAGCTGGTTGCGCAGGAGTTGCGTCTGCGGGCCGGCCTTCCACGCGTGCGGGACCAGCGTGTCGTATTGCGACGCGCTCGACATCCCCGGCATCAGGTCGAACTCGAGCCCGGGCGCGACGACCAGGCGGTCCCACGCGATCGACGAGCCGTCGGCGAGGGAGAGTCGACGCGCCCCGGTGTCGATTCCGACGACCTCGCCCCTGACGAGCGAGACCCCGTAGTGGTTCGCGAGGACGTCGTAGCGGTAGACCAGGTCGGGAAGGGTGAGCTGCCCCGTCAGGACCTTGTTGCTCATGATGTTGGAGGTGTAGGTCGCCTCCTTCTCCACGAGGGTGACGGAGACGCCGGTGCCGCCCCACAGGCGCAGGTACTTCGCGAGCGTGGTCCCGGCCATGCCGCCACCGAGCACGACGACGCTACCGGTGATGCCGGTGTTCGTCGGCACGGCGAAGAGCGCGCTGCCGCCCTCGCCGTCCTCGGCCCACAGGGCGCGGGGGGCGACGAGCAGCCCGAGCCCGCCGATCGCGAGGGATTCCAGGAAGTCTCGACGTTTCATGTCCGCTCTCTCCGTCTCGAGGTTCAGGGATGCGACAGGTATCGCGCGATCGCCTGGAGCTGTGCCGCCGTGTAGCCCTGCAGGTGAGCCGCCATGATCCCGCCGGGATCCTCTCCACCGGCGAGGAATTCGTTCAGCTCCTCGATCAGCTCAGTCTCGCTCTTGCCGGAGATCCGGTCGAAACCGCCGCTGCCGTAGGTGCCGTGACACTGGAAGCAGTTGCTCGCGAGCAGCCGCCCCTCGGTGGTGCCGCTCACGGTGCCGCCTCCTCCGCCTCCCGAGCCGCCGCCGGGGGCGGACACGGTGACGGCGACCGACACCGTCGTGCGGCTGTCGCGGACCGTGACCGTGGTGGCCCCGGCCGCACGTCCGCGGACGACGACGGACTCGCCGTCGAGGTAGACCGTCGCGACCGCCGTGTCCGCGCTGGTCGCGACGACCGGACCGAAGGCGTTCGAGATCCTGGCCTGGGCCGACTCGGCGACCGGCACCGCGAGGGTCGTCGGTGCGACCGTCATCGGCGCCTTCACCGTGACCTTGAGCTTCGCGCGGGTCTTGCGCCCTTCCTTCACCACGATTGCCGCCTTGCCGGGCGCGAGCGCGGTGACCGAGAGGGTCGTCCCCGAGACCGCGGCCGAGACCGCGGCCGGATTCGAGTTCGTGAGGCCGAGCGGTCCCCCTGCGGACGGGATCGTCATGCTCGCGCCGTCTCCCGAGAGCAGGACGATCGAGCGCGAGAGCGTCGTGGACGCCGTCGCATGCCCGACCGTGGCCGGGATCGCCGCGAGCGAAAAGAGGAGAGTCGCGAACGTTGCGAGTCTGTCGAGCTTGGTCACGTGATCGTCTCCGTCGAAGGGGAAGTCGTCTCTCCGAAGGCCGCGCCTCCACGATCGGATTCCGCGGTCGACCCAAGTGGGTGCAAGGCCCGTGCCGAGGGCCGGCCCACCGGTCGGAGCCCCCACGACGCCGGATCTTCGCGGCGGCCGGAAGCCTGCGGTGGGCGGGATCCGCGCGGATGGGAATCCGCGACCGGGAGACGGGCCCCGGGCGACGGACGGCGTCCCGCCGGGCGGGCGCCGAAGGCATGCCGGAACTGCGGCGAGGGGGCCGCCCCGAAGCCGGTCGCGTGGATCAGGAAGCGCGGGCGGGTGTTCGAGCCGGGGCGAACTCGCTCAGAGCGACGGGCACGCGGCTGGTGCCGGCTGTCCCCGCTCGGCGCGGAAGGAGCCCGGACCGTCGGTCGAGGCGGGAGGCTCGCCGGCCGAGGCCGGTCCCGCATCCGCGCACAGCCGCAGCGTCGCGCCGACCGCGACCCGCACCGCGACGCGGCCCTGCGAGGGCTCGTCGAGGGAGTAGCCCCAGGCGGCGCCGCCGCCCTCGAAGCGGAACGAGCCCGCGCGCAGCAGCGCGCTCCGGATCGGGAAGGCCGGGTCGGTCGAGACGAAGCGGTAGCCGCGCGGGTCGTCCTCGGTACCCACGAGGCGCCAGTCCGACGGGCGCAGGACGAGGCTCGTCCGGTCGCGACGGCCGAGGCCGTCCCCGGAGGCGTAGACGGTCACCGTGGCGCCCGCGCGACGCGGGTCGTCCGCCGACCCCGGCGCGGGCACGCGGATCGCCTGCAAGGGGCCCGCCGTCGCCTCCTTCGCCGCGAACCGGATCGAGCGCAGCGCCGGGGAGGGCGGCCCGTCGAGCAGCGGCGAGTGCTCGTCGTTCATCTCGAGCAGCGCGGTCGGCACGCCGACCGGGAGCACGTCCTTCGGACGGCTCTTCGGGTCGGCCGGGTCGGAGCCCGCGTCGACCTCGTCGCGGTCGGCCGCGCCGTCCAGGTCGCGGTCCACGCCGATCCGGCGCCCGGAGCCGGGCGGGGTGCACAGGAAGGTGACCTGCGATCCCGGCTCCTCGCTCGCCGCGCGCAGGTCGGAGAGCGTGACCGGCCGCTCGCTCGCGCGATCGGAGCGGAAGCGGCCCGAGGCGACCCGGCGGAAGCCGCGTGCTTCGCCGCGGAGGACGGCCTTCGCGACCAGGTCGCACTCGCCGGCGTCGGCACGCGCGACCAGCAGGTCGATCCGGGCATCGACGGGCGCGCCGGCGTTGGCGGAGCGCGTCGCCTGCTGGCCCACGATCGGTGCCATGTCCGAGTCGAACGCGAGCACGAACTGCTCGAGGTCGAGCTTCTGCTGCGTCGTCACGTTGAAGACGGCGGCCGACAGGAAGCGGAAGAGGGTGTCGATGCTGCCGTCGTGGAGGTAGCCGAAGCCGCGCACCTGGGGTCCGCGGAAGCCGTTGTTGCCGGGGTCGACGAAGTCGACCTGCGGCATCCCGAACATGCCGACCTTCGCGTACGCGTTGCGCAGGTGCGCGACCTTGAACATCTGCGTCTCGTTCTCGAACGTCGTGTCCCCGTCGGTGCCGAAGAAGCCCTTCGAGGGGTCGAGCACGTGGCAGCCGTTGCAGGTGCGGACGGAGTCGCTGATCGTGTCGAAGTAGAAGTTCCTCGCGCGCTGCTGGGCGGTCGTGAGACCGTTGTCGAGCCGCCGGACCGGGTTGGGCGGATAGCGCACGGAGAGGACGAAGTCGGCGAACGCCGACATCTCCTCTCCGCCGAGCTCGTCCGTACGGCCGAGCAGCCCGACGAAGGCCGGGTTGAACTTCAGGAAGGCCTGCTTCTCGTCGCGCGCGTCGCCGCCCGGGTCGTTGCCGCCGGTGCGGTCGCCGCGCCAGTGCATCGGCCCCTGGTTCGCCATGCCGCGCAGGCTCTGCGTCGTCATCGGGCCCTTCAGCGGGTGGAAGTCGGGGTCCTGCCCGACGTTGAACTCGATCGGGTTCGGGTTGTTCAGCACGTCGCCCCAGGGGTCGCCGAGATCCCAGGCGAGGCTGTCGAGATCGCCGAAGACGTGGCAGGACGAGCACGACGCCTCGCCGTTGCTCGACGTCGCGGCCGCGTCGTAGAGGAACGGCCGCCCGTCGACGACCGAGGCCGGCTCGGGGTCGTGCAGCGGCCGGTGGTCGATCTCGAGCCTGGTCGCCAGGTCGATCGTCGAGATCGCGTCGTCGAAGCGGGTCGCGACGTAGAGCCGGCCGCGCGCCTCGTCGAGCACGAGGCCGGTCGGACCGCCACCGCTCACCGCGACCTGCGCGTTCCGGTCGGGCACGAACGTGTCCGCCTCGAGCTCGGCGGTCGAGAACACGCCGACCTTGGAGGAGCCGAAGGCCGCGACCCACAGCTGCTCGCCGTCCGAGGACACCGCCATCCCGACCGGGGTCGCGAGCGAGCGCTGCTTCGTCCCGGCCGGGCTCGGCACGACCGAGTAGTCGACGTGCTTGTTCAGTCGGCGCGGCAGGACCGCCGCGCCGTCGAGGACGGTGATCCGGGCCTCGTGGAGGTGGCCGCGGACGGTCGAGCTGCCGAGAAAGCCGCCCGCGCCCTCGAAGCGGACCTCGTTGCGAGCCTCGGTGTTGGTCGCGTAGACGCGCCCGGTCTTCGGGTTCACCGCGAGGTCGAAGAGGATCGTTCCGACCGAGGCCCACGACGCGGTCTGCACGGGCACGGCTGCGTTCGCGTCGATCCGGAAGACGTCGAGGTCCGGCAGCGAGAAGCGCACGGCCGGGCTCCAGTCGCGGCCGATCTGGTCCTTCCATTTCGACGACGCCCCGTCGAAGCGCACGACGAGCCCGGTCTCGGGGCCGGGAACCGACGACCAGTTCCTGTTCGGCGCGGGCAGGCCGCCCGGCATCGTCGTGCCGAACACGTTGCACGGTCCGACCGAGGCACCGCCGTTGCACACGGCCCCCTCGGTGACGGTCGTCGTGCGGTTGCCGGAGTGGAACACCGCCGCGTAGACGCTCGCGCCGTCGGGCGACGTGGCGAGCGCGCGGGGCGTGTCGCCGAAGAGGGAGAGGATCGTGATCGGGGTCCCGCCGAACGCGGGCCCGGGCTTCGCGGCGTCGAACACCCACACGTCGGCGCGCCCGACGCCGGGGGTGGTGAGCTGCGGGTCGCCCGGCCGGTTCTGCCCGCGATGGGCCGCGGTCACGAAGGCGCGCGAGCGGTCGGGCCCCGCGAACACGACGTCGCGCGGCTCGTCGCCGACCAGCAGCGTGCGCACGACGCGAGGCGGGGAGGACGCGAGGTCGACGATGCTCACGCTGTCGGAGAGGTGGTTCACGACCCAGGCCTCGGCGTCGCTGCGGACGGCGACCGCGACCGGCTCGAGCCCGACCGGGACGGACGCGACCGGGACCGGCACGCCGCTTCGCACCGAGAGGATCTCGAGTCGGCCGTCGGGCGTGTTCACCGCGAGCAGCGTCGAGCCGTCGGGCGTGAGCGCGAGCGGCCGAACCTGCCCGGACTCGAAGTTCTCGAAGGAGCGCGCCGCCGCGGGGCGGGCGAACGCCGGAATCGTCGCGAGGGCGAGGCCCGCGAGCAAGGCCACCGCGCGAGGCGCGACGGTCGCTCCCGCCGCGCGCCCGCGGAGTCTGCCTGCCGATCGATCGAACACCATGCCCGGTCTCCCTCCGAGTCGACATCCTGTCCGATGGCGAGGCCCGGCGCCATGGGCCAAGGGACGCCGATTGACGCTCCGGGCCGTCCCGGCTCGGCGGAGGGGCTTCGCCCGGCCGCCCCGTGCACAGGCGAGCCGGACCCTCCGCAGCAGGTCCTGCACCCCGGAGACGACGAGATCGCCCGGGTCGGAGAGCCGTTCGACCGGCCCCCGGCGGTAGCCCGTGCCGATCTCGTGGAGGCCGATCGGGCGATCCAGGAAGTGTCGCTTCTCGATCGCGGCACCGGTGGGCGGCGCTCAGTGCCCCGGCGACAGCAGCCCCGTCAGGTCCGGCGTCGCGACCCGGTACACGGCCCGGCAGAACTCGCAGGTGGTCTCGGCGGGCTCGCCCCGGCGGACCATGTCCTCGATGTCCTCGCGGGGCAGCCCGGCGAGCAGCGCGAGCACCCGCTCGCGCGAGCAGCGGCAGGCGAACGACACCTGCTCGCGCGCGACCTGGTCCCAGCGAAAGCCGTCGAGCAGGCGGCCCGCCCAGGCGCGGGCGTCGGGGTCCGACTCGGTCATGGCGTCCCGCAGGGGATCGAGTGCCTCGAGGTTGCGGACGAGCCTCTCGAGGTCGGCCCGGCTGCCCTCGGGCATCGCCTGGACGAGGAACCCGACCGCGTCGGTCGCGACACCGTCCTGCACCGCCACCTCGACGCGCAGGAGCGAGAGGATCTGCTCGCTGTGGAGCAGGTACTCCATCATCGAGGTCTCGATCCCCGACTCGAGGAAGTTCGTCGAGGAGACGTAGGGCTCGCGACCCGCCCGGCTCCGCGAAACCTGCATGAGCCCGCCGCCGAGGAGCGGTCCGTCCTTCGACGCACGGGCTTCCGGTCTCGCGATCGAGACCCGCAGCCCGGCCTCGCCCGCCCAGACGTCGGCGAGCAGTCGACCGGCGCTTCCCGTGTTCAGGATCGAGACCTGCACCTGCGCCTCGGGGTTGAGCGTCGAGCGCACGAGCAGCGCCGCGGTCGCGAGCTCGCCCGCGATCCGCGCCGTGTCGTCGCTGCACGCGAGGCGGGCGGTGATCGCGCGCGCGGTCACGGACGCGCGGGCGACGAGCAGCCGCATCTCGCCTTCGCGCGTGAGGCCACGCCACAGGCCGTCCTGCGCGAGCGGTGGCGCCGGATCGACCCACGTGGTCGGACCTGCGAGACGCTCGGCGCGCAGGCGCTTGTAGCGCTCGATCGCGCTCTCGCTCCCGTCGTCCGCCACGCGTCCTGCCTAGCCGACCGCCTTGCCACGGGCCACAGGCGGGTGCGCCCGGCGCGCGAAGGGAGGGACCACGTCGCCGCGCGGGACGGCGCGCGCCCGCGAGGCGCGGGCGGCGGGCGCGAGTCTACCGGCCGCGCGAGCCGACGGGCAGCAGGCCCGAGACGAACTGCGGCACGTAGAACGCGTCGTGTTCCTCGGCCGCGCGCTCGGCGGTCTCGAGCGTGCCGTTGGCGAGGTTCACGTTCCAGGTGACGGCGAAGCCGCCCGGCGGCGCCAGCTCGGGGTGCGACTTCGCCGCGTAGGTCGCGAAGCGGTCGAAGCCGCAGGCGAGTTCCGGCGTCGGGCAGTCGACCTGCGCTTCCGTGCTCCACGGCGGCGGGATCCAGTAGACGGTGCCACGCTCGCTCCACGGGCCGAGCAGGTCGGGAGCCGTGTACATCCGGATCTCGAACGAGAGCGGCGGGATCTGGAAGGTCACCCAGCCGAGGTCGGGGTGGAGTTCGAAGACCGCCTCGGAGGTCCCGGGCAGTCCCTCGACCGGTGCGAGCTCGGTCATCGCGGCGTCGGCGCGCCAGGAGGGCGGCCCGCCGTCGCGTGCTCGCGCCAGGTACTCGGGACGCGGCGTCCAGCCCGGCTGCTCGAAGTCGCCGACCGGCATGCGCGCGACCACGGTTCGCGCGTCGAAGCCGACGTCCTGCTGTCCGATCACGTAGACGTGGTCGCCGAGCCGCACGAGCCCGGTCGTCCAGGCGAGCGGCGTCGTGCCCGGCGACGCGAGCGCGTAGGGGATCGGGTGCGAGGTCGTGCGCCAGCGCTCGGGCGGATCGTCGGGATTGGTCACGCGCAGGAAGACGTTGCCGAACGGCGCGAGCCCGCCCTCGCGGGTGTGGCGGCTCGCCGACACCAGCAGCGCGCGGCCGATGCGCACGCCGGCGAGCGGCCAGACGATCTCGCCCTCGATCTCCCCGGGAAAGATCGCCTCGGGCGCGCCGCGGACGGTCCGCCAGTGCTTCACGATCGGCTGCGGCCTTCCTGCGCGGTCGAACCGAAGCGTGCCGATCGAGTTGCCGACGACGCTCTCCTCGACCCGGTCGGGATCGACCCGGCGCTCGCAGTAGGAGCGCGGCGGCGGGCAGCGGTCCTCGACGCGGCCGAGGATCGTGTCGCCGAAGAGCCAGACCCAGCGCGAGCGGGAGAGCGGGATCGAGGTCGCCACGTCGCCGCCGAGCCAGGTGGTGCCGCGATGCCGGCGCGGGTCGATCAGCGCCTGGAGGGCCGGGTCGGGTGCGAGCTCGAGGCCGGTCGCCGAGGGCGCACCGGGCACGTCCTGCGGGGCGGTCGTCTCCTCGCGCGTCGCGTCGTAGGCCTCGCGCGGAGCGCGAAACGGGGCCCGCGGCGCGCAGCCCGAGGCGAGCAGCGTTCCGACCAGCGCGAGGGCGCGGATCCGGCGTCGGTTCGGGACGACCTCCATCGCGGGCCGCGTTCTACCGCGATCACGCGAGGAAGTCCCGCGCCGCGATCCCTCGCCGCCATGCCGGTGCCGCGTCCCCGGTTCGCGTCGCGGGCGAGGGCTCGCGGACCGGGCGCGCTCCCGGCCGGGAGGCCGGGTCGATCTCCGCGGCGCGGCGCGGTAGGTCGTCGGGATGGACGAGCGGCTCCACGCGATCGCG
>JAFMJW010000152.1 GCA_017853315.1 Alphaproteobacteria bacterium
AGCCCGTCGATCGGCGCCTGCTCGTAGCGGCAGCAGGCATGCGCCTTGATCGAGGTCCGGTCGACGACGAGGTCGCGGCCGAGTCCGTCGACGAGACGCTCGGCCCGGGGCGACGCGGAGTGGCTCGCGAGGAATCCGCTGCGGCCCTCGAGTGCGCTCGACGGGCCGGTGAAGCCCGCCGCCGCGAGGTCGGCCGCGACGATCCCGGCGTGCGCCGCCCAGCCCGGGTGGAGCCGCTTCGTCCAGGCGCCGTCGGCGAGGAACTCCATCGAGCCCGCGGCCTGGCTCGTCGCGATGCCGATCGCGTGCGCGGTGGCGCGGGCGTCGAGCCCGAGCAGCCGCGCGACCGCGGCGGCGCAGCCGATCGCCCCGCAGGTGCCCGTCGGGTGGAAGCCGCGGGCGTAGTGCTCGGCGGGCCCGAGCGCCTCGCCGAGCCGGCCGACGACCTCGTAGCCGACCACCGCGGCCGTCGTCGCGTCGGCGAGCGAGGCGTGCTCGCGCTCGGCGACCGCGAGCGCGGCGGCCCACACGGCCGCCCCGGGATGCGACGAGGAGGCCTGGTGGGTGTCGTCGCACTCGAGCACGTGCGCCGACTGGCCGTTGGCGAGCGCGGCCCACGGGGCGTCGAGTCCCGCCGCGCGGCCGACCGCCGTGCACTCTCCCCGCGACGCCCGCCGGTCGAGGAAGCGGGCCATCGCGGCCGACGAGTCTCCGCGCGCGCCGCCGATCGCGTTGCCGACCCAGTCGAGCAGCAGGGTCGCCGCGGACGCCGGCGGCGCGGCCGGCTCGAAGGACGAGGCCCAGGCCGCGAGCTCGGCGGTCGCGCCCATCAGGAGACGAAGGGGCGGACCAGGAGCCAGGTCGCGGCGGCGACCGCCGCCGAGGCGGGGATCGTGAGCACCCAGGCCCAGACGATCTGTCCGGCGATGCCCCAGCGCACCGCGCGCGCGCCGCGGGTGAAGCCGACGCCGGCGATCGCGCCGGTGATGACGTGGGTCGTCGACACGGGGATGCCCATCCACGAGTTGATGAGCAGCGTGATGCCGCCCGCGGTCTCGGCGGCGAAGCCGCCGACCGGCTTCAGCTTCGTGATCCGCATGCCCATCGTCTTCACGATGCGCCAGCCGCCCATCGCGGTGCCGAGCCCCATCGCCGCGTGGCAGAGCAGCACGACCCAGAAGGGGATCTCGCCGCTCTTGGCGACGCCCGCGTCGAGCCAGTTCGCCGCGAGCAGCACCATGAACACGACGCCCATCGTCTTCTGCGCGTCGTTCAGTCCGTGCCCCAGGCTGTAGAAGGCGGCCGAGAAGAGCTGGCCGACGCGGAACCACTTGTCGATCCGAAGCGGCGCCTGGTGCCGGAACATCCAGGCGATCGCGACCATGAGCAGCGCGCCGAGCAGGAGCCCGACGAGCGGCGCGACGACGATGAAGATCGCGATCTTGCGGATGCCCTCCCAGTGGACCAGCGAGAGGCTCCCCGACTCGGCGATCGCGGCGCCGACGAGCCCGCCGACGAGCGCGTGCGAGGACGAGCTCGGCAGGCCCAGCGCCCAGGTGACGAGGTTCCACACGATCGCGCCGATCAGCCCCGCCGCGAGCACGCCGAGCGCGACCGCGGTCGGGAGCGTCTCGATCGCGATCACGTCCTTGCCGATCGTCTTCGCGACGTGGGTGCCGAAGCCGAAGGCCGCGACGAAGTTGAAGAACGCGGCCCAGAGCACGGCGTGGCGCGGCGAGAGCACCTGCGTCGACACCACGGTGGCGATCGAGTTCGCCGCGTCGTGGAAGCCGTTGATGAAGTCGAAGACCAGCGCGATCGCGATGATCGCGAGCGCCCCGATCGCCATCGCGGTCATGGGGCGAGGCTCAGGCGTGCTCGAGGACGATGCCCTCGACCAGGTTGGCGACGTCCTCGCAGCGGTCGGTGGCCTCTTCGATGCCCTCGTAGAGCTCCTTCCACTTCATGACGGTCAGGGGATCCTTCACGTCGCGGAAGAGCCCGCCGACCGCCACCCGCAGCAGCGTGTCCGCCTCGTTCTCGAGGCGGTTGATCTCGACGCACTCGGCCAGGATCTCGCGCGCGTTCTTCATGTCGCGCAGCCCGCGCACCGCCTTGCCCACCTGCTCCACGCTCAGCAGGAGCACGCGGGCGAGGCCCACCGACTCCGGGGTCGCCGCGCCGACGTCGTAGAGCGCCATGCGCTGGGCGACCGACTCGATCAGGTCGAGCACGTCGTCCATCCGTGTCACCAGCCGGTGGATCGAGTCGCGGTCGATCGGGGTGATGAAGGTCTTGTGGAGCTCCTCGATGCAATCGTGGGTGAGCATGTCGCCCTCGTGCTCGATCGTCTTGATGCGGCCCGCGCGCTCGGCCACGTCGTCGAACGCCTCCAGCATCTCGACCAGCGCCCGACTTCCCTCGAGGGTCTTTTCCGCCATGCGGTCGAAGTAGTCGAAGAAGGCGACCTGCCTCGGCATGAGTCGTTCGAACACGCTGGCCTCCCGTTCCTTCGGCGCGCCGGGGTGGCGGCCGACGCCTCTGGTTACGGCGGCCGCGATCCCGCTTCAACCGGCGCTCCGACCGGGCGCGACCGCCTCGTCCGGGCCCGCCGTTTGACGCGCGGTCGGCCGGTGGGCTACCGCGGAGCCAGATGCCTTGGTGGCTCTGGATCCTCGTCGGTGCCGTGCTGCTCGCGGCCGAGATGGCCACGCCGGGGGGGTTCTTCGCGCTCTTCTTCGGCGTCTCGGCGGTGGCGGTGGGGATCCTCGCGAGGCTCCACCTCGTGCGCTCGGCGTGGCTCGAGTGGCTGCTGTTCTCGCTGCTGTCGATCGCCTCGCTGCTGCTCGTGCGCGACTGGTTCGTCGCCCACCTCGGCGGCAGCGGGGGGCGCGGCGGGATCGACGACTCGATGGTCGGCGAGGCGGCGATTCTCACCGAGGACCTCGACCCGGGAGGGGTCGGGCGCGCCGAGCTCCGCGGCACGACCTGGACCGTGCGGTCCTCGGGGGCCGGGGGGATGCGGCGCGGCGACCGCTGCCGGGTCGAGCGGGTCGACGGCCTGACGCTCTGGGTCGCCCCGGATCGCTGAGCCGGGCGGCGAGGAGGAGAGACGGATGAACGAAGTCCTGTTGACGATGCTGATCCTCGCCGGGCTCGTGTTCTTCGTCGTCGCCCGCACGGCGGTCGTCGTGCCCCAGCAGAGCGCCTACGTCGTCGAGCGGCTGGGCCGCTTTCACGAGACGCTGAACGCGGGCTTCCACGTCCTGATCCCGTTCGTCGACAACGTCGCCTACCGCCACTCTCTGAAGGAACGGGCGATCGACATCCCCGAGCAGATCTGCATCACGCGCGACAACGTGCAGGTCCACGTGGACGGCGTTCTCTACCTGCAGACGCTCGACCCGCAGCGGGCCTCCTACGGGGTCGCGAACCCCGAGTTCGCGATCAGCCAGCTCGCCCAGACGACGCTGCGCAGCGAGATCGGCAAGATCGACCTCGATCGCACGTTCGAGGAGCGCGCGAACATCAACTTCGCGGTCGTCCAGGAGCTCGACAAGGCCTCCGAGCCCTGGGGGATCAAGGTCCTGCGTTACGAGATCAAGAACATCACCCCTCCCTCCGACGTGCTCGCCGCGATGGAGAAGCAGATGCGCGCCGAGCGGGAGAAGCGCGCCGTCATCCTGAACTCCGAGGGGCAGCGCGACGCCGCGATCAACGTCGCGGAGGGCGAGAAGCAGCAGGTCATCAAGCAGTCCGAGGCGAACCGCCAGCAGCAGATCAACGAGGCGGAGGGCCAGGCCGCGGCGATCGAGGCGGTCGCCCGCGCGACCGCGACCGGGCTGCGCCAGGTCGCCGAGGCGATCCAGGTGCCCGGCGGCGACCAGGCGATGAGGCTTCGGGTGGCCGAGCAGTGGGTCGACCGCTTCGGGCAGGTCGCCAAGGCGGGCACGACGATGATCCTGCCCGGCAACGTCGCCGACGTCGGCACGATGGTCGCGTCCGCGATGGCCGTCGTCGACCGCATGAAGCCCGGCGGCCGCGAGCCGGGCGGCGACGGCGGCGGGACGCGGGGCTGAACGGGAAGGTCGGCGGGCGCTCCGATGGAAGACGAGGTCTGGCGGCGCTGCAGCACCTGCAAGGAGCCGATCGGGTTCGGCGTCCCCTGGTGGTCGTGCAGCGTGTCGACCTGCAACCGCGCGGCCGCGTCGCTGGTCTTCTGCTCGGTCGAGTGCTGGGACGCCCACGTGCCCGTCGTGCGTCACCGCGACGCGTGGGCGAACGAGGAGCGTTCTCCGACGAGGGCCGAGCGCGAAGCGGAGCTGCGGGCGCAGCGGGAGAGCGAGGAGGCGCGAAAGTCCCGTCCGGCCCCGGGTGGAGCCGGCGACGGGCGCGATGCGCGGGAGACGAAGCGGGAGTTGCACACGCGCGCGGCGAATCCGCCGCGCCCGACGCTCGCGAGCGAGCGAGAAGGGAACGACGCCATGTCCGACGATGCCAAGGAAGTCCTCGTGGTGATCTCGAAGCTGAAGTCCTACATCCGCTCGACGGCCGGGATGAACACCTCCGACGCCGTCGCGGCCGTCCTCTCGGACCGCATCCGCGAGATCTGCGACCAGGCGGTCGCGAAGGCCAGGGGCGAAGGTCGCAAGACCGTCCTCGACCGCGACTTCTGACCGCCGCAGCGCGCGGCGGCGTCGCGCTCGTCGTGGCGCGGGGTCAGGCCCCCGCGGACTTCCGCTCCCGGCGGGGCCGGGCGCGGAGCCCGGCGGTCTCCGCGCCGAGACGCGAGAGGTGCGAGCGCAGGATGCCGGCCGCGCGCTCGGCGCGGCCGGCGATCGCCGCGTCGCGCAGCGAGGCGTGCTCGGCCACGAGGTCGTGCCCGTCGTTGCCGACGGCGGACACCAGCGCGTAGCGCTGCGCCTGGTCGGAGAGCAGCGAGCAGATCCGCAGCAGCCACCGCGAGCGGCAGCGCGACAGGAGTGCCGCGTGGAAGTCCGCGTGGCGATCGAGCGCCTCGACGAGGCGCTCGGCGTCCAGTTCGCCGCCGATCGACGCGAGGTAGGCGTCGTAGGCCTCGCGGATCTCCTCGCGGTGCCCCGCGTCGCCGTGCTCGATCGAATCGCGCAGGGCCATCGGCTCCAGCATCTGGCGGAGCTCGTAGATCTCGCGCGCCTCCTCGGTCGACACCGGCGCCACGATCGCGCCCCGCTGGGGCCGGATCTCGACGAGGCCGCGGGCGGCGAGTCGCTGCAGCGCCTCGCGCAGCGGCGTCGGGCTCACCGAGAAGCGCTCGGCGAGTGCTGCGCCCGCGAGCCGCTCGCCCGGGCGCAACTCGCCGGAGAGGATCGCGCTGCGCAGCCGGCGGTCGACCCAGTCGGCGCGGGTCGTCGGCGGAGCCGCCTCCTCGCGGCGGGCCGGGCGGGGCGCCGGGGCGGCCGGTGGTCTCCGCCGGGCTCGGGTGCTCTGCGCCACGGGGCTCTCGTACCGGCGTCGGCCCTTGACTGCAACAATCTATAATATCTAGACTCCGCCCCATGAAGATCGCGCGCTTCGAACAGGGTGGAACGATCGGCTTCGGCGTCGTCGAGGGAGATCGCCTGCGGGACGTGAGCGGGGCTCCCGACCTCGCCTGCGGCATCGAGGGCTTCCTCGCGGGCGGCGCCCGCGCCCGGGAAGCGGTCGCCGCCGCGGCGGCGAAGGGGAGGGAGATTCCGCTCGCCGCGGTGCGGCTGCTCGCCCCGATCCCTCGCCCGTCGAAGGTGCTCGCGATCGGCCTCAACTACGCCGACCACGTGAAGGAGGCGGGTCTCGAGACCCCGTCCTTCCCGGTGTTCTTCAACAAGCAGACGAGCTGCATCGTCGGCCCGGGCGACGCGATCCACCGGCCGCGGGTCTCGCAGATGCTCGACTTCGAGGGCGAGCTCGCGATCGTGATCGGGCGGCGCTGCCGGCACGTGCCGGCGGAGCGCGCGCTCGAGGTCGTCGGCGGCTACACGATCTGCAACGACGTCACGGTCCGCGACTGGCAGTTCAAGGCGCCGACGATGACGCTCGGCAAGTCGTTCGACACCCACGGCCCGACCGGCCCCTGGGTGGTGACGCCCGACGAGATCCCCGACCCCCAGGACCTCCGGATCCGCACCTGGCTGAACGGCGAGCTCATGCAGGACGCGTCGACCGCGGGCATGATCTTCGACTGCGCACGCCAGATCGAGACGCTCACGACCGCGTTCACGCTCGAGCCGGGCGACATCGTCTCGACCGGCACCCCGGCCGGCGTCGGCATCGCCCGCCAGCCGTGGGTGTTGATGAAGCCCGGCGACGTCGTCAAGGTCGAGATCGACCGCATCGGAACGCTCGAAAACCCCGTCGTCGAGGAGCCCGCGGACACCGCGATGCTCTGAGGGAGATCCCATGGCCCTGCACCGCCTCACCACCCTCTCCCTGGGCGTCCCCGACCCGGTCGCGACCGCGGCCTTCTACCGCGACTTCGGCCTCTCCGAGACCGCGCCCGGCGTGCTCGCGACCCGCGAGGGCGGCGACCAGCTCCGGCTCTCCGCCGCGCCGAAGCGCCGGCTGATCGCGCTCGGGCTCGGCGTCGAGCACCCCGACGACCTCGAGCGCGCCGAGCGCGGCGTGCGCGCGATCGGCTTCGAGCCGCGGCGCGAGGGCGGACGCCTGGTCGTCCACGACCCGGGCAGCGACGTCGCGCTCGAGCTCTCGGTCGCGCCCGCGATCGCGCCCGCTCCTCCCGCGCGCGCGCGCCTGAACTCGCCCGGGCAGGCGCTGCGCCGCAACGCGCGCGCGGACGCCTTCTCGCGCAACGATCCCGTGCGGCCGCGCCGTCTCGGCCACGTCGTCTTCACCTCGCTCGACTTCGCGTCGAGCCGCCGCCTGTTCGTGGACGGCCTCGGCTTCCGGGTGAGCGACGAACTGCCCGGCATCGGCGCCTTCCTGCGCTGCTCGACCGACCACCACAACGTCTTCCTCCAGGAGGCGCCGATCCGCTTCCTGCACCACGCCGCGTGGGAGGTCGACGACGCCGACGAGATCGGCCGCGGCGGCAAGGCGATGGTCGACGCCGATCCCTCGCGGCACGTCTGGGGTTTCGGCCGTCACTACGTCGGTTCGAACTACTTCTGGTACCTGCGCGACCCGGCCGGCAACTATGCCGAGTACTACTCCGACCTCGACTACGTCGACGACGACGCCGCCTGGAACCCCGGCAAGGTCGAGGGAATGCTCGGCCTCTACGCCTGGGGCCCGCCGGTCCCGCCCGAGTTCATCGCGCCGCCGGACCTGCTCGGATGAGCGCCGCGGCGGCCGCCGCGGGCGACGTCCTCGACGCGGCGATCGTCGGCCTGGGGCCCGCCGGGGTCGCCGTCGGGGCGATGCTCGCGCGGCGCGGGCTTCGGGTCGCGGCCTTCGAGCGCGAGCCGGGTGTCCACCACATGCCGCGCGCCGTCCACTTCGACGGCGACGTGATGCGGATCTTCCAGTCGATCGGGGCGTGCGAGGCGCTGCGCGACTGCACGGTCGTCGGCGAAGGCATGCACTTCGTCAACGCCGACGGGAAGACGCTGCTCGCGCTCGACGCGCGGCAGCTCGCGGGAGACTCCGGCTGGGAGCTCTCCTACTTCTTCCACCAGCCGGCGCTCGAGACGGTGCTCCGCGCGCGCGCGGCCGAAGCCGGTCTCGCGATGCACCTCCGCCACGAGGTCGAGGCGATCGAGCCGGGAGTCGCGGGCGACCCGTCGAAGCCGGCCTCGATCCGGGTGCGCGACCTCGCAAGCGGCGCCGCGCGCGAGGTGCGCGCCTCGTGGATCCTCGGCTGCGACGGCGCCCGCTCGCTCGCCCGCGTCGCGACCGGGACCGTGCTCGAGGACCTGTGCTTCGACCAGCCGTGGCTCGTCTGCGACGTGGTGCTGCGCCGGGAGGTCGACCTCCCGAAATGGTGCGTGCAGTTCTGCGACCCGGCGCGCCCGTCGACCTACGTCCCGATCGCCGGGCGGCGCCGGCGCTGGGAGTTCATGCTCCTGCCCGGCGAGACGCGCGAGGAGATGGAGCGCCCCGAGCGCGTCGCGCGCATGCTCGCGCCCTGGCTCTCTCCCGACGACGCGGAGATCGAGCGCGCGACCGTCTACACCTTCCACGCGCTGAT
>JAFMJW010000024.1 GCA_017853315.1 Alphaproteobacteria bacterium
AAGAGCCTGCGGCGCCCGGTGTCAAGGCGGCACCGCGCCGTTTCACGCGCCCTCAGGCCACCGGGGGCTCCTCCCCGTCCCCGACGAGCGCCCTCGCGAACTCCGCGGCATCGAAGGGCTCGAGATCGTCGACGGCTTCGCCGAGCCCCACCCAGCGGACGGGCAACCCGAGTTCGCGACAAATGGCGACCACCACCCCGCCCCGAGCCGAGCCGTCGAGCTTGGTGAGGACGACCCCCGTCACGTCGACGGCTTCGGAGAAGGTCTTCGCCTGCGCGAGGGCATTCTGGCCGGTCGTCGCGTCGAGCACGAGGAGGACCTCGTGGGGGGCCCCCGGCAGGACACGCTCGACGGTCCGCCGGACCTTGCGCAGTTCCTCCATCAGGTTGGTCTTGGTGTGCAGTCGACCGGCCGTGTCGACGAGAACGACGTCGACGTCGCGCGCGACCGCGGACTTCATGCCGTCGAACACCACCGCCGACGGGTCGGCTCCCTCGCCCTGCCGCACGATGCCGGCATCGCTCCGCCCCGCCCACACCTCGAGCTGGTCTGCCGCAGCCGCCCGGAAGGTGTCCCCCGCGACCAGGAGGACCGAGCGCCCGAGCGCGCGGTGCCGGGCCGCGAGCTTGCCGATCGACGTCGTCTTGCCGACTCCGTTGACCCCCACCACGAGCACGACCCAGGGGTGCGACGGAAGCTGCTCCGGTTCGCCGGGCCCGCGGACCATCTCCTCGATCCGCCCACGGAGCTCGGCCCGAACGGCCTCGGGGTCGCGACCATGGGCGGGCAGGCGCCCGAGTCCGGCGAGGATCTCCTGCGCGCTCTTCGGCCCGACGTCGCTCTCGATCAGGATCCGCAGCAACTCGTCGTCGAGGTCCGGCCCTCCGGCCCCGAGCGCCGCTGCGAGACGGGAGGCGAGCCGCGACCGGCTCCTCGCGAGCCCCGCCCGGAAGCGCTGGGCCGTGCTGCGTGGCGAAGCCGGGGTCGACGATGCACGGGCGACGGCATCTTCCTTGCCCCCGCCCGACGACTCTCCGCCGGCCACACGCCCTCGCCTTCGGGCGACCAAGAACCCGAGCAGGCCGAGAAGCAGCAGCACCGCAGCGAGACCCGCCGCGAGGACCGGAAGCTGCTCCCGGTCCACCCAGGGGGGAATCTCGATCGACATGGCCCGCCGCCCTCAGGCGGTCGCGGCGAGCGCGAGCCCGCGTTCGCGGCTGGCCTCCTCGCGCGTCGGCAGCTCGACCGACACGATCTGCGAGACGCCGGCCTCCGCCATCGTCACGCCGAAGAGCCGGTCGGCCGTCTCCATCGTGTGCTGCTTGTGCGTGATGACGACGAACTGCGTCCGGTGGCTCATCCGCGCGATCATGGTGTTGAAACGCGCGAGGTTCGCCTCGTCGAGAGGCGCGTCGACCTCGTCCAACACGCAGAACGGCGTCGCCCGGAGGCTGAACAACGCCATCAGGAAGGAAATCGCGGTCAGCGCCTTCTCGCCGCCCGAGAGTTGCTGCATCATGTGGATGGCCTTGCCGGGCGGCCGGGCCTCCATCTCGACACCGGTCTCCATCAGGTTCGAGGGGTCGGTGAGCCGCAGCGCGGCGTGCCCTCCGCGGAAGAGTTCCGCGAAGAACTCCCGGAAGCGCTCGTTCGCGAGATCGAAGGTTTCGCGGAAGCGGGCCCGCGTCGTGCGCGAGAGTTCCGCGATCGTCTGCCGGAGATCTTCGATCGATGCTTCGAGGTCCTTTTTCTGCCCCTCGAGAAACGTCGCGCGCTCCTCGAGTTCGCGGGCGTCGGCGATCGCGGCCACGTTCACGTCGCCGAGCTTCTCGATCCGCTCCTTCACTCCCTGGATCCGCGCCGAGGCCTCGCCGTCGTCGAAGCCCTCGGGCACCTCGACCCCTGCGGGATCGATCCCGTGCTGCTCGCGCGCGAACACCTCGAGCGAGCGGATCTGGGCCTCCTGTTGCGCGAGCCGCAACTCGACGCGCTGGCAGCGCTGTCTCGCCTCGTCGAGGCCGGACCGGGCACGAGAGAGTGCCGCTTCGGCTTCCCTCATCCCGACCTGCGCGGCGCGCGATCGCTCCCTCGCGGCGTCGACCCGGGCTTCGCGCTCCCCGAGCTCCGCGCGTCGGCGATCGAGTTCGCTCTCGAGCGACGAGACCTGCGCGGTGGTCGCGTTCCGATCCGCCACCAGGCGTGTCTCCTCGGCGCCGATCGTCGAGCGGCGCATGGCCGCGATCGCGATCTCGTGCTCGCGGCGACCGTGTTCGGCGAGGGCACTCGCCACGGCCTCCCGAGCCGACGACAGCGCCTCCCGGCAGGCCTCTCGCCGTGACCGCGACTCGTCGAGCTCCGCGCGACGGGCGATCAGCGCGACCTCCGCAGCCTCGGCACGTGACAGGGCCTCCGCCTCGCGCCCCGAGGCCGCGCGGAGCGCGGCCTCGATCGAGACCAGCGCCTCGGAGGCCGACGCCGTCGAACGCTCGCAGCCCTCGACCTCCGCCTGCGCCTCCGCGGCGCGCGAACGGGCCTGAGCCAGCTCCCTCCGGGCCGTCTCGACGGAGTGCTCCGCAGCCACGCGAGCGAGCGTCGCCGCGTGGGCCTCGGCATCGAGGCGTCGGAGCTCGGAACCGAGCGAGACGCATTCTTCCCGTACCTCGGCGAGTCGACGCTCGACCTCCGCCTGCCGGACCTCGTCCTCCGCCACCTGCGCCTCGAGTTCGCCCACCTGCCGGCGCCGCTCCAGGAGGTCCGCCGTCTCCGGGACGCGTCCTCCCGTCACGATCCCGTGCCGGTCGACGACGTCGCCGTGCCCGGTGACCCAGAGCAGACCTGCGCCCCCTCGGGACCCGCGAACCGCCGCCTCGACGCTCTCGACGAGAACCACGCCGTCGAACAGGGCGTCTCGCACCGCCTCTCGACCCGGCGAGGCACCGACGAGGTCGCGCAGGGGCGTTCCGGCGAGCCCACTCGCCGGCCTCGTCGGCACCGTCGCCTCGGCCGGCACGAGCGTCACCCGGCCGGCGCGCGTCCGGTGGAGATGCCCAGCGACGGCGGCGCCCTCCTCGGCCGTTCCGACCACCGCTCCCCGCAGGGCGTCGCCGAGGACGGCCGCGACGGCCGGCTCCAGCTCGGGCGGGATCACGAGGCCATCGAGCACGAGCCCTCGCGGCGACGGGTCGCACTCCATCGCGGCGGCGAGCCCGTCGGCATAGCCGTCGAACGCGCGCTCCCGCTCGCGCAGTCCCTCGAGCAGACCGCGGCGATGCACGAGCGCCTCCCGGACCGCCGACAGGTTCTCGTCGAGCCGACGGTGCTCCGCTTCGCGCGCCCGGAGCGCTTCGGTCGCCTCGCGACGGCTTCGCTCGAGCCTCTCGTGCGCCGCCGACGAACTGCCGTGCGCGGCCTCCACGTCGGAGAGCCGGGTCTCGATCGCCGACACCTCCGCAGACCGGTCGTGAAGCCGGACGCGGATCCGCTCGATCTCGTCCCGGAGCCCGGAGAGCCGCGTGGCACACGCCGCCCGCTCGGATCCCGCGCGGGAGAGTTCCCGCCTCGCCTCCTCGAGCGCGGCGAGCGCCGCCGCCTGCTCTGCACGGGCCCCCTCGAAGGCCGGGAGACGAACCTCGACCTCGGACTCCACCGCCTCGAGCGACGACGTGCCTGCCGCTTCGCGCTCCCGACCTTCGGAAAGGACGCGCGCGGCTTCCGCCAACGCGGTGCGGGCCATCGCCGTCTCGGCATCGAGGGAAGCGACCTCGTCCGCCGCGCGCGCGAGCCTCGCTTCGATCGACGAGACGGCAGCGCGCGCGGCCGCCTGCCGCTCGCTCGCGCGGACCACCGCACCGCTCGACTCCGCGACGGCCGCGAGCGCAGCCTCGATGTGCCGGGTAGCCTCCTGCTCTTGCTCCGCCACCGCCGCGCGCGCGGCCTCGGCCTCGACCAGCCCGCCCGACGCCCCGGCCTCCTCCGCCTTCGCCTCGCCCATCTCCCCGCGGGCCGCCTCGCGTTCGCGGGAGATCGCGCGCCACCGCGACGCCGCGAGCGCCACTTCGGTCGACTGGAGCTCCGCCACGAGCAGGCGATACTCCTCCGCGCGCTTGGCCTGGCGTCGCAGGGTCGCGAGCTGTCGATCGATCTCGCGCACGACGTCGTTCACGCGGGCGAGGTTCTCGCTCGTGCGTTCGAGCTTGCGCTCGGCCGCGATCTTGCGGCTGCGAAATCGCGTCGTGCCCGCGGCTTCCTCGATGTAGAGCCTCATGTCCTCGGGTTTCGCCTGGACGATCTGGCTCACCCGCCCCTGCTCGATCATCGCGTAGGCCTTCGGGCCCACACCACTGCCCATGAACAACTCGGTGATGTCCCGCAGTCGCGCCGGCGACTGGTTGATCAGGTACTCGGACTCGCCCGAGCGGTGCACGCGGCGGGTGATGCTGAACTCGCTCTGCCGGGCGACGATGGCCGCGAGCCCCTCAGCCTCGCCGGCGAATTCCGGCACGTCGCCCTCCTGCTCGAAAGTCAGCGTGACCTCGGCCAGGTTCAACGGCGCGCTCCTCGCGTTGCCCTCGAAGATGACGTCGGCCATCGACTCGGCGCGAAGGTTGCGAACGCTCTGCTCGCCGAGCACCCAGCGGATCGCGTCCGTCACGTTCGACTTGCCGCAGCCGTTGGGGCCGACGACGGCGTTCAACCCCGAGGCCAACCCGATGCGGGTCGGATCCCGGAAGGACTTGAACCCCGCGAGCTCGATCTGCCGGATGCGCACTCCCAGCCTCCCCCTCGGCCGCCTCGCCCGCGAACGTCCGCGGAGCCACCCGAGGGCGCCCCTACTCCCATCTACAGCGTCGAGAGTCAAGGCCGACCACTACCCGTTGGGGATTCGGCCCGGAGCGATGCGTCAGGAGGCGACGGCCTCGATCGCGGGCAGGAACGGCGACCACTGCGGGTGACGGCCACCGAGCGCACCGTGCGCGAGGAACGGCGTCCAGGCGGGACGGACCGGTCGACGCAGGAGTCGGATCCCGCATTGCTCCGGCGTACGTCCCCCCTTGCGCCGGTTGCACGGGTGGCAGGAGCACACGACGTTCTCCCACGTCGACGGACCGCCCTGCGACCGGGGCACGACGTGATCCAGGTTCAACTCGTGTCGAGGAAGACTGCGACCGCAGTACTGGCAGGTGTGGCGATCCCTCGCGTACACGTTGTGCCTCGTGAAGCGGACGTGGCGACGCGGCACGCGGTCGTAGCCGACCAGGAGGACCACCCTCGGCACCGCGATCACTCGCCCGACCAGTCCGAGCGGCTCGTCCCCCGAGAGCAGGCCCCTCTCGCACCAAGCCCCGAAATCGAAGGTCTCGCAGGCCTCGTCCACCGCGCGGGCGACTTCCTGGTGAAGGAGCACGCAGGCCCGACGGACCGAAGCCAAGTGGATCGGGAGGAACGACCTGTTCAGGACGAGCACCTTGCCGCCGAGGACGCCACCCCGCCGACCCGTCGACGGCCCCGCCCCGTCGACGCACGCAGGATCGACGCGGTCGCTCGGCGACGCGGGCCTCGGGGAGCCTTCGGGTTCGGGTCGGTACACTCCTGACCCGAGGATACCGCTTCCGAGGCCCCGCGGTCAAAGCATCGGGACTCTCGGTTGCTCTCCCCGGACCGCTGGGATAGCAAAAGCCTTCGGTCGCCCGCCGGGCCAGGAGGCTCGTGGCCGCCCCGGCTCGCTCCCCCGCCGGGGACGATCGCTCCCGCGACGTGGACAAACGGATCATCATCAACTCGGCCGAGCTCGAGACCCGCATCGCGCTGGTCGAGGGGACCCAACTCGCCGAACTCCAGATCCAGGGCCGCGGCGAAGCCTCGATCGTCGGGAACATCTACAAGGCCCGGGTCCTGCGGGTTCTGCCTGGAATGCAGGCCGCCTTCGTGGACCTCGGCCTCGAGAAGGCCGGCTTCATGCACGTCTCGGACTTCTGGAGCGGCCCGGGAGAACTCGAGTCGGTCGAACTGGCGCCGCCCCCGGAGGGCGACCTCGAGCAGGAACTCCGGAGCGAGCCTTCGCTCGCGGCCTACGTCGACGAAATCGACGCGGGCCCCGAGCCCGCGATCTCGCCCACCGAGGTCGAGATCTTCCCGACCGCGGACGACTTTGCGGCTGCGCCCCCGGACGGGGGAGTGCCCCCCCTTGCCGATGCCGCCCCCGCGGGCCTCCCCCGGGATCCGGGGGCCGAAGACGAGCCCTCGGCGGAGTCGGAGGAGGCCCACGAGGCGGCGATCGACGGCGAGGCAGCCCCGGCCGCGTCACGCTCGGGGCGGGGTCGCAGGGGTTCGCGCGGGGGCCGACGGCGGTCGCGTCGCGGTCGCGGCAAGTCCTCCGCGAGCGCCGCACGCGCCGACGACGATGCCAACGAGGCCGCGCCCCTCCCGCCCGGGCAGCCCGATGCGGAAGACGCCGCGGAGGAGACCGAGCCGACTTCCGCGCGCACCGACGATCGCGACCCGGACACGATCGACGAGACTCCCGCCGTCGTCCGTCCGCCGATCGAGGACCTGCTCGCGAAGGGCCAGGAGATCCTCGTGCAGGTCTCCAAGGAGCCCATCGGCTCGAAGGGCGCGAGGATCACCTCCCACATCTCGCTCCCGGGCCGCTACGTCGTCTACATGCCGACGACCGATCACGTCGGCGTGTCGCGCCGGATCGAGGACGAGAAGGAGCGCGCGCGACTGCGCGACATCGTCTCGACGGGACGCGGTCAGGCGAGCGGAGGCTTCATCGTCCGCACGGCCTGCGAGGGACTGAGCAAGCGCGAGATCCTGGCCGACATGCGGTTCCTGACGAAGCTCTGGGCCGGCATCGTCAAGAAGGCGGCCTCGGCGTCGCCGCCCGCCCTCCTCCACGAGGATCTCGACATGGTCCTCCGCGCGATCCGCGACCTGTTCACGACCGACGTGACCCAGGTGGTCGTCGACCGGGAGTCCGACCGGGCGAGGGTCGTCGACTTCGTCGACAGCGTCCTCCAGCCTCGCCTCAAGTCGCGGGTCGAGCTCTGCGAGGGACCGGAGCCGATCTTCGACCGCTTCGGCATCGAGAACCAGGTGAACCGCGCGCTCGAGCGACGGGTCTGGCTCAAGTCCGGCGGCTACCTCGTCTTCGACCAGACCGAGGCGCTCACCACGATCGACGTGAACACCGGGCGGTTCGTCGGAAAGAAGACCCACGAGGAGACCGTCCTCAA
Source organism: Alphaproteobacteria bacterium (assembly GCA_017853315.1). Lineage (GTDB taxonomy): Bacteria > Desulfobacterota > Binatia > UBA12015 > UBA12015 > REEB422. Next base: position 7,236 of record JAFMJW010000024.1, read on the forward strand.
GACGAACCTCGAAGCGGCGCAAGTCGCGCTCGACCAGCTCCGCCTGCGCAACATCGGCGGCATCATCATCATCGACTTCATCGACATGGAGAAGGCGGCCAACCGCAAGAAGGTGAGCGAGGCGCTCGCCGAGGCCGTGAAGCGCGACAAGGCCCGCACCAACATCCTGCGCATCTCCGAGCTCGGGCTCGTGCAGATGACGCGCAAGCGGACTCGCGACAACCTCGGACATCTCGTCACCGTCGCCTGCCCTTCCTGCAACGGCGAGGGGCGCCTTCGCGCCATCGAGACGCTCGCCGCCGAGTCGCTGCGCGCGGCCCGCCGCGCGCTCGCCGCCTCGCCCGAGGCAAAGGCTCTGAAGCTCCGGCTCGGCGCCGAAGTCGCGCGCGCCCTGCGGGGACCGCTCGCCGGCGCGACCCGCGAGTTCGAGGAGCGCACGGGCGTGCGGCTCGAGGTCGAGGCCGACGAGCGCCTGGGCAGAGGCCATAGCGAGATCCACGTTCCAGGCCAGGAACCGCGGGAGAAGCGCGAGGGCCGCGGCTCGGGGCACCGTCGCGGCGAGGGCGCCCCGCGCGGCGGCGCCGCGGCCCGGAACGCAGGTTCGCCGACGCCGACGGCCGAGTCCTGAGCGGCGACATCTTCGGAAACCCGCTTCCCGCCTTGATTTCCTCCGGGGGGTACGCCATACCCCCACGGCGGTGCCTGCCCCGAGGAGGTGGTGTGATGGAGTTGCCGAAGTGCCAGAAGTGCCACGACGGGGTGCTGATTCCGCTGTCCGACTACGGGCAGGAAGGCGCGACGGTCATGTTCAAGGCCTGGGTCTGCACGAACCCGGGCTGTGGCTTCTCGCTGCGGATCGACAAGGGTGAGGTGACGTTCGGCCGCAAGGTCGAACACAAGCACTGAGCCGGACCGCCCGCGCGGAACGCCTCGTCTTCCCGCAGGACGGCCTGCGCGCCGTAGCCGCACCATGGCCGACTGGAAGTCCGAGATCTCGCGAAAGACGACGACCGCCAGCGAGGCGGTGGGACTCGTGCGATCGGGAGACCACGTGTTCATCGGCTCCGGGTGCGCGGAGCCCCAGACGCTCGTCGGGAACCTGTCGTCGCGTCCCGACGAGAACGACGTCGAGATCCTGCACATCCTCACGCTCGGCGTGGCGCCCTACGCGGACCCACGTTTTCCCGGGCGCTTTCGTCACAACGCGCTCTTCATCGGCGCGAACGTCCGCGACGCCGTGCAGGCCGGGCACGCCGACTACACACCGGTCTTCCTCTCCGAGATCCCCGGCCTCTTCCGCTCGGGACGCCTGGCGGTCGACGTGGCGCTCGTGCAGGTGTCGCCCCCCGACGCGGCCGGCTTCGTGAGCCTCGGCATCTCCGTCGACGTCGTCCGGGGGGCGGTCGAGACGGCCGACCTCGTGATCGCCGAGATCAACCCGGCCATGCCCCGCACGCACGGCGACTCGTTCGTCCACGTGCGCGACGTCGACGCCTTCGTCGAGGTCTCGACCCCGATGCTGGAGCTGCCCCCGACCCAGCCCGACGAGGCGTGTCGCCAGATCGCCGCCCACCTCGCCACGCTCGTCCCCGACGAGGCGACTCTCCAGCTCGGGATCGGCGAGATCCCGCAGGCGCTCGCCCCGCTGCTGGTCGGAAAGCGGGATCTCGGCATCCACACCGAGATGTTCTCCGACGGCGTGATCGACCTGGTCGAGTCCGGCACCGTGACCGGCGCGAAGAAGACGCACGGGCGCGGAAAGGTCGTCACGTCCTTCTGCATGGGGACCCGCCGGCTCTACGACTACGTGCACGACAACCCGCTCTTCGAGTTCCGCGGCGTCGACTACGTGAACGACCCGTTCGTCATCTCGCGGCACGACCGGATGGTCGCGATCAACTCCGCGCTCGAGATCGACCTGACGGGCCAGGTCTGCGCCGACTCGATCGGCCAGCGCTTCTTCTCCGGCATCGGCGGCCAGGTCGACTTCATCCGCGGCGCCAGCCGCTCCCGCGGCGGGCGCCCGATCATCGCCCTGCGCTCCACCGCCCGCGGGGGGACCGTCTCCCGCATCGTCCCCGTGCTCAGCGAGGGCGCCGGCATCGTCACGTCCAGGGGCGACGTCCACTACGTGGTGACGGAGTACGGGATCGCCAACCTCTACGGACGTTCGGTCCGGGAGCGGGCGCTGGCCCTCGTCTCGATCGCGCACCCCGACTTCCGGGGCGAGTTGCTCGCGGCCGCGCGGGCGCGCCACTACGTGGCGCCCTCGCAAGTCGACCTGCCCGCGGGCGCGATGCCCTACCCCGCCCACGCCACCGTTCGCGAGACGCTGCGCGACGGTCGCCCCGTCGTGTACCGCGCGCTGCGGCCCGCGGACGAACGCGCACTGCGCGACTTCTTCTACACGCACTCCGACGAGACGATCTACCTCCGGTACGGCACGCCGCTGAAGCACCTCTCGCCGAGCCAGATCCAGCACTTCGTCTCGGTCGACTACGACCAGCGGATGGCGATCGGCGCCTTCCTCCCCCGCTCCGAGGACACGGCGCCGGGCGACGAGGACGTGCTGATCGGGGTCGGTCGCTACGATCTCGACCGGACGACGAACCTCGCCGAGTGCGCCTTCACCGTGCACGACGACTTCCAGAACCAGGGGGTCGGCAGCCGCCTGCTGCGGCTGCTCGTCCGCTTCGCGGCCGCGCGGAACATCGACGGGTTCACGGCGCAGGTCCTCGCCCGCAACTCCCGCATGCTCCACGTCTTCCAGAAGTGGTGCTCCCCCTTGTCGACCAGGGTCGACGGGGGCACCTACGACCTGTCCTTCCGTTTCGCCGACCTCCCGCGGACCCGCCGCCTGCGCGACGACGGGGCCCCGGGGGCGGAGGCCGCTTCGCCCCCGGAGCCGGTCGGCACGAGCCGCGCCGACCGCTGACGCCCTCGCGCGTTCACTCCCGCCGACGACACGTCTCGAGGACGGCCAACTGTCCGTCGCCCGACACGACGACTTCCCCGTCGGCCGCGGTGTCGAGCCAGAGCGCCCCGCGGGACTCCCATCGCCCCGGGACCTCCGGGGAGGGCAGTCCGAAGCGGTTCCGCCATCCGGTCCCGGCGACGACGACCGATGGGCGCAGCGCGTCGACGAACGCGGTCCCGCTCGACGTCCTGCTGCCGTGGTGGGGCGCGCGCACCAGGAGCGTCCCCGGCAGGCCGTCCCGGAGGAGTCGCCGCTCGGCCGCGGCCTCGACGTCGCCCGGCAGCAGGAGCGAGGTCGCGCCGCGCGCGAACCGCAGGACGAGCGAGTCGTCGTTCCCGTCGCCCGTCGCTGCACCCGCCCGGGGTGCGAGGACTTCCGGTCCGTGATCCGGGGTCCGGGACCCGCGCCGGAGATCGGATCGACGGATCCCACGCTGGTCGAGATCCGCCACGACCGCCGCGTGCCCCCTCGATCCGCTCGAAGATCCGTTCGAGCCCACGAACGCGACCTCCACGGCTGCGACGACGGCGTCGAGACCGCCCTCGTGGTCGGCCTGCGGATGGGTGATCGCGATCCCGTCGAGCCGGGCGATCCCGCGACGTCGCAGTTCCGAGAGCGTCGGGCTCGACTCGGGTCGGGCCTCCGAGGTGCTCCCGCCCGCATCCACGAGCCAGGCCCCTCCGCCGCTTTCGACGAGGGTCGCGTCGCCCTGCCCGACGTCGAGGAACGCGACCCGGATCTCGTTCGCCTCGAACACCGACCCCGGCGCGATCGAAGACAAGCCCGCGAGCAACAGGCCGAACGCGAGACACGCCTGCCTGCGCCGACCGGGCGCGACGGCGAATCCCGCGACCGCGAGCAGCCAGCCGCAGGTCGCCGCGACCGAAGGCGGAGTCACTCGAATCGATGCCCCCGGAACGCCCGCGACGGCGAGCACGATCGCATTCGCGACCGCCACGATCCGGCCGGCGATCCCGAACGCGATCGCTGCCACGCCCGGGACCACCGGAAGAAGGGCGGCACCGAGAAGGGCGACGACCAGCGCCACCGTTCCGACGAGCGGAACGACCGCGAGGTTCGCGAGCACGCCCACGGCCGAGATCCTTCCGAAGTGCATCGCCGTGATCGGGGCGGTGCCGAGTGCGGCGCACAGGGAGACCGCGATCGACGAGGCCGCCATCGCCGCGACGTGCCGGCCGGGACCCGCAGTCGGAGGTGCGGCCACCCAGCGCCCGAGCGCGCCTCGTCGGATCGCCCGAACCCCGGCACCGATCGCGATCACCGCGCCGAACGAGAGTTGGAACGAGGGATCGAGGCAAGCCCGGGGGTCGGACACCCCGATCCACAGGGCGCCGGCGCCGAGGGCGCTCTTCGGGTCCGAGCGCCGCCCGAGCGCCGCCGCCCCGAGGACGGCCGCCCCGGCGGCCAGCGATCGGACCGCGGGCACCTCCGCGCCCGCGAGCGCCACGTACGCGAAGGCCGGAAGCATCGTGAGGAGCGCCGCGATGCGGGCGGCGGCGAAGCGGAGCGCGAACCGGAGCGAGCCGGCCAACGCGAGCCGCAGGACCGCGGCACTCGTTCCCGCGACGATCGCCACGTGCAGGCCGGACACCGAGAGCACGTGCGCGGTCCCGGTGAGGGCGTAGGCCTGCCGCAGTTCCGGCTCGAGGCCGTACGGATCTCCGACCACGATCGACCGCACGACCGGCGCGACCACGGGATCGACCGAGGCGTCGATCGCGCGCGCGATCCGACGTCGAGCCCGAGCGATCGCGACACCGAGGCCCGAGGCGCGCCCGAACGACTCGAAGGAGAGATCGTCGCCGGACTCCGCGAACCAGGCGATCCCGGCGCGCGCCGCCGTCTCCGCGACGGCGTCACGGTCGTCGTTGCAGGTGCCGCGCGGCCTGCGCGCTGCGACCCGGACCTCGATCCTGTCCCCGGGCTCCCACGGCCGGGCGACGTCCCACACCCGCAGTCGAAGCCGGTCGCCCGGCCGGACGCTGCCCGGCCCTTCCACGAGACTCTCCACGTCGACGACGAGCGACGCCGCGGGTCTCCCGCCGAATCCCGGGACCGGCTTCGCATCGGCGACCACGACGAGCAGGCGCTGCCCGGCCGACTCCTCGGCCGACCGCGGCGGCGCCGCGCCCGGCCACCCGAGAAGCAGTCCGATCGTCGCGGCCGCCCCCGCGAGGACCGCGAACTCGAAAGCTCCGCGGTGTCGCCGCGCGACGAACGGTGCCGCGAGCGCGACCGATGCGACGCACCGCCAGGCCCAGCGCCCGCCCCCCGCCGCGGCAAACTCCCCGGCGAGCAGGCCGACCGAGACTGCGGGCAACCGCCAGTCCCACGCAAGGGGACGAAGCTCCGAGAGTCTCCGCCGACCGCCGAACGCCGCCATCGTCGTCCCGGGGATCGACGTCCTCGCAGGGAACGCCGGGCCCGCCCGACGCTTCGCCCTGCGACGGCCGTTCCGACACGGGGGCGCAACGGCCCGGCCCGCAAGAGGAGCGCGGGGCTCCGGCGAGCCCCCCGCCGGCCCTCAACCCGGAACTGCGAGGGCCCTGCGGATCTCGCCCGCGAGCGCGGGGCCGATCCCGGGGGCCGCCGCGATCTCCTCCTCGGTCGCAGCCCTCAGCCGCGCGAGGCTTCCGAAGTGGCGAAGCAGTGCACGCCGTCGCGTCGCACCGATCCCCGGGACCAGGTCGAGCGGCGACGCGAGACGCCTGCGATCGCGCAGCTTCTGGTGGTAGCCGACCGCGAAGCGGTGAGCCTCGTCGCGCACCTGCTGCAGGAGGAAGAGCGCGTTCGAGTTCCGGGGAAGCACGACCGGGTTGGAGCGCCCTCGCAGGAAGACGCGCTCCTCGACGCGCGAGATCTCCTCCGCGCGCGCGTCGCGTTCGACCCGGAGTTTCGCGAGTCCGACCACGTCGAGGTCGCCGATCCCGAGGTCGGCCAGCACCGCCGTCGCGATCCCGAGCTGCCCGCGCCCGCCGTCGATCACGAGGAGGTCCGGCAAGTCGCCGTCCCGCAGGCCGCGCGACAGCCGCCGCGTCAGGATCTCGCGCATGCTGGCGAAGTCGTCCGTGCCCTCGACCGTCCGTACCCGGTACCTGCGGTAGCCGGCCGTCTCGGGCTTCCCGTCCTCGAAGCGGACCACCGAGCCGACGGTCTCGCCCCCCTGGAACGTCGAGATGTCGACACATTCGATCCGCGTGGGCTCGGCCCGGAGGTGAAGCCGCTCGCGAAGCTCGCCCGAGGTGCGAGCCATCCGCTGGCTCTCGTCCCTGCGCTCGACGAAGGCCTGGCGCGCGTTGCTGCACGCGAGCTCCACCTGCCGGCGCCGATCGCCGCGCACCGGCACCGCGATGCGCACCGGGCGCCCGCGGCGCTCCCGCAGGATCTCCTCCCGGGCCGCCGCGTCGTCGACCGCGAGCGGAAGGAGGATCGCGTCGGGGATCTCCCGCTCGCCGCGGTAGAATTGGGAGAGGAGCGCCCCCAGGATCTCCTCGTCGGGAAGTTCGCGGTCCGCCCAGCCGAAGGACTCGTGGCCGACCAGGCGCCCCCCGCGGACCAGCAGGACCTGCGCCTCCACGAATCCCCCCTCGCGGTAGAGACCGAAGACGTCCTGGTCGCCGCCGTGGTGGGAGAGGACCTGCTGGCGCTGCGAGCTCTTCTCGATCGCGCGCACCTGGTCGCGCAACCGGGCCGCGTCCTCGAACCGCATCTCCTCGGAGGCCTGCCGCATCCGATCCTCGAGCGTCCGCTTGAGGCGGGAATCCCGACCCTCGAGCAGCATCGCCACCGCGCGCAGGTGCTCCTCGTACTCCGCGCGATCCACCGGGAGCACGCAGGGCCCCATGCACCGCTTGATCTGGTGCTCGAGGCAGGGTCGCGTGCGGTTGCGGAAGACGGCGTCGCTGCAGGTGCGCAAGGGAAACGTCTTGCGGATCACGTCGATCGTCTCCCGCACCGACGAGGCCGAGTGGAACGGCCCGAAGTAGCGGCCGCCGTCCTTCACGATCCGGCGCGTCACGACCACCCGGGGCCAGGCATGGTTCGTGATCTTCACGCTGACGTAGGACTTGTCGTCCTTCAGCCGGATGTTGTAGCGCGGCTTGTACTGCTTGATGAGGCTGTCCTCGAGGATCAGCGCCTCCTTCTCGTTGCGCGTGACGAGGCACTCGAGATCGTCCACGCGCTGCACGAGGAATCGCACCTGGCTTCGGCCATCGCCGCCGCGGAAGTAGCTCGCGACGCGCGCGCGCAGGCTCTTGGCCTTGCCGACGTAGATCACGGTGCCGGCGCGATCCTTCAGGAGGTAGACGCCGGGGGACGGGGGAACCGCCGCCAGTTTCTCCTCGAGCGCCGCCCCGATCGGCAGCGCCTCCTGCACCGGGTCCTCCCCGCTCACACCCTTCCCCCGCGCGTCCGGCGCCCGCCTCGCCCGGCCGGCGGAGCCGTCGAGCGTCCGGGCCCCCGGCCCCGACCGCGCACGCCCGAAGCCGGGGCCCTACCGCCTGCCGCCGCGCCGGTCCCGCTCTCGACTTCCCGCAGCCGGTCCCGCAACGCCGCCGCGCGCTCGAAGTCGAGGTTCTCGGCGGCCTCCCGCATCGCCCGGCGAAGTTCGGCCGGGGTCGCATTCCCTGCGTCGTGGTCGCCCAGGTCGACCAGCGAGGGAGCGGCGTCGTCGTCCGGGAAGGCCTCGACCAGGGGCCCCTCGATCGGTCGGCGCACGGACGTCGGGACGATCCCGTGCGTCTGGTTGTAGGCCCTCTGCACTTCGCGGCGGCGGTCCGTCTCGTCGATCGCGCGCTGCATCGACTCCGTCACGGACTCCGCGTAGAGGATGACCCGCCCGTTCGCGTTGCGCGCCGCCCGCCCGATCGTCTGGATGAGCGAGCGGGTCGAGCGCAGGTAGCCCTCCTTGTCCGCGTCGAGGATCGCGACCAGCGAGACCTCGGGGATGTCGAGCCCCTCGCGCAGCAGGTTGATGCCGACCAGGACGTCGAATTCGCCGCGGCGCAGCGCCCGGATGATCTCGACCCGCTCGATCGTCTCCACGTCGGCGTGGATGTACCGAACGCGCACGCCGACTTCCTGGAAGTAGTCCGTCAGGTCTTCGGCCATCTTCTTCGTCAGCGTCGTGACGAGCACGCGCTCGTCGACGGAGATGCGCTTGCGGATCTCGTCGAGGAGGTCGTCGACCTGTTCGCGGGCCGGCCGGATCTCGACCTCGGGGTCGACCAGCCCGGTGGGCCGGATCAGCTGCTCGACGACCACGCCCCCGCTGCGCTCGAGCTCGAAGTCGCCCGGGGTGGCGGAGACGTGCACGACCTGCCCCACCCGCTCGTCGAACTCGCGGAAGGCGAGCGGCCGGTTGTCGAGCGCCGACGGCAGCCGGAAGCCGAACTCCACGAGCGTCGACTTGCGGGAGCGGTCCCCGCGGAACATCCCGCCGATCTGCGGAATCGTGACGTGGCTCTCGTCCACGATCGTGAGGAATCCCTCCGGAAAGTAATCGATGAGCGTCGAGGGAGGATCGCCCGGGCTTCGGCCGTCGAGGTGGCGCGAGTAATTCTCGATGCCGTTGCAGAACCCCATCTCCGCGAGCATCTCGAGGTCGAACGTCGTGCGCTGCTCGAGCCGCTGCGCCTCCACCAGCTTGCCCTCGGCGCGGAGCTCCACCAGGCGGCCGGCGAGTTCCCGCTCGATCGAGGCGACGGCCTCCTTCAGCCGGTCCCGCGTCGTCACGTAGTGGCTCGCCGGGTAGATCGCGACGCGCGACAGCGGTCGCAGCACCCGCCCGCGCAGCGGGTCGAACTCCGCGATCGACTCGATCGAGTCTCCGAAGAACTCGATGCGGAGCGCCGACGAGTCCTCGTAGGCGGGAAACAGCTCGACCACGTCCCCGCGCACGCGGAAGGTGCCGCGGTGGAAGTCGACGTCGTTGCGCTGGTACTGGATCTCGACCAGCTTCTTCAGCATCGCGTCGCGGTCGAGCGTGGCCCCGCGCTCGAGGAAGACCAGCATCTCGAAGTACTTCTCCGGCGATCCCAGCCCGTAGATGCAGGAGACGCTCGCGACGATCAGGACGTCGTTGCGCTCGAGCAGGGCCTTCGTCGCCGAGTGCCGCATCTTGTCGATCTCGTCGTTGATCGACGAGTCCTTCTCGATGTAGGTGTCGGTCGAGGGGACGTAGGCCTCCGGCTGGTAGTAGTCGTAGTAGCTGACGAAGTACCGGACGGCGTTCGACGGGAAGAACGTCGAGAACTCCGAGTAGAGCTGCGCCGCGAGCGTCTTGTTCGGCGCGATGACGAGCGTCGGGCGATTGAGCCGCGCCACGACGTTCGCCATCGTGAGCGTCTTGCCCGAGCCCGTGACGCCGAGGAGCACCTGGCTTCGCTCGCCGGCCTCGCAGCGCGACGCGAGCTGGTCGATCGCCTGCGGCTGGTCGCCCGCGGGCTCGAACGGCGCCTCGAGGCGGAAGACGCCTTCCCTCATGCGTCGAGACTAGCACGCGTCGCCGGGCGGCGACGCGACCCCGTCACCAGACGCCCGGAAAGACCCAGACACCGCCGGTGTTGTACATCACGGTCGCGGCGTAATCCGGTGCGACGCCGTCGACGTAGGCGACGTGCTCGAGGAACAGGTCCTGGAACGCGAAGCCGATCCCGTGCGGCTGGCAGTAGAAGTTCGAGCCGTAGGGGAACCCGCCGTTCCACGTCGGACCGATCACGGCGACGCCCGGGTTGTCGTAGGGGTAGCCCCAGCCTCCCCCGTTCCAGCCGGGCCGATGCCCGCCGCCGGCGTGACCATGGCCCCAGCGATCGCCCCCCGGCCGCCCCGGCGGCGGCGTGCCGGGCGGACGAATCGGTCTCAGGTGGGAGAACGACCCGGTCGGGTCGGTCGGCGGCGGGCCCGCCGGGTTGCGCGGGGTCGGCCCCGCCGGGTTGCGCATACCTGCGGGGTTGCGGACCGCAGGCGGACCCGCGGTCGAGCGAGAAGGGGTCGCGAAAAGCGCAGCGATCGCGAGTGCCGCCGGCAGGGCGCGGACCCGTCGTCGTGTCGTCATCGGGGGCCTCCCTGGTACCTGCGGTAGCGATCCATGAAATCCTGGCGCTGGTCGGGCGACATGTTCCGGTAGGTGTCGAAGTTGCGCCGGATCCTGTCCTGCTCGGTCGACGGCATCTGCTGGAAGTTCTGCCAACGCCGCTCCACCTGCTGCTGCGCCTGCCTCGGCATGCGCTGGAACCGCTCGTAGTTCTCCATCGCACGCGAGCGCTGGTCGGGCGAGAGCTGCTCCCAGTTCTGCGCGAGCCTCCACGGCTCGGAGCGCGCCGGCGCCGGCGAGAGCGCGAGCAGGAGCGCGCCGATCGCGCAGGACCTCGCGAGAGACCGGCTTCCCGCCCGAGCCGCCATCGACCGCAGGATCACCCGGCGCCTCCGACCGAGCCCGGCGCCCGGTAGACGGCTTCCATCTTCTTCAGCTTGTCGAGCCGGCGCACGACGTTCATGTCGAGGAACATCCCCGGGCGGCGGCGCAGTTCCTCCGGCACCTGCAGGTCCCGCGAGGAGTCCGCCGCGGCGAGGGCGCCGCGGGACTCCTGGGTCGTCTCGCGGTTGCGAACCGCGTGGGCGGCCCGCGCAGAGACCGGCGTCTTCGCGTCGCGCGAGGGTGCGTGACCCGTCAGCGTGAGCATCGGCGACGTCGCCGTACCGGCGGGCAGCGATCCGACATGGAATCGTCCCACCGTCTCCCTCACCGCGGGAACCGCGACGAACGCGAGCACCACGGAAAGGAGCGCGACCGAACCCGCCCCCACGGCCCAGGGAAGACCACGACCGCCTGCCCCGGGACGACGCCCCCGCCCGACCGGCGGGATTGGCCGCTGCCCCGACGGTCGCCGTTCGTACGCCTCCGCCTGCGACAGCGGGTCGATCTCGCCGGAGTCGAGGCGCTCCAGCACTCGCGCGAAGGCGGGCGTTGACGCACCCGGCCGCCCGAGAGCGCTCGAGACGGCGACCCTCACGCCTTCGAGGGCCACGCGTTCCTCTCGACACGAGGGGCAGTCGGCAAGGTGGGACGCCACCCACGCAGACTCCGCCCCGCCGAGCTCGCCATCGAGGTCCGCCACCAGTTGGGAAGTCGCGAGGGCGCAGGGCGTCGTCGGCCCCCGGCCCGCATGCATCAGGTCTGCCGACCCCCGGCCTTGCCGACGCCCGGCGCCGGTCGACCGGTCTCCCGTCCGGTCCCTCATCCCCGATCCGTCCATCGTCCTGCTCCCGGCCGGGATGCTCCCCGGCTCGACCAGGAGGCCCTGCCCCGCGGGCCCTGCCGGAGGGGCGAAGCACCCCCCCTGCGGGCGGACGGATTCCCGGGCCTAGCCATCCACATGCTCCCTCAAACCCTCCTTGAGCGTCTTCGTTGCGCGGAACACGAGACTTTTGACCGCCTGTTCCGAGCAATTCAGCACCTCGGCGATCTCCTGGTACCTCATGAGCTCGACCCGGCTCAGGACCAGCGCCGATCTCTGGGCCTCGGGGAGGCTCGCGACCAGCACCCGGACCCGGGCCTCGAGCTCCCGGGCCGAGGCCTCGCGCTCCCCCTCGGGCGCGGACGGGTCGGGCCGCTCCCGGCGGCGGTCCTCCTCTTCGCCGACGGACTCGTCGAGGCTCTCGAACAATCCCTTGGCGCGCACCTCGAAGCGTCGGCTCTCGTTCAGGCAGAGGTTGTGCGCGATCGTGAACAGCCAGGTCGACACCTTCGCCGAAGGCTCCCACCGGCCGCTCGCCCGGTAGGCGTTCAGGAAGACGTCCTGGACGATCTCGTCGGCCCGCGCCTCGTTGCCGACCATGCCGAGAACGTAGTGACGGATCTTCCGCGCGAGCCGCTCGTGGAGCACCCCGAAGGCCTCGCGGTCGCCGTCGCGGACACGCTGCATGACTTCGCGGTCCGGGTCTTCGAGGGCCTCGGGGTCGATCCGCGGAGAAAAGCCCTCACCCCGCCCCTTTGCAACAGGCCGCGGCCGGGGCCGGTTCCACCACCGCACCCGCGATGGTACGAGCCCGCATGGCCGCCTCGCCGTTCGAGGGCTTCCCGCGCGTCCCGGTGGACGCCCCGCTGGACGAGCATCTCCAGCGCATCCGCGGCTACCTCCACCATCTCGGGCTCGACGCCTTTCCGCCCGGGCCGAGCGCGCTTCGCACCAAGCTCGCCGACGCGATGGAGCGCCACCTCGACGAGGCGGTCGGCACCTGGGTCGCCACGGTGACCCGGGCCCTGTCGATCGAGGGCAGCCCGGGCCCGATCGGCAACGACATGGTGGCCGCGACCCGCCGCTGGATCGCCCACGTACGGGAGCCGGCGAACGTCGAGACCTACGAGGTCCTCCAGCGGCATGCCCGCCTGGGCTTCATCGCGAACCACCCGCCCGCGCGGTTCCTCTCGAGCCAGCTTCTCCTGCGCAAGATCTTCGCGACCCTGCTGCGCCGCGACGCCCCCTCGGATCCCGACCTGCCCGACATGCTCGCGCTGCTCGAGCAGGAGCTCTGGGAGCGCACGCTGCACATCACCGACTTCTTCGTCGAGGGCCGGGAGAAGGACCTCGCCGACGCGGCCGAGAGCTATCGCCGCAGCGTCGATGCGGCGCCGACGCCGATGTTCATCTGCGACGCCTCGAGCGGGCAGGTGCTCGAGCTGAACCGCGCCGCCGCCCGCGAAGTCGGGCCCCGGCCCGGCGACACGCCCTTCTGGGAACTCCTGCCGGAGGAGGAGCGCGAACGCGTCCGCGGCCTCTTCTCGGAGGCGCTCGAACGCGGCACCGCGCGGCGCGACGGCCTCCACCTCCTGCGCCCCGCGGCGGACCCGATGCCCGTGGACGTCCGCGCCGCCCTGATCGAGGTCCGCGAGCAGGCCACCCTCCACATCGTCTGCTACGACCTCTCCGAGCATCACCTGCTCGTGCAGGCGGAGAAGATGGCCGGCATCGGCCAGCTCGCGGCCGGCATCGCGCACGAGATCCGCAACCCGCTCGGCATCATCTCGAACGCGCTCTACGACCTCGGCGAACTCCTGCCCGACGCCTCTCCCGAGGTGAAGGAGGACCTCCAGATCGCACGGGCCGAGATGGCGCGGGTCCAGGACATCATCGGCAACCTGCTCGAGTTCTCGCGCGACGCGAGGGTGGAGAAGCAGGCGATCGACCTCGACGACCTGGTCGCGAAGACCCTGAAGCTCATGGACAAGTACCTGCAGAACAACGGCGTCCGGGTCCAGGTCGACCTCGCCGCGGGGGCCGCGTGCGTCGCGAACGAGAACGGGCTGCGCCAGGTGCTGCTGAACCTCGTCACCAACGCGGCGCAGGCGATGCCCGAAGGCGGGGCGCTGCGCATCGAGACCCGGCCGGTCGAGCCCTCGTGGATCCGCCTCGTCGTCGAGGACACCGGGCAGGGAATCCCGACCGACCGGCTGCCCCGGATCTTCGAGCCCTTCTTCACGACCAAGGACCCCGGCCAGGGCACGGGGCTCGGCCTCTCCGTGGTGCACTCGATCGTCAAGCGCGCACGCGGACGCATCGAGGTCGCGAGCCGCCCCGGACGGGGAACCCGGTTCACGATCCACCTGCCGCGGGCGGAGGAGGCTGCCGCGGGCGACGGCGAACGGGGAAGCGCGTGAGCGACGAAGCCGCCCGCGCGCGCGTCCTCCTCGTCGAGGACGAGCCGCACATGGTGCGGACCCTGTCCCGCATCCTCGAGCGCCGGGGCTACGAGGTCGCGACCGCCGGAAACGGGCGCGAGGCCCTCGACCTCCTCGCGTCGGAGCCCGCGGACGTCGTCGTGACCGACCTGCACATGCCGGTCATGGACGGCGCGACGATGCTGCGGGAGATGCCGCGCGATGGTCGCCCCCCGGTGGTCGTGCTGACCGGCTACGGCACCGTCGCCTCCGCCGTGGAGGCCATGAAGCTCGGCGCGGCCGACTACCTGATCAAGCCCTGCAACCCCGACGAGCTCCTGATCGTGATCGAGCGCCAACTCGAGGTGGACGCCCTTCGCCGGGAAGTCGCGAACCTGCGCCGAGAGGTCTCCGCCTCGCACCGCTTCGGCGAACTCGTCGGCGACGGCCCCGCCATGCGGGAGGTCTACCGGGTGATCGAGGCCGTGAGCCGGAACCGGAGCACGGTGCTCGTGACCGGTCCCAGCGGCACCGGCAAGGAGCTGGTCGCGCGCACGATCCACTCGCGCTCGCCCTGGGCGCGCGGGCCGTTCGTCGCGGTGAACTGCGGCGCCTTCTCGGAAACGCTGCTCGAAAGCCAGCTCTTCGGCCATCGCCGCGGCGCCTTCACGGGCGCGATCGCCGACCAGCAGGGAGTCTTCCAGGGCGCCCACGGCGGCACCCTGTTCCTCGACGAGGTCTCCGAGATCCCGCCGCCGCTGCAGGTGAAGTTCCTTCGTGCCCTCCAGGAGCGCGAGGTGACGCCGCTCGGGACGACGAAGCCCTTGCGGGTCGAGGTGCGGATCGTCGCCGCGACCAATCGCGACCTGCGGGCCGAGATGCGGGCCGGCCGTTTCCGCGAAGACCTGTTCTACCGGTTGAACGTGGTCCACCTGGAGCTGCCGCCTCTCTCCTCGCGCCGGGAAGACGTCCCGCTGCTGGTGGCGCACTTCGTCGCGGAGTTCGCCCGCCAGTACGGCGTCGAGCCCAAGCGCGTCACCGAACGTGCCCTGGCCGCACTGGTGGCGCACCCCTGGCCGGGCAACGTCCGCGAACTGCAGAACGCGATCGAGCGAGCCTTCGCGCTCTCGCCGAGCGACGTGCTCGACCTCGACGACGTCGCACCGGCGCTCCGGGAGTCGGTAGGAGCCTCGGCCGAGGCCGCGACGTCGCCCGCCGGACTCTCTCGCGCGACCTCGCCGGAGCCGGAATCCGTTTCCCCGGCTTCGGCACCGGAGTCCGCCGCGCCGCCCCCGGCCGCGTCGCACCCGCTCGACGCGGAGCCGGCCGTCGCGCCGCTCGAGGAGGTGGAGCGCCGCGCCATCGCCGCGGCACTCGAGGCCGCCCGGGGAAACAAGAACGAGGCGGCTCGCCTCCTGCGGATCGACCGGCAGCGCCTCTACCGGAAGATCGAGAAGTACCGCCTGGGCTGACCCCGGAGTCCGCGGCTCGAACCCGGCTCTCGCGGGCGACCGCCCCGCTTCGCGGCCGCGGAGTCGACTTGCCACACGCCGTGGACGGTGGCAGTAGCGAATCGCCACGGCCGGTCGCGAAACACCCCGCGGAGAGCGCCCCGAAGGCTCCCATCGGGTCGGCATGCGTGGCACGGGACCTGCACTCGGATCATGTCGGACGTGAACCAGACCTGCGCGATGAAGGTGCTCGTCGCCTCGGCGAGCACGAACCTCCAGCAGCTCATCCGGCGGCTGGTCTCGCGGTGGGGCTTCACCGCAGAGCCGGTCGACACCGCGGAGGCCGCGATCCAGGCCGCCCGCGAGTCCAGGTACGACGCCATCGTGACCGACATGCACCTGCCCGACCTCTGCGGCACGACCATGGTCGACCGTCTCCGGCAGGAGGGCGTCGACACTCCCGCCATCCTGCTCGCCGACGAGGAGACGCCGCGCCTGCGGGACGCGGCCGACCGCCTCTCGTCGACCCGCTTCGTCGCGGTGGCCGACCCCGAGATGCTGCGCGAGGCGCTCTCCCGGGCGCGCCCCGCGGGACCGCCCGCCGACTGAACCGCGAGCGGCCGCGGCCTCAGGTCGAGTAGGCCGAGTTGAAGCGGACGTACTCGGTCGAGAGGTCGCCGGTCACGTAGCGTGCCCGTCCGCGCCCGCCGCCGAGGTCGATCCGGACCTCGAACTCGGGTCGCTTCATGGACTCGCGGGCGCGCGCGCGTCCCGCGTCGATGCCCTCGCCCCGCCGGAAGACGATCGTGTCCCCGATGCGGATCGTGACCTTGCGCGGGTCCACCCGGACGCCGGAATACCCGACCGCGCAGGCGATCCGCCCCCAGTTGGGGTCCGAGCCGAAGAAGGCGGTCTTCACCAGCGACGAGTTCCCGACGGTGCGGGCGACGCGATGGGCCTCGCCGTCGCCCGGCGCGCCGACGACCTCGATCGTCACGAGCTTCGTCGAGCCCTCGCCGTCGGACGCGACCAGCCGGGCGATCTCCCAGCCGACCTCGTCGACCGCGCTCTCGATGGCCCGGAAGCCCGGCGCGTCGAGGCCGGGCGCCTCGTTGCCGGCTTCGCCGCTCGCCAGCAGGAACAGGCTGTCGTTCGTGCTCGTGTCGCCGTCGACGCTGAGCGAGTTCAGCGACCGCACGCAGATGCGACGCGCGAGCGCCTTCGCCTCCTTCGGGCCCAGCACGGCGTCGGTCAGGAAGAACACGAGCAGCGTCGCCATGTCCGGGCAGATCATCCCCGCGCCCTTGGCGATCGCGGCGATCGAGACCCGCCGGCGCCCGACGCTCAGCGACGCGTGGGCGATCTTCGGGTAGGCGTCGCTCGTCATGATGGCCCGCGCGAAGCGCCCCATCCCGTCGACCTCGAGCGAGTCGGCGGCCACCTCGATGCCCACCTCCACCGCGTCGACCGGGAGCGGGACACCGATGATCCCGGTCGACGCCGGCGCCACGAGCCGTTCGTCGAGATCGAGAAAGCGGGCGGCGAGGGCACACGTGCGCCTCGCGGCGGCGAGGCCGGCGCGGCCGGTGCAGGCGTTCGCGTTCCCGCTGTTCACCACGAGCGCCTGGAGGCGACCCGTGCGGATCTTCTCGGAGGCCACTTCGACCGGCGCCGCGCGGAAGGAGTTGCGCGTGAACGCCGCCGCCGCGACGGCGGGCTGGTCGGCGACGATCAGCCCGAGGTCGGCGACTCCGCTCTTCTTGATCCCGCAGGCCGCGGCGCCGAAGCGGAACCCCGGCACCCGAACTCCCTTCTCGTCCACCTTCTTCTTCACGTGGTCTCCATGGCGTCGGAGGCAAACGCCTCCATCTGTTCGATCAACTCCTCGCAACTCCTGCTGTGAAAGGCGACGTGCAGCCGCGTCGCACCGGCGCATCGCAGTCGTTCGATCTCGTCCGACGTCTCCCGACGCCCTCGGAGCACCTCCCCATCCTGCCCGCGTGCGCCGACCAGGTCGACCGGGCCGAGCGGTGCCACCACCTCCCATGGCCCCTCGCGACCCGCCTCCTCGCGCCAGGCCCGGGCCCGCTCCACCGACGCGGCGAGTTCCGTCGCCGGGAGTTCCCAAGGGATCCAACCGTCGCCGAGCGTGGCCGCCCGACGGACGGCCCGGCGCGAGTTTCCGCCGACCCAGATCGGCGGGTGCGGCCGGCGGGCGGGACGAGGCTCGAGGACGACGTCTCGGAACCGGATCCGCTCGCCCGCGTGCCCCGCAGGCGAGGTCGTCCAGGCCGCGATCAGCGCGGCGATCGACTCGTCGGACACCGCCCCGCGCGCCTCGAAGTCCGCGCCCAGCACGGCGAACTCGGGCTTCAGGTGGCCTGCGCCCACGCCGACCAGCAGGCGGCCACGGCTGAGCGCGTCGAGCGTCGCGAGGCTCTTCGCGAGGACGAGAGGGGAGCGGTAGGGCAGCACCAGCACGTGGGTGAGCAGTTCCACCCGCCCGGTCATCCCTCCGAGGTGGGCGAGCGTCGCGATCGGGTCGTACCAGGTCGCGCCCATCGCGGGGACCCGGGAGACCGGAACGACGGGGTGGTCCGAGCACGCGACGTGGGCGAAGCCCAACCGGTCGGCCGCGAGCGCCACCCGCTCGATCTCCCCGGGGCCGGCGTCGGACTCCCACGGCATCACGCGAGCGGGTACCTGTTGCACCACCGGCAACCCGATGCCGAACTTCATCGTCCGGCCCGTGCACGCGCGCGAGAAGAGATGCTCCGCGCCGCCGGCCTTTGCCGGCCCGGCATCGACTCGCCTATGATCCGGGATCGCGACCGGAGGTGCGAATGCGGGCTCTCGTCTTCCGACATGGCGTCGCTCGCCAGATCATCACCAAAGCGCTTTCCGTGGCAACCCCGCGGGCGCTGGTCGGCCGCTTCGCCCCGATGCAGCTCGAGGAGATTCCCGAGCCCTCGCTCCCGGGGGACGACTGGCTCGTCGTGCGCACCGGGCTCTGCGGCATCTGCGGCAGCGACGCGAAGCAGGTCTCCCTGAACGGCAGCCTCGACAATCCGATGACCGCGGTCATCAGCTTTCCCCAGGTGCTCGGCCACGAGGTCGTCGGCGAGGTCGTCTCGGTCGGGAGCGGCGTGCGGCACCGCCGCCCGGGAGACCGCGTCGTGCTGAATCCCTGGCTGTCCTGCGGGCCGCGCGGCATCGACCCGCCCTGCCCGGCCTGCGCCAACGGGGACTTCTCGATCTGCGACAACTTCACCCGCGGCCGGATCCCGGCGGGCATCCACACCGGGAACTCGAGTGCGGCGACCGGCGGGTTCGCGCCGCTGGTCCCCGCCCACGAGTCGATGGCGATCCCGGTGCCCGACGACGTGAGCGACGACGCCGCCGTGCTCGCCGACCCGTTCTCCGTCTCTCTCCACGGCATCCTGAAGCGGCCGCCCGCCCCGGGGCGCGCGTGTCTGGTCTGGGGTTGCGGCACGCTCGGGCTGTGCGCGATCGCGATCCTGAAGAGCCTCCACCCCGCGAGTCCGATCGTCGCGGTCGCCCGCTACCCGCACCAGCGGCGCCTCGCCGAACGCCTCGGAGCCTCGCTCGTCCTCGACCATCGCCCGGTGGCCCGGCTGATCGAGGACGTGGGGCGATTCACTTCCGCCGAGCCGCTTCGCCCCTGGTTCGGGCTTCCGATGCTGAACGGCGGCGTGGACGTCGTCTACGACACCGTCGGGCTTCCCGAGACGATCGAGGCCGGCGTTCGCATCGTCCGCCCGCGGGGCGCGATCGTCGTGACCGGCGTCGAGATGCCGCGACGCTTCGAGTGGACCCCGCTCTACTTCAAGGAGATCTCGCTGATCGGATCGAACGCCTTCGGCGAGGAGAATTTCGAGGGCACGCGCAAGCACGCGATGGAGATCTACTTCGACCTCCTGCGCGCGGGACGCGTCGACCCGACGCCGATCCTGACCCACCGCTTTCCGCTCGAGTCGTGGCGGGAGGCCTTCCTCGCCTGCTTCGACCAGGGGGCGAGCGGTGCCGTGAAGGTGCTCTTCGACTACCGGCAGCCCCGTCCCGCCTGACGACGACGCGAGACGTGCCGTCGCCCGGTGGCTCCGCGGGCGCGCGTCAGTCCGCGGCCGAACCACCCTTCGGACGGTCCCCTTCCGCGCGTCGCGACGCCGAGCGCGCCACCGCGGCGAGCGGAAAATCCAGCCAGCGCTCGGGTGCGCCCTCGAGTTTCGCGGCCGCCCGCATCGCGAGTGAACGCGCCGCCCCCGGCCGTCCTCGCCGCAGGTGGTGACCGGAGGCCGCGAACTGGATCACGCCCTGGAGCCAGCGGCGCGATTCCCCCGACGCGACGAGCCAGTGAGGTTCCAGCACCTCGTGCGCCTCGAAGTCGAGCCCCTCCTCGAGCATCGCCCGAGCGCGCCCGAGTGCTTCGCGCAAGGCTTCGTCGCCGGCAGGCCCGTCCCTTTCCACGGCCCCGTTTTACACCGGGAACCGGGATCGCTACCCCCGGGGTCCGGTGGGATCGCCTCGCGAGCCGGCTGCCCGGGACGACGGGACCAGGGCGGCCGGCCCCGACGGCGAGCGGCGCCCCGGCCGCCCCGTGCGGCTCCTGCTGCTGGCGGCCGGCGGAGCAGCGATCGCTCTTTCGTTCCTCGTGCCGTCGGCCTGGCCGGCCGCCTGGGTCGGGCTCGCGCCCCTCTTCGCCTTCGCGCCCCGGGCAGCGAGCCGCCGCGAGGCGATGCTCGAGGGCTGGTGGGCGGGGCTCGCGACGAACGTCCCGGCCTTCTTCTGGCTCGTGCGGACGATCCACCGGTTCGGGGGCTTCCCGCTTCCGGTCGCGCTCTTCTTCTACGCGGTGCTCGCGTCCTTCGGCGCGCTCCAGTTCGCGATCGTCGCGGGCGTGCTGCGCCGTGCCGGTCCGTCGGCCTCCCTCCTGCTCGCTCCCGCGGCCTGGACGGCGAGCGAGTTCCTGTTTCCGAACCTGTTCCCGTGGCGGCTCGGCCATTCGCAGCGCGACCTCCTCCCGCTCCTCCAGGTCGGCGAACTCGGCGGCCCCTACCCGCTCTCGTTCGCGATGGGCTGGCTCGCCAACGCGGCCGTCCACCGGCCGTTCGACGCACGCAGGCTCGGCCTTCCGCTGGTCGCGGTCGCCGCGATCGCATCGTGGGGCGCATGGCGCATCGGCCACGTCGACGCGGAGGTCGCGGCGGCGCCCGCCTTCTCCGTCGGCGTCGTGCAGGGCAACGTCGGGCTCGACGAGAAGCGCCACTCCGACCGCTTCGAAGACAACGTCGGACGCTACCGGCGCCTGTCGCTCGACCTGCCCCGCACGCCCGACCTGCTCGTCTGGCCGGAAACCGTGGTCGAGTGGGGAATCCCCCACGACGCCGATCCCCCGGCCGAGCTCGACGCCTTTCCCGGCGCGCCGACCCCGCTCCTGTTCGGCGCCATCTCGTGGTCCCGACGCAAGGGCAGCCCCGTCTGGTACAACAGTGCGTTCCTGCGGGGAGCCGACGGTCGGCTGCGCGGCGCCTACGACAAGATCGTGCTGATGCCCTTCGGAGAGTTCATCCCCTTCGCGTCGACCTGGCCGTGGCTGAAGACCCTCTCGCCCGCGACCGGCGACTTCGCGCAGGGCGCCGGCCCGGGAGTCCTCGACGTCGCGCCCGCGGCGAAGGTCGGGGCCCTCATCTGCTACGAGGACCTCCTGTCCGGCCACGTGCGCGCGACGGTGGACGCAGGCGCGACCCTGCTCGCGACGCTCGCGAACGACGCCTGGTTCGGGAACACGGCGGCGCTCCACCAGCACGAGATGCTCGCGCTCTGGCGAGCGGTGGAGAACCGTCGCTTCCTCGTGCGCGCGACCAACACGGGACTCACTTCGGTCGTCGACCCGGTCGGTCGACGCGTGGCTTCCCTGCCCGTCGAACGACAGGCCGGGGAGGTCGTCGAGACGCGCCTGCTCGACGGAGACACACCCTACCGCCGCTTCGGCGACGTCTTCGCCTGGGCGACGGTCGTCGCGACCGCGTGGCTCGCCCGAGCGCGCTCGAGCGCCGCCGGCAGCACGCCGCCCGCGGGCGAGAGCGCGGGGCCTCGCGCGTCGAGGGGAGGCTGAGCCATGTACCTCGACTTCTTCGGCCTCGCCGAAAAGCCCTTCAGCCAGACTCCCGACCCGCGCTTCCTCTACTGGAACGACTCCTACCGCGAGGCGCTCGCGAGCCTTCGCTACGGCATCCAGGAGCGCAAGGGCTTCCTCACCTTCATCGGCGAGGCCGGGACCGGCAAGACGACGCTCCTGCGCAAGCTGCTCGAGGACCTCGGCCCCGAGGTGCTCTCGGTCTTCCTGTTCAACCCCGACGTCGGTTTCGACGAGATCCTGCAGTACACGCTCGGCGAACTCGGGATCGCCTGCCCGACGCAGCGGCGCCTCGACATGCTGCAGCGGCTCAACGAGTTCCTGCTCGCGGCCTACGGCGAGGGTCGCAACACGGTGCTCCTCATCGACGAGGCACAGGACCTCGACAGCGGCGTGCTCGAGTCGCTGCGACTCCTGTCCAACCTCGAGACCTCGCGCGACAAGATCCTGCAGATCGTCCTGTGCGGGCAGCCGGAACTCGCGCGACGCCTCGCGCAACCGAACCTGCGCCAGCTGAAGCAGCGCATCGCCGTTCGTTGCCGGCTCGAACCGCTTCGCAGGGGCGAGCTTCCGGACTACGTCGCGACGCGCACCCGGATCGCCGGCGCCTCGGCGGCGGTCTTCGACGAGTCGTGCATGCCCGCGATCTGGGACTTCTCGGGCGGGATCCCGCGACTCGTCAACATGGCCTGCGACAACGCGCTGCTGGTCGCGTACGCGCTCGGGAAGAAGAGCGTGGACGCCGCCGTGCTCGACGAGGTCGTGCACGACCTGTCGCGTCTCGACGTGATGGATCTCCACGAGGACTACCTCGAGCCGCCGCCCCCGGGGACGAGCACCCCCGCGCGAGGCCGCGATCTCGCCGTCCCTGGCACCGTGCCCGGGCCTGCGTCCGTGCTGCCGCCGGGGCCTCCGCCCATGCTGCCGCCGCGACCGGCCCCACGCCCCCCGGAGGACCCGCCGGTCGCGCCGCCGCCCGCAGGGAACCGCGCTCCTGCCGCGCCGTCTGCGCCCTCGGTGCCCCTTCCGTC
The DNA here is from genome assembly GCA_017853315.1 of Alphaproteobacteria bacterium. Taxonomy (GTDB): domain Bacteria; phylum Desulfobacterota; class Binatia; order UBA12015; family UBA12015; genus REEB422. Next base: position 29,533 of record JAFMJW010000024.1, read on the forward strand.
GTCTTCGCATTCTGCGGCCGGGGCTTCCCCGCCGGTCACCTCGCTGCGATGGTTGCCCTGGGTCGGTCTCGCAGGAGTCGCCCTCGGAGCGGTGCTCGCGTCTCGCCTCCTGCCGCGCGATGCGGCGACCCGCCCACCAGGGGAAACCACCTCGCCCCCGAGGTCTCCCGAAGCGGACCGCGGCACCCCTCCCGTGATCGAGCCCCGCGCCGAGTCGGCCTCCTCGACGGCCCGGGAGGTCCCGCCCACGGTCGCGCCGCCCGCCCTCCCCGAGGCCACCGCTGCCCCGGAGGCCGACAGGACGGTCGGGACCGAGGCGGGGCGCGTGATCGCCCAGGTGCCCGGGTCCCTCGATGCCGGTACGCCGACACCGATGCCGACACCGATGCCGACACCGACGCCGCCGGACCAGGATTCCGACTCCTCGGCGGCCCCGGCGGCTTCGGCGGCTCCGGGAACCGCGTCCGCAGCGCTCGGCCCGCTCGAGAATCGCCGCGCGACGGTCCGGCGCGGAGACACGCTCTCGAACTTGGCCACGCTGTTCTACGGCACCGAGAGCCTGACCCTGCTGGACATCCTCGGCAGGGCCAACTCGACTCTCGCCGACGTCGACCATCTCGAACCGGGGCAGT
>JAFMJW010000153.1 GCA_017853315.1 Alphaproteobacteria bacterium
GCTTCGACCTGAACTTCGACAAGGCGAAGCACTTCCTCGAGGAGAACGACGGCGCGGGCAACACCTTCAAGGCGACCGCGAAGCCGGTGCTCATCGGCACGGCCGTCGTCGGCGCGACGACCATGATCTTCTCGATCATCATGGTGCTCACGAGCGGCCTCACCGACAAGAACGGGGTCGCCAAGCTCTCGATCCTGAACGCTCCGTTCCTGCTCGGAATGATCACGGGCGGCGCGGTGATCTACTGGTTCACCGGAGCGACGATCCAGGCGGTCGTCACCGGCGCCTACCGCGCGGTCGAGTTCATCAAGAAGAACATCAAGCTCGAGGGCACCGAGAAGGCCTCGATCGCCGACTCGAAGAAGGTGGTCGAGATCTGCACGCAGTACGCGCAGAAGGGCATGTTCAACATCTTCCTCGCGGTCTTCTTCTCGACCCTCGCCTTCGCCTTCCTCGATCCCTACTTCTTCGTCGGATACCTGATCTCGATCGCGATCTTCGGCCTCTACCAGGCGCTCTTCATGGCGAATGCCGGCGGCGCCTGGGACAACGCGAAGAAGCTGGTCGAGGTCGAGCTGAAGGAGAAGGGAACCGAGCTCCACTCGGCGACCGTCGTCGGCGACACCGTCGGCGACCCCTTCAAGGACACCTCCTCGGTCGCGATGAACCCGGTCATCAAGTTCACGACTCTCTTCGGGCTCCTCGCGGTCGAACTCGCGGAGTCGATGCGACCGGGGAGCCCGGGCCTCACCCGGCTGCTCTCGGTCGTGTTCTTCCTCGCCTCCCTCTGGTTCGCGCGCCGCTCCTTCTACGGCATGCGCATCGAGGACGCGGACTGATCGATCCCCGGACGCGGGGGGCGACGGAGGGGGCCGACCGGGAGACCGGCCGGCCCCTCTTCGTTCCGCCTCGCGCCGGCCGCGCCCGTCGAGTCGGCGCGCTCAGTGCTCGTCCCGGGCTTCGCCGCGCCCGATCCTGACCAGCGACATGTGCGGCAGGTCGCTCGTCTCGACGACGGTGCCGTCGCGCGACGCCTCGCCGAGCCAGGTCGCCGCGGCAGGCTCCCCGAAGGCCGGCGCGAGGAGCAGCAAGCCGGGTTCCCCGGGGTGCGGGGCGACGCCCCTCGCGGCGAGGACCTCCGCGGCCTCGACGCGGGCCGTCGGCAGAATCGCCATCGCGGCAGGCTGGAACCACATCGGCACGACGACCCGCGTTCCGGCCGGCAGGTCTTCCCCCGCCCGCTCGAGCCAGGGCAGCGCGGTGCGCGCACCGTGCTCGAACAGGATCTCGAACGCCGCCGGCTCTCCGCCGCCCCGGAACAGCGGAGCACACGCGACGAGCGCTCCGCAGGCCAGCGCCGCGATCGACTCGACGGATGCCCGGGAGGCGCCGACGAGTTTCGCGATCCAGCGGCCGACGGCCGCCGCCCCCGCTGCGGCGAGCGCCAGCAGGGCGACCTCGAGGACCCAGAGGAAGCGCGCGAACAGCAGCGTGTTCGTCCACGCGGCGAGTGTCACGAAGGCGGCCGCCACCGCGAGGCACGCCAGCGTCCACCGACGCATGGGACCCGCGCCGCGCGCGGTCGCGATGGCGAGGACACCCGCCACGGCCAGTGGCCACGCCGGGCCGAGCGACGCACCGAGATCGCGCGTGACCCATCCCGCGAGCCAGGACGACACCGCAGGCGCCCCGCCCCGGATGCGCGCGTAGGCCGACACGGAGCGAAACTGCACGGACGCGTCGCCGAGGAGCCACCCGTAGACGGCGAAGGTGCCGCCGAGCGCGATCGCCGCGGCCGCCGCCAGCCCGGCACGCGAGGCCGTCGAGCGGCGAGCATCCGGCAGGTAGGGCAGCACGCAGGCGGCGGCCGGCGCCTTGACCAGGACCACGAGCGCCACCGCGAGCGCTGCGGCGAGCGGTGCGACCGCTTCCCACGCAGCGGCCGTCGCGGCGACGCCCGCTGCGACGAACAGGTCTGCGCTCGCGATCGCCACCAGCACCCGCCACCACGGGTCGAGTCCGAGCACGACGGCGAAGGCGACCGCCGCGATCCCCCCGGCCGAACGCGCGACGAGCCAGGTGCCGCAGCCCGCGAGCAGGGACGCGGCGAGCGCGGCCGCCATGCCCTCCCCCGTCGGCCCGAGCGAAGCGAGGGCGACACCGAGGATCTTCGGAGCGGGAAAGTACCACTGCTCCACGAGCCTCGCCGCACCGCCTCCGAGTCCCTGGAAGTAGAGTCGGTTCGCGACGCGATCGGGCTCCCAGGCGAGCCCGGGGTGCGACAGGACCACCGCGACGGCCGCCGCGAGATGTGCGATCGCGGCCGCGAACGCCAGGCGACGGCAGATCGTGTCGGCGGGACGCGGCACCATCGGCTTCTCGTCTCCCGTCAGCCGATCCGCGCGAGGGACAACCGTCCCTTCCAACGCGCCTCGAGCACCCGGCGGACGACGCGCGACGCGGCGCCCGAGAACGAGGGGTCCGCGTCGAGAAGTTCCTTCGCCGCGGCCCGGGCCTTCTCCAGGATCTCCCCGTCGCGTTCCAGGCTCGCGACCCGGAAGTCGGGCTGCCCCGACTGACGCGTACCGAGAAGCGTCCCCGCACCCCGGATCGCCATGTCCGCCTCCGCGATGCGGAGCCCGTCGTTGGTCTCCGTCATGACCGCGAGGCGCTCCTTCGCCTCCTTCGACTGCGCCCAGTCGGCGACGAGCAGGCAGTAGGCCTCGTCCGCTCCGCGGCCGACCCGGCCGCGGAGCTGGTGCAACTGCGCGAGCCCGAATCGCTCCGCGTGCTCGATCACGATCACGCTCGCATTGGGCACGTCGATCCCGACCTCGATGACGGTCGTCGCGACCAGCAGGTCGTAGCGACGCTCCTTGAAGTCGCGCATGGTCGCGTCCCGCTCCGCCGCCGGCATCCGGCCGTGGACCAGCGCGATCCGGAGGTCGGGGAAGATCTCGGCGCGGAGTTCGTCGGCGGCACTCGTCGCGTCGCGGAGGTCCGAGGCCTCCGACTCCTCGATCAGCGGGTAGACGACGAAGGCCTGCCGGCCCGCCGCGATCTCGCGCCGGACGACCTCGTAGGCCCGGCGACGCTGGTTCATCCCGTGGACCGTCGTGTGCACGGGCTTCCTCCCGGGCGGCATCTCGTCGAGCCAGGAGAGGTCGAGGTCGCCGTAGAGACTGAGCGCGCGCGTGCGCGGGATCGGCGTCGCGCTCATGAGCAGGACGTCGGGCGCGCTGCCCCCGCCCGTCGCCCGCGCGAGCCCCGCGCGCTGCATCACGCCGAAGCGGTGCTGCTCGTCGATCACCGCGAGCCCGAGCCTGCCGAAGCGGACGCCCTCCTGGATGAGCGCGTGCGTACCGACGACCAGCCCGGCTTCGCCCGCCTCGAGCCGGCCCAGCACCTCCCGCCGCGCCGCGGCCGACACCTCCCCGCTCAGGTACCAGAGCGGCACCCCGAGCCCGCCGGCGACCCGCCGGATCGTCTCCCAGTGCTGCTCCGCGAGGAGTTCGGTCGGCGCCATGACCACGGCCTGCCACCCGCACTCGATCGCCCGGAGCGAGGCCGCCACGGCGACCACGGTCTTGCCGCTGCCGACGTCGCCCTGCAGCAGGCGGTGCATGGGGTGCGGTTTCGCCTGGTCGGCCGCGATCTCGCCGATCACGCGTCGCTGGGCCCCGGTGAGAGGGAACGGCAGGGAGTCGAACAGGCGCTCCACGAGCGTTCCCGGCGGCGCGAACGCGATGCCGGTCTCGCGCGCTGCCTCCGCCTTGCGCAGCAGGAGGCCCAGCTGCACGAAGAAGAACTCGTCGAACACGATCGCGCGATGAGCGGCCGAGCGGAATGCGCCGAGCTCCCCGACCTGCGCATGGGCGCCCGGACGATGCACCTCCCGCAGGGCTTCTCCGAGCGAGAGGAGCCCCTGCTGCCTGCGGATCTCGGCCGGAACGGCGTCGGGGACGCGCCCCGCGAAGGCGTCGACGGCGGCATGGACCACCCGTCGCATCGCCGAGGCCGGCATTGCGGTCGGCTTCTCGTAGACCGGCAGAACCCGACTCGAGCTTTCGGACTCGTCGCGGTCTTCGACGGACTCCATCTCCGGGTGCGTGATTCGAAGCGACGACTGGTAGCCGCGCTCGACCTTGCCGTGGACGATCCACCGGTCGCCGCGCTTCAGTCTCGACCTGAACCAGCGCACCTGGTTGAACCAGACGAGTTCGACGACCCCGGTCTCGTCGCCCGCGGTCACGCTCAGGACCGTGCGGCGCCCGCCCGGTCCGGCACGACGTTCGTCGACCCGCCGAATCTCGAGCTTCGCGGTCGCGCTCTCGCCCGGAACCATCTCCCGCACGAGGCGCCGCGCCCGACGGTCCTCGTACCGGAACGGCAGGTGGTAGAGGAGATCCTCGACGGTCGGGAGCTCGAAGCGCTCGAGTTCCCGGGCGCGCGCGGGGCCGACCCCGGGCACCGCCGAGGTCGGGGAACTCGCGACCGCGAGCCAGGCTTCGACCTCCGCGATCGAAGCGTCGACGGCGGGGCGCACCTCGGCCGATCCTGTCACCCCCGCAGCGGGCGCCGCGAGACCCGGAAGCCCACCTTCGCGGCTTCCCCGGCTGCCGCCGACCGGCTCCCTCGCTCGCTCGCCGCCTGTCTCGACGCGCACCGGCCGCGGGCGGCTCGTGGCCGGTGCACCCTCCGACGGCCGCGCCGAGCGAATCCCGTGGACCGCGTCGAGGGCGCTCCCGGCGAATCGCCGCGCCTCCGTTCCCTCCGCGCGCCCGAGTTTCTCGAGGATCTGGACGAGCCCCCCGATGCCGTCGCGGAGGGGGCCCGGCTCCTCGGCCGAGGCGATCACGCGCAGGCGCTCGAGCCAGGCTGCGAGCGGGAGACGGACCCGCGCCTCGCGGCCCGGCTCCGCGTCGCGGAGAAATCGCAACGGCGCATCGAGGCTCGCGAGCAGTTCCGCGAGCCCGTCGCCGTGGGCGGAGTCAGGCACCCTTCCCCGGAGCGAGGTCCCGGTGCCACTCCTGGAGCGTGCGGACGCCCAGGCGCTGCTTCGCCCGCGCCGCCATCCCCAGCGACGCCGCCACCGCCCCCGCGATGGTCGTCATGTAGGGCGTTCGGGTCTCGAGCGCGGTGCGCCGGATCGAGAACGAGTCGACGACCGACTCCGCGCTCGACGTCGTGTTCACGACGAAGGCGACCTCTCCCGCGACGATCGCGTCGACCACGTGCGGCGAGCCCTCGCGAACCTTGTTGATGCCCCGGCAGGCGACACCCGCGTCCATGAGCACCTTGCGGGTGCCGTGGGTCGCGACCAGGTCGAAGCCGCTGCCGACCAGCGTGCGCGCGATCCCGACGATCGCCCCCTTGTCCTCGGCACGCACCGAGAGGAACACCGTCCCGGCGGCCGGCAGCACCGAGCTCGCGCCGTCCTCGGCCTTCAGGAAGGCGCTCGGGAAGTCGGCGTCGATCCCCATCACCTCGCCGGTCGAGCGCATCTCCGGACCGAGGATCGTGTCGACGCCCGGGAACTTGATGAACGGGAACACCGACTCCTTCACGCTCACGTGCCGGGGCACGATCTCCGAGTCGATTCCGAGCTCCGCCAGCGTGCGGCCGGCCATGACCCGCGCCGCGATCTTCGCGAGCGGACGGCCGATCGCCTTGGACACGAACGGTACCGTGCGCGACGCGCGCGGGTTGACCTCGAGGACGTAGACGAGCCCGTCCTGCACGGCGAACTGCACGTTCATGAGCCCGACCACGCCGAGACGGCTCGCGAGCGCGATCGTCTGCCGGCGGATCTCGTCCTGCACCTCGCGGGGCAAAAGGCGCGGTGGCAGCGAGCAGGCCGAGTCGCCGGAATGCACCCCGGCCGGCTCGATGTGTTCCATGACCCCGCCGACCACGACGGTCTTGCCGTCGGACAGGCAGTCGACGTCGATCTCGATCGCCGAGTCGAGGAACTTGTCGACCAGCACCGGATGGTCCGGGGACGCCTTCACCGCCCGCTGCATGTAGTCGCGCAGGCCGGCCTCGCTCGCGACGATCTCCATCGCGCGACCGCCCAGCACGTAGCTCGGTCGCAGGAGCACGGGGTAGCCGATCCGGCTGGCGATCGCCGCGGCCTCGTCGACCGAGCGCGCCGTCCCGTTCGCGGGCTGGCGGAGGCCGAGTTCGTCGAGCAGGTTCTTGAAGCGCTCCCGGTCCTCCGCGCGGTCGATCGCGTCCGGGCTCGTCCCGATGATCGGGACCCCCGCCTTCTCGAGCGCGACCGACAGGCGGAGCGGCGTCTGGCCACCGAACTGCACGATGACTCCGAACGGCTTCTCCCGCTCGACGATCGCGAGCACGTCTTCGAGCGTGAGCGGCTCGAAGAAGAGCTTGTCGGAGGTGTCGTAGTCCGTCGACACCGTCTCCGGGTTGCAGTTGACCATGATGGTCTCGAACCCGTCGGCCGACAGCGCGTACGCGGCGTGCACGCAGCAGTAGTCGAACTCGATCCCCTGCCCGATCCGGTTCGGACCGCCGCCGAGGATGACGACCTTGCGCTTCGCCGTCGGTGCGGCCTCGCAGTCGCCGGGCTCGTAGGTCGAATAGAGATAGGGCGTGTAGGCCGCGAACTCCGCACCGCAGGTGTCCACCGTCTTGTAGACCGGCACGACCCCGTACCCGGTGCGGGCCCGCCGGATCTCGTCCTCGGCGGTCCCGCGGAGCTGGGCGAGCCGCTTGTCCGAAAACCCCATCCGCTTCCAGCGGCGGAATTCGTCCGCCGTGGGCGCGCGACCGGATCCGGCCGCGATCACGCCCTCCTCGGCCACGATCTCCTCGACGTGGCGCAGGAACCAGCGGTCGATGCGGGAGAGGCGCTGGATCTCCTCGAGGTCGAACCCGCGGCGGAACGCGTCGCCCACCAGCAGCAGGCGCTGCGCGTTCGGCACGTGCAGCCGCTCGCGGAGCCGCTCGTCGTCCATGTCGCCCGCCGTCGGGTCGAAGCCCGAGATGCCGATCTCCATCGAGCGGAGCGCCTTCTGGAGGCTCTCCTTGAACGTCCGCCCGATCGCCATCGCCTCGCCGACCGACTTCATCTGCGAGGAGAGCCGGTCCTCGGCCTGCGGGAACTTCTCGAAGGTGAAGCGCGGAATCTTCGTGACCACGTAGTCGATCGTCGGCTCGAAGCACGCCGGGGTCTCGCGGGTGATGTCGTTGCGGATCTCGTCGAGCGTGTACCCGATCGCGAGCTTGGCGGCGATCTTCGCGATCGGGAATCCGGTCGCCTTGGACGCGAGCGCCGAACTCCGCGAGACGCGCGGGTTCATCTCGATCACCACGAGCCGCCCGTTCGACGGGTCGACCGCGAACTGCACGTTCGAGCCGCCGGTCTCGACGCCGATCTCCCGCATGATCGCGAAGGCCGCGTCGCGCATGACCTGGTATTCCTTGTCGGTCAGCGTCTGGACCGGGGCCACCGTGATCGAGTCGCCGGTGTGCACGCCCATCGGGTCGAGGTTCTCGATCGAGCAGACGATCACGCAGTTGTCCGCGCGGTCGCGCATGACCTCGAGCTCGAATTCCTTCCAGCCCGCGATCGACTCCTCGAGCAGCACCTCGTGGTGCGGCGAGAGGTCGAGCGCCCACGCTACCATCCGCTCGAATTCCTCGTCGTCGTGGGCGAACCCGCCCCCCATGCCCCCGAGCGTCCGCGACGGCCGCAGGATGAGCGGGTAGCCGATCTCGTCCCGGACGCGGCGGGCCTCCTCGATGCTGCGCGCGTAGCCGGAGCGCGGAACCTCGAGGCCGATCTTCTCCATCGCCGCCTTGAAGAGATCGCGATCCTCGGCCTTCTTGATGGCGGCCGGGTTCGCGCCGATCATCTGGACGCCGTGGCGGGCGAGCACGCCGGACTCCGCGAGTTCCAGCGAGAGATTCAGCCCGGTCTGGCCGCCGATCGTCGGGAGCAGCGCGTCGGGCTTCTCGCGCTCGATGATCCGCTCGAGGATCTCCGGCGTCATGGGCTCGACGTAGGTCGCGTCGGCGAACTCCGGGTCGGTCATGATCGTCGCCGG
>JAFMJW010000154.1 GCA_017853315.1 Alphaproteobacteria bacterium
GGCATCGTGGATCCGGCCCGGGGCCGAGTCACGACCCGATAGCCGCGCCGCGCGCGCGGGGTCAACGCCCGGTCGCGAGGGCAGCCCGTATCGACACGCCCCCGGCCCGACCTCGGTGGGCCCTCCGCGACCGGGCGATCGTGCGAGCGTCGTGGGGCACGAGACGCCGGGATCGAGGCCCCGGGGGGCAGGGGAGCGCCGTCCACGGCGCGTCCGTCGGCGCGGGCCGGGCTCGCGGTTTTCGCCTCTGGTCGGGACCGGGCGGCTGGGGTAGAACCCGACCGTGACCGCCGCTCGACGGCGGGCTTCCGGATCGCATGGGTTCCAGGTCTTCCATGTTCCCGGTGCGCGCGACCGCGTGCCTGCTCGTCGCGACCGCCCTGCTCGCGGCCGCCTCCGTGCGCGCGGACGACCGCTGCGGGGCCACGCTGAGTCAGAACGTCTGTCTCGGCGCGAACCTCGCGTGTCCCGATCACGCCGGGCCGGTCGGGATCGCCGTCGGGTCGTGGCCGGTCTTCCAGCAGAACCCGCAGCACACCGGGCGCGCGCCGTTCGCAGGCCCGACCTGCACTCGCGTGCTGTGGAAGAACCGCATGCGGCTCGGCAAGGTGCAGAGCGCGATGACGCTCGCACCGATCGTCGACGGGCAGCCCGAGACGCTCGTCGTCCCGGTCGGCAAGGGCCCGGTCTGCGGACTCGACACGCGCGACGGCACCGTCCGCTGGTGCGGGACGCAGGACCCCGGCAAGAAGGTCGACCGCGGCGGGCCCGTCGTCGGGAACGGCGGCACGATCTACGTCGGCACGCGCGACAACGACCTCTGGGCGATCGTCCCGCCGGCCTCGTCGAGTGTCGCGGCCGGCACGACCGCGTGGCGCCAGAAGGTGTGCACCGACGGCGACGTCACGACGCCGCCCGTCATCGACGCCTCGGGCACCGTCTTCATGGGCTCGGACTCGCTCTCGGCGGGCACGCTCATGGCCATGTGCCCGGGTCCCGAGCGGCAGATCAAGTGGTGCCTGAACCCGGTCGGCGGCGGACTCCGCAACATGTCGCCGGCGCTCAGCCCGGCCGGCGACCGGCTCTACGTCACGATCAGCAGCACGACGCTCGGCGCCTTCGACCCGGCGACGGGGGCCGAGATCTGGCGCGTCCAGCTCGAGAAGACGGCCGGTGCCGCGCGCACGCCCAACTACTCGCCCGTCGTCGACCCGACGACCGGCCGGATCTACCTCGGCCTCTTCAGCGGCCTCTGGGAGGTTCGCGAGAAGGTCGACCCCGCCACCGGCAAACTCTCCGGCGAGGGCCGCCTGCTGTGGGACACCTGGGCCGCGCGCAAGCAGCGCATGTACTCGCCGCCCGCGATCGACACCGAGCGCGGCCGCATCGTCTTCGGTTCCTCCTGGGCGCGGACCGCGACGCTCTGGGCGGTCGACCTCGACGGGAAGCTGCTCTGGAGCCGGGGCGACCTCGGGCGCTCGGAATTCCGCAACAACCCGCCGGTGATCGACGCCTCGGGCCGGATCTACGTCGCGATCGAGGACAAGCTCTGGGCGCTCACGTCCGACGGTGCGACGGTCTGGAACCTCTCGGGCGGGCCGTCCTTCGTGTCGTCGCCCATCCTCTCGGCCGGGCGCCTCTACGCGGCGAGCGTCGACGGAGTCGTCACCGCGATCGGCGACTGCCCGGTCTGATCGCGCCGGGCTTTCGGACCCGGATCTGCACGGGGTCGAATGGCGCCGAGGCCTCTGCCCCTCGGGCCGCGTGGCCCGTCGCGTCGGTTCAGTCCTCGTAGCGAGGCGCGCGCTTCTCGCGCCGGGCGCGGATCGCCTCCTCGAGGTTGCGGGTCGTGAGCCGCACCAGCAACTGGTTGCGGTTCTCCAGGTCGATCGCGGCCTCGAGACTCCCGGTCTCCAGGTTCGACCAGAGCACCTTCTTGGTCATCGCGAGCCCGTGCGGGCTGTAGCCGCACATGCGCTCGGCGAGCGCGAGGGTCTCTGGCAGCAGGTCCTCGTCCGCCACGACCCGCGAGACGAGGCCCGCGCGCTCGGCCTCTTCCGCGCCGATCTCGCGGCCGGAGAGGATCATCTCGAAGGCGCGCGAGGCACCGATCAGCCGCGGCAGGAGAAAGCTCACTCCGAGCTCGGTGCCGGTGAGCCCGTTGTTGATGCCGGCGGCGCGAAAGCGCGCCGACTCGCCGGCGATCCGCACGTCGGCGCCGAGCGGCAGGCACATGCCGCCGCCGTAGGCCGGGCCGTTGATCGCCGCGATCACGGGCTGCGGCATCGAGCGGAGCAGCGGCACCAGGTCCGACATCGTCTCCATCGCCCGGATCGCGATGCGCGACATCGGAAGCCCGTCGATGCCCGGCGGTGCACCGTGGTCCTCGAGGTCGAGGCCCGAGCAGAACCCGCGTCCGGCGCCGGTCAGCACGACGACCCATGCGTCGTTGTCGGCCGCGACCGCGCGCAGGCTCTCGACGAGCGGCACGACCAGGTCGAAAGAGAGCGCGTTCATGCGCTCGGGTCGATCCAGCGTGACGAGCGCCACGTGAGGGCGGGGCTTCGTGACGGTGACGTGGGGCATCGGGTTCCTCCGGCGCGTTCGCGGCGGCGGCCGCGCGGTGCCCGCGCCTAGCACGGGCGCACGTCGCGACCCAAGCGGGCGGCCGGCATCGGTCCGTTGCGCGCGCCCGCCCGGCCTCCGGGCGGCGGCATGCTTGCCGCTCGCGGGACGCGGTGCGACGCTTCCGTCGTGGCGACCTGGGTCATCGGGGACGTGCAGGGATGCTTCCGCACGCTCCAGAAGCTGCTGCGTCGCATCCGCTTCGACGAGCAGACGGACCGCGTCGTGCTGGTGGGCGACATGGTGAACCGGGGGCCCGACTCGCTGGGCGTCCTGCGCTGGGCGATGGAGCGCTCCCGCGTCGTCGAGTCGGTGCTGGGCAACCACGACCTCCACCTGGTCGCGCGCCTGCTCGGGCTCTCCGACGCGCGTCGTCGCGACACGCTCGACGCGGTGCTCGAGGCACCCGAGCGCGCCGAGATCCTCGACTGGATTCGCGCCCGGCCCTTCGTTCACGCCTGCGACCACGACCACCTGGTCGTGCACGCGGGCTTCCTGCCCACGTGGAGCGCCGACGAGGCGCTGACGCTGGGAGGCGAGGCGAGCCGGGCGCTGCGCGGCCGCGGTGCGGCGGCACTCATCGCGTCGCTCCACGACCGCCCGGGGCTCGCCTGGAAGTCGAAGCTCTCGGGCGGCGAGCGCCTGCGCGCGATCGCGCAGGCGATGACCCAGGTCCGCACCTGCGACGTCGACGGCCGACCGGACTACGACTTCAAGGGTGCTCCGTCCAAGGCGCCGCGCGGGCTCGCGCCGTGGTTCGAGCGGCGTCGCGGGCGGTCCGCCGACGCGACCGTGGTCTTCGGCCACTGGGCTGCGCTCGGCTTCCACCGCGCACCGCTCGCGATCGGGATCGACACGGGTGCCGTCTGGGGCCGCGAGCTCACGGCGCTGCGTCTCGACGACGGCCGCGCGGTCGCCGAGCCGGTCGTCGACGACCTCGCCCACGCGGGCGACTGACCCGCGCAAGCACGCCGCCGAACGAGCCCCGTGGCCGCGCCCGGTCGGTCGCTCGGGTCGGGCTCGCAGGCCCGGGACGCGCCCGTGGTGACGCGGGTGGGGGGCGGGGTCGGCGCCTTCGCATCGCTGCGAGCGGCCGGGCTTCCCGCCCTCGGGACCGGCGCGATGCGTCTCCGTCAGTCGAGGAGGTCGATCCGAAGCTCGTGCCCGCCTCGCACGGCGTCCTCGCCGACCGGAAGGTCGCGGTCACGGCCATCGCTCTCGACCCGCCACGAAGAGGTCTGCCCCAGGTCCTCGCGCTGCGACGAGTAGGGCAGCACGATGCGCGCCTCGCCCCGCCCGTCGGCCCTGGCGGTGGCGACGTGGATTCGCGGACGCGACGCGTCGCTGGTCCAGGCGTAGGAGGCCCGGACCTCGGCGCCGGGACTCGATCGGACGGAGAGCCGCACGCCGGGCACGACCTCCCAGGCCTGCACGAAACCCGCCATCCCGTCGCGCTCGCCGTCGACGACGAGCCGGAAGTGGTCGAGGGCCGCGACCTTCTCGCTGCCCGTATCGGTCGTCGGCACGTCGCCCGCCGAGCCGCCGAGCCGCACCAGGCGGAACCAGGTGGAGTGCGCGAGCTTCGCGCGGACCGAGTATGAGGGGCCGTCGGGCCCCTCGCGGCGGTCGTACCATTCGCGCGGGTTCCCGCCGCGGGCAACGACCGACGCACCGATCGTGCCGAGCCGGTCGTCGAGCACCACCCAGCGGCTGCCGCGGCGCGACAGGATTTCGAGCGCGGACGCCTCGTCCCCGGACAACATGAAGTCGGCGGTGTCCTCGAAGGCTCGGCCACCGACGTGGGAGCCGAAGGGCGTCGCCGTGACCGGCACGCCGGCGACCTGGAGGAGCTTGTGCCCGAGCGGCCAGGAGTTCATCGCGCCGGCGGCCCCCCGGGGGGCACCCCCGGCTTGCTCCTCGCGCTCGAGCAGCGCGTCGAAGCGCGCGAGCGCCGCCACTTCCCGCACGTCCTGGGACTCCTTCCGCACGGCTCGTTCCCGGTCGTTCGCGCCGTCGGGTGCCCCGGCGCGGACCGGCGCCCGCCAGAGCGACGTCAGCCGATCCGGCGAGAAGAGGAAGCCCGAGTGATACGGCCACACGGCGGCCGTGACGACCGAGAAGGCGAGCGCCGCAGCCGCCGCGCGCGCGGGAGCCGGGCCGATCCCGCGTGCGCGCGCGGCGCGCCGGAATGCGCGAGACCCGGCGACCAGCAGGTCGGCCACGAGCACGGACAGCGCCGGCCCCGCGGTCTCGCCGAACCGCCGCTGGAGCACGACCAGTGCGAGCAGCGGCGCGGTCCACGCGAGCAGGAATACGCGGCCCCGATCCGTGAATCGCGTGCGCGCGGCGCGGACGAAGGTCGCCGCCAGGAGCAGGGGGGATGCGAGAAAGAAGCGCGTCATCCAGACTTGTGCGCCGAAGAGGTCGAGTCGCCCGTCGGAAGTCCGCAGGATGGGAACCGATTCCTGCACGGCACCCATGAAGGGGTCGCTGCGGGAGAGGAGCCAGTTGCGCGCGTCGCCGAGCGCGCCGAAGGCCGAGAGCACCGCGATCGCGAGCGCCACGAGGCCGGTCGCGACGACCGCGGCCATGGCGCCGCGACGACCACCTTCCGAGGCGAAGACGCCCGTGGCGGCGAGCAGTGCGCCCGCGGCGAGCACGGCGGGGTGGAGCAGCGAGACCGTGTGCGTCGCCGTCGGATCGCCGGTCTCGCGCACCACGGCGATCACCCACGGCAGGACGAGCAGGGCCGCGCCGGCGTGGAGCCAGAGTGCGAAACGCGCGATCGAGCGCCGACCGTATGCGTCGCTCGCCGCCCACGCCGCGAGCAGGCCCGCATCGAGCACTGCGAGCACCAGCAGGAAGCCGTTCCACGCGAGCACGCCGACGCCGAGCGTCACGATCGCGGCGAGCGTCGCGGCGATGCGCGCCGGCGCGTCCCGGGGCGCGCGCCCGATGCCGGTCGCGACGAGGGCGAGCACGGCGAGGATCGCCTGCAGCAGCGTGACGGCGACGTGGTGGTCGACGAAGCCGATCCGCGAGTACCAGGCATGCGCGGGCAGCAGCGCCAGCAGGAGGGCGGCGGGGAGCGCTGCGGCGCCCTCGGCGGCGAGGGCCGCGATCAACGCGGTGGGAAGGCAGGTGAGGGCACCCAGGACGGGCGGCACGAAGGCCACCATCGCCGCGGTCGCCCGGGGATCGCCTGCCACGCCGGTCGCCCTGGCGAGCGCCGCGAGCCCCAGGTCGAAGAGCGGCGCGAACACGATCGGGGCGCCGTGCGGGTGGTCGATCCACGGGTCGAAGCTGGGTACGCGCGGGAAGTCCCGGAGTACGAGAAAGACCCGGCGCAGGTGGTACCAGGGGTCGTTCTCGGCGAGCACGACGCGGGTGCCGACGAAGACCTCGGTCGCGTGCGTCGTGCGCAGCACGAACGCGAGCGCGACGATCGCGGCGAGCAGCAGTGCACGCGACGCCCGGCGGCCCATGCGTCCTTCAACCACGGCGCCCGGCGCCCGGCCAAGGCCGGGCGCGCCGCGCACCCGGTCCCCCGGGTTCAGAGCCCGTACTTCGGGAACGACCCGAAGAAGCCGTGCTCGTGCAGGCCATGGCCGACGCGCCGCTCGCCGCCGGGACCCGAGAGCTCGAAGCGGGCGGCGTGGTCGACGATGCCGAACCAGCCCCACGAAGCGAGTTCCTCCATCGACCACTCGCGCCCCTGCACGACGAGCGGCCCCTGCCACATGCCGTGGCGCCAGTCGGCGTCCATGCCGTAGCCGGTGCCGACCGCGACGAAGCAATGCGTGAGCGGCACGACGCGGACCTCGATCGGGCCGCCGGGCGCGTCGGGGAAGCGGATCGTCGAAGGCTTCGAGATCATGCGGGTGCCCGGGTCGAGTTCGTGCTCGACCTCGGGGCGCCCGAGCCACTCGGGCGCCCGCGACGGGTCGTGCCAGATGCGCATCGCCTCCTCCATCGGCCGGCGCCCGTCGGGCTCCTCGTGCACGATGTAGAGGATCGAGTGGTCGTCGAACTGCATCGGCGCGTAGTTCCACATGCCGACCATCTGGCCCTCGCCCTGCCGGATGCCGGGGTGCTCGGGCTCGCCGACCGGGCGCACGCCCCAGGAGCGGTCGCGGGTGCCCTTCCAGCGGTCGGGCGTGACCTCGAAGCGCTCGCCGGCCACCTCGAGGGTGCCCGTCCACGTTCCGGTCTGCGCGAAGCGCTGGGTGTCGAAGAGCACGCGGCCGTGGCGACGCAGGTACTGGCGGGGCTCGAGGAAGGCCGGGATCGAGCCCTCCCAGCGCAGGTCGCAGGCGATGCCGTGCTCGGACGGCTCGAGCAGGAAGCGGAGCTTCCGCAGCGGCTCGATCACCTCGACGCGGAACGGCCCGACGCTCGTGTCCATCCGGTCGCCGAGCTCGCGCGAGGCGCGCACGACCAGGTGGCGCCCGCCGCGGCGCACGACCGCGAACGCGTCCTGCACCGCGAGGTTCGGGTACTGGCCGAGCCCCATGACCATGAAGAGGTCGTCGCTCGAGGCGTGCAGGTTGAAGTAGTAGCGGTCGTAGAAATTGCGGTCGCTCGTCGCCGCGTGCCGGATCGGTTCCGCGACCTGGTGGAGCGGGTAGTCGTCCATCGAGGAGAGCACGCTGCTACTCCGTCCGGCAGGCGAAGACGAGGCTCGAGTTGTAGTAGTCCCGCGGGGCGACGTTCTCGGCGATCCGGTAGCCCTGCGGACATGCGGCGGCTGCCGCCGCGTAGCAGTCCTCGAGCGAGCGCAGGATCCCGTCGCACTGCACGTAGTGGTAGGGATTCCCGTCGCGGCCCCAGATCGGGACCGCCTTCAAGGCGCAGCCGGCGACGAGTGCCGAGGCGAGCGCGAGGGCCGCGGGGATGGAGCGTCTCATCGTGTCCTCCGAAGGGCGGGGCGGACGCCCCGCTCAGACCTCGGTGAGCCGGATCACCGGGATGTTGCGCGTCGTGCGCCCCTGGTAGTCGTCGAAGTCGGGGTACATCGCCACGAGGCGCGGCCACAGCGCCTCCTTCTCGCGGTCGCTCACCCGAACGGCGCGCACGTTTCGCTCCTCGTTCCCGACCTGCAGCCTCGCCGCGGGGTGGATCTCGAGGTTGCGGTACCAGAGCGGGTCCTTCGCCATGCCGCCCTTCGAGGCGACCACGATCACGTCGCGACCGTCCTCGAGGTAGAGCAGGGCGACCGTGCGTGGTTCGCCGGAACGCCGCCCGGTGGTCGTCAGCAGGCAGACCGGGGCCCCTCGCAGGAACTTGCCGCCGAGCCGCCCTCCGGTCAGCCGGTAGACCCAGGTGTTCGCCGCCGTCATCGCCTTGATGACGACGTTGGCGACCTTCTCCTCGGTCGGGGTCCAGGGCCGCAGTCTCGTCTCCGCCATGGCC
>JAFMJW010000155.1 GCA_017853315.1 Alphaproteobacteria bacterium
TCGCGGCGAAGGTCGAGGCCGCGCGCACCGAGTGCGCGGCGATCGCGGCCGTCGACTCGCACCACGACTCGAGGTCCGCAGGCGACAGTGCCGCGACGTCGGCGAGCGGCCGCGCGAGAAGCGCCTGCGCGGCGTCGCGACCCGCACCCTCGATCGCGGCGAGGCGCCGCAGCGCGACCGCGAAGGCGGCGACGAGCGGAGCGGCGAGCTCGCCCTCGATCGCCGGCGCGGCGGCTCGCAGCCGCGTAGCGAACCCGGGGCTCGTCTCGTCGACCTCGTCCGCGAAGCGAAGGACCTCGTGGCGTCGGTCGTGGTCGCGGTCGTGGCCGGTCGGATCGGTGGGCATGGGTGCTCCCGCGGCTCGATCCTTCCGGCCGGGGCCGGGCGAGTCGGTCGCGAAGGCGGCACGTCGCCGCCGAGGCGATTTCACCATACGATGCCCCCATGGGCCATTCCGCGGCGGCGACCGACGATGCGCACGGCGCCCGCCCCGAGGCTCACGGGCGGACCGACGGCACGGCGTTCACGGTCTCGACCGCGTTCTTCCTGCTCTTCATCGGGATGGGCGTGTGGGTGCCCTACGTCCCGCTCTACCTCGCGACCCGCGGACTCTCGGGCGCGCAGATCGGACTCGTGCTCGGGCTCGCGCCCGCCGTCCGCTGGTCGGCCGCGATCCCGTGGGCCTACGCGGCCGACCGGCTTCGCATCCGCCGCAGGCTGTTCGTGGTCGCCGCCGTCGCCTCGACCGCCTGCCTGGTCGGGCTCGCACTGGCCGAACGGCTCCCGGCGATCCTGCTCGCGGTCGCCGCGGTCGCGGCCTTCGGGGCGCCGCTCGTGCCGATGATGGACGCGATGTGCGCCGACCACCTGCCGCGCCTCGGCGGCAACTACGGACGGCTGCGCGCCTGGGGCTCGCTCGGCTTCGTGGTCGGCTCGCTGCTCGCGGCCGCCGTCATCGCGCGCACCTCGCCGCTCGTCGTGCCGTGGTTGCTGGTGGCCGCGCAGGTCGTGCTGCCGGTCGCCGCCTTCCGCCTCCCGCGCGGGCAGCACGGGCACCTCGAGCACTTCCACGCCCCCTGGCGCCTGCTGTCCCCGCCGATGAACGCCTTCCTCGCCGCGTCGCTGCTGTTCAACCTGGGCGCGGGCGCGTGGGCCGGCTTCTTCGCCGTGCACACCCGCGCGCTCGGACTGCCCGACTGGGTGCCCGGCGTGACCTGGGGACTCGGTGTCGTGACCGAGGTGATCGCGCTCTGGATCGGGCGCGACGTGTTCACGCGCTTCGGGGCGGCCGACGTGCTGATCGGCGTGCTGCTCGCGACGGCCGCCCGCTACGTCGTGACCTCGCTCGTGCACGGCGAGGTCGCGACGATCGCGACCCAGCTCGCGTACGGCCCCTGCTTCGCCTTCTCGCATCTCGCGGCCCAGCTCGTGCTCGCGCGACTCGTGCCGTCGCGCAGCAGCACGAACGGCCAGGCGCTCTACGGCTTCGTCTCCTTCGGGATCGGGGGGAGCCTCGGGCTCGTGATCGCGGGCACGCTGGTCGATCGACTCGGCACCGCGCGCGTGTTCCAGATCGAGGCGGCGTGCACGCTGCTCGCGATCCTGCCCGCACTGCGCCTGCGCGCACTGCTGCGCCACGCGCCGAGGCCGGCGTGACGGCCCCCGGGACGCCTGCGCGGGGCGACGGGCGCGAGCTCTGCGTGTGGGGCTCCCGCATCTCCTACTTCACCGGCAAGCTCGAGGGCTTCCTGCGCTGGAAGGGCATCCCGTATCGCCTGCGGCCGATGACCTCGCGCATGTTCGGGCGCGTCGTCCCGCGCGAGACCGGAGCGGCCCAGATGCCGGCCGTGCAACTGCCCGACGGGCGCTGGATGACGGACACCACACCGACGATCGAGTGGCTCGAAGCCTCGCATCCGGAACCGCGCACGATCCCGGCCGACCCCGTGCAGGCGTTCGCGAGCCGACTGCTCGAGGACATGGCCGACGAGTGGCTGTGGCGGCCCGCGATGCACTACCGCTGGAGCCACCCCGAGGACGCGCGCCTGCTCGCCTCGCTCATCACCGACGAGCTCATGGTCGACGTGGCGGCCCCCCGCTGGGCGAAGCGGATCGCGATCCGGCGGCGGCAGACGAGCCGGTTCGTCGCCCGCGACGGCGTGAACCAGCACACGCGCGGGCACGTCGAGTCGGTCTACCTGCGCACGCTCGACGCCCTGCAGGCGATCCTGTCCCGTCGTCCGTTCCTGCTCGGCGAGGCCCCGACGCTCGCCGACTTCGGGTTCTTCGGCCCGATGTTCCGGCACTTCGGCAGCGACCCGACGCCGGCCGCGATCATGCGCGAACGCGCTCCCGCCGTCTGGGCCTGGGTCGCGCGCACGTGGGACGCCCGCGAGCAGGCGACCGGGGACGCGCTTCTCGAAGGCGTTCCCGCCGACTGGGGGCCGCTGCTCGACGAGGCGGGCCGCGGACACCTCGCGTGGCTCTCGCAGAACGCGCGTGCGTTCGCGGCCGGACGGAGCCGGTTCGACGCTCGCATCGAGGACGTGGTCTACGAGAACGTCCCGGTCTCGGCCTACCGCGTCTGGTGTCTCGAGCGCTTGCAGTCCCGGTTCGCGGAACTCGGGTCTTCCGATCGGGCGGAGGTCGACGCGCTGCTCGAACGACACGGCTGCCTCGGGCCCGTGCAGGCGGCCGTCGAGCGGCCCTCGGGGCACGACCCGGAGGAGCGGGCCCCCTTCGGCCCGGGGCTCGCCGTCTTCGCTTGATTCGACGGCGAGATGCACCTAGAGAACGGCCGCGTTCTCGGCTCCACCTGATCGAAGCGCCGACCGTCCGCTCCACCGAATCCGCACCGAATCGCTTGATCCGCTCGCCCCGCTGCACTCATGAAAGTGATGATTTTTCGTCGGCCGGCCGGATGAACCCGGCGGCTCTTTTCCACCTGAGGAGGTTGAACCCATGACCCGAAGGATCCTCGTCGCCGCCGCCGTCGCGCTCTGCGGGCTCGCCGGCAGTGCCCAGGCCCAACTCGTCGAGCCGGCCCACGCCAAGCGGCTCAACATCTCGTTCGTGACCGCCTACGAGGATTGCGTCACGCCGAACGACTCGTCCACGGGTGCGTTCGTCCTCCCCGCGTGCTCTCCGGCGACCCCGATCGACTCCACCTGCCAGTTTGGCCCGCACGGGCTCGGCACCGGCCGCGCCGCGGTCATCGAGACGCAGATCCCGGCGAACCAGGACATCCGGATCAACGGCTACCTGCGCGGGCTCGCCGACGGCTGCGAGGGCGAGACGCTCTGCATCGAGGCCACGATGGCGGTCACGCTGCCGTCGACCGGCTGCGTGAGCGGCGACCCGGCGGGCTGCACGATGCAGGAGCTCGTGAACTTCCCGCTCGGCTGCGCCACCGTGAAGAACGGGCGTGCGCGGCTCGGCACGACCATCAACGCCCTCTTCCCCGGAAACCAGATCGTCAACGGCCAGATGGCGATCGCGCTCCGCGAGGCGAAGGTGACCCGGCAGAGCTCGGTGAACGGGCCCCAGCCGAGCGGCCCGACCTTCGAGATGGGACTCTTCGTCCCGCGGAACTGATCCCCGGACCGGGGAGGCTCGCGAGCCTCCCCGGCCGACGACCCCACGGCCCGGCCCGCCTCGCGGGTCGGGCCGTCTACGTTTCGGGTCGTCGACGGCGCCGCTTCGCCACTCAGACGCGCGGCGGCCAAGGCAGGAACGGGCTGGTCCGGCGGACGTACTCGTCGTAGCCGGGCCGGCGCTTCGCCATGCCGCGCTCGAGCATCGGCACGCCCGACACCCGCCGGAGCAGGAACGTCATCACCAGCGGCGAGAACACGGTGAGCCAGCCGCCCGGCACGGCGCACGCGATCAGCCAGAGGCCCCACCAGACGCAGGCGTCGCCAAAGTAGTTCGGGTGGCGCGTGTAGCGCCACAGGCCATGGTCCATCACCCGCCCCGCGTTCGCGGGGTCGGCACGGAAGCGGGCCAGTTGTGCGTCGCCGACCGTCTCGAAGAAGAAGCCGATCGCCCAGGCGAGCACGCCCGCCGCATCCCATGGGCCGAGGCTCTCCGGCGCGGCCGATCCCTGCGCCACCTGCACCGGAGCCGACACCACCCACAGGATGAGCGCCTGCAGGACGAACACGGTGAACAGGCTCGCGAACGGGAAGCGGTCGCCCCAGCTGCGGCGCATCGCCTGGTAGCGCGGATCCTCGGGCGTGCCGTGGTTGCGCGCGAAGATGTGCGCTCCGAGCCGAAGGCCCCATGTGGCGGTGAGGGCCAACACCAGCACGCGCCTCGGCCGGGCACCGCCGGGAGTCAGCAGGAAGGTGACGAGCGCGATCAGGGCGAAGCCGGGCCCCCACCACGAGTCCACGATGCTCGCGTCGCGCAGCCGCAGCGAGAGGAGCCAGAGGAGGAAGAAGACCGCGGCCGTGACGGCGAGGGTGACGGCGGCGTGGTCGACCGCGGGGAGCATGCTCTCGATGTTTCCACCGAGCACCCGCGGCGCAAGGGCCGTGGCGCCGGCCGTCGAGCGGCGCTCAGCCGAAGATCAGCTGCACCGCCATGCCGAGGATGCAGGCGTATCCGATCATGTAGCAGATCGCGCGCCACGGCTGGAGGTGGTTCATGTAGGCGACCCAGTGCGCGAGCCGCGCGATCGTGAACGTCCAGCAGTACCACCACGCGGCCGAGGCCGACGCGCCGTTCAGCACGAAGGCCAGCGCGACCGCGAGGAACGGCAGGATGTTCTCGAGGTCGTTGCGCTGGATGCGCAGCGCGTGCGCGACCGCCGGGTGCTCGATCTCGCTCGACGTCCCGCCGAAACCCTTCGCGTCCTCGGCGTTCACGAAGGCCTTGTTCCGGAAGCGTGCGACCGAGGTGTAGGTGCCGGAAAGCAGCATCTTGATCGCCAGGATGCCCGCGCAGGTGGCGTAGGTCCGAAAGGCCGGGTCGTTCGCGAGATCGATCGCCATGAGAGATCCCTCCTCGGGGGCCGACATGCTCCCGCCGGGCACCGCGAGTCAAACCGCGGGGGCGGGGCGGCACATGGGCGGGGGAGGGCCCGCGGAACCTCGCTCGTCCCACCCCTCCGGCCGGGTGCGGGGCCTCAGAGCGGCTTCGCGTTCAGCGCCGTCATCCCGCCGTCGACGACCAGCACCGCGCCGGTCGTGAACGAGGCGGCCGGAAGCGCGAGAGACAGGATCATGTGGGCCAGTTCCTCGGGCTCGCCGTAGCGCTTCAGCGGCACCTTGCGGCGCGCGAACTTGTCCTTCGCGTCCTCGGGGATGATCGCGGTCATGCCGGTGCGCACCGGCCCCGGGCAGACCGCGTTCACGGTCACGCCGCGCGCGGCGACCTCGACCGCGAGCGACTTCGTGAGCCCGATCACGCCGTGCTTGCTCGCGGTGTACGCACTGATGAGCGGCGTCGCGCCGAGCCCCTCGGTGGACGCCGTGTTCACGATCCGGCCGGCGTCGGACGCGAACAGGTGCGGGAGCGCTGCCGCGCACACGCGCATCGTGCCGGTCAGGTTCACCTCGACCGTGCGCCGCCACGCCTCCTCGTCGCCGAAGGCTCCGGGCAGGCTCACGCCCGCGCAGTTCACGACGATGTCGAGGCCGCCGAGCGTGCGCGCGACCTCGCCGACGACGCGCGTGACGGCCTCCCCGTCGGAGACGTCGAGCGTCCATGTCCGCAGGTCGCCGCCTGCCGCCGACGCCTCGGCCAGGACCTTCGCGAGCGCGTCGGAGGAGAGGTCGACCGCCGCGACCCGCGCACCCTCCGAGGCGAGGAGAAGTGCCGTCGCGCGACCGATGCCGCTCGCGGCACCCGTCACGAGCGCGCGACGCCCCGCGACCGAACGCGCCGGGTGGGGCGCGCGCGGCGCGCTCATCGGCCGGAGCCGGGGCCGGCCGCCGGCTTCGGCGTCGGCGCGGCGCCGGGAACCTCGTCGCCTTCGCGGCCGGGGAAGATCGCGCTCACGAGTTCGCTCACCGAGCGCAGCATCTCGCGGTCGTCGGTCAGCGAGTTCGTGACCGCGACCGTGCAGGCTCGCCGCGGCGAGAGCCCGCGCGCGACCAGCTGTCCCGCGTAGACGAGCAGTCGCGTGCTGACGCCCTCGCCGAGCCCCGAGCCGCGCAGCGTGCGGACCTTCTCGCCGAGCGTCGCGAGGGCGAGCGCGGTGTCCGGGTCGACGCCGCTCTCGTGGCGGATGATCTCCGCCTCGCGGTCGCGCGGCGGGTAGTCGAACTCGAGGCTGACGAAGCGCTGCCGGGTCGAGTGCTTCAGGTCCTTCAGCACGCTCTGGTAGCCGGGGTTGTAGGAGATCACGAGCAGGAAGTCGGGATGCGCTTCCAGCGTCTCGCCGCGCTTGTCGATCGGCAGGATGCGGCGGTGATCGGTCAGCGGATGGATCAGGACGATCGTGTCCTTGCGCGCTTCGACGACTTCGTCGAGGTAGCAGATCGAGCCGCGGCGGACGGACTGCGTGAGCGGGCCGTCGATCCACACCGTGTCGTCGCCCTGGATGAGGTAGCGGCCGACCAGGTCGGACCCGGTCAGGTCCTCGTGGCAGGCGACGGTGACGAGCGGCGGGGTCTCGCCGCGCGCGCGGTGGACGTCGCCGTCGTGGCCGGCGCCCGGTCCGAGCAGGCGGTGCGCCATGTACTCGACGAAGCGGGTCTTGCCGCAGCCGGTCGGGCCCTTCAGCAGGACCGGCAGGCGGCAGGCGAACGCGGCGGTGAAGACGTCCACCTCGTCGCGGACGGGGAGGTACCACGGTGCGGCTTCCGACATGGAGCGATCTTCGCTCGTTTGGCGGGGCTTCGCACGCGAGGCCCCGGCCGAGGCCGGCCTGGTCCCTACTCGGTCGATCGAAACCCGCAGCCGTCAGTCGAGGCCGGAGAAGACGTCGGCGACCGAGGCGTCGAACGAGGGCAGCACCGTCGAACGGATGCGGCCGGCGCCGAAGACCTCCGGCTCGGCATGGGCGCCGTCGACGAGCCGGTGGATCTCGACGGTGCGCCGCCGCGGGTCGATGATCCAGTACTCGGCGACGCCGTTCTCGGCGTAGATCGCGAGCTTCTCGACGCGGTCCCGGGAGATCGAACTCGGCGAGAGGATCTCGACGGCGAGGTCGGGGGCCAGGCCGAAGAACTCGTCGAGGCTCGCTCCTTCGAGACGGGCGAGCGAGACGAAGGAGACGTCGGGGGCGAGCGTGTCGCCGGACGGCAGTTCGAAGCCGGCGCTGGATCCGAACACGAGACCGAGACCGCGGTCGGCGACGTGGCGTTCGATCAGCGACGCGATCAGGACCTCGACTCGGGCATGGCGCGGCAGCGCCGGCGGGCTCATGACGATCTGCCCGCGGAGCAACTCGTAGCGCCCGACGTCGCGTGGCGGGCGCGCATCGATCCACGCGCGGAACTGGGCCTGCGTGAAGCGTTCCTCGGACCGGAAACTCGCCTCGATCGCCATCGGCTCCACGTCATACCTCCTCCCCATCGCCACGGACAAGGGGGAGGAATCGCGATCGGCGGGGCGAGTCGCCATGGCAGGCGCGACATGACGTCGCGGAGGGCTCGTCGACGGGACGGCGCCGTGCGCCGCGTCGCTCAGTGGATGCCGGGAGCGGGGGCCAGGGCGAGCGGGTCGATGCCGAGCGTGCGCAGGCATGCCTCCCAGAGGTCGCCGGCGTCGGTGTCGAAGACGAGACCGACGTCGACCGGGATGTTGAGCCACGCCGACTCCGCCATCTCGGCGTCGAGCTGGCCCGGTCCCCATCCCGCGTAGCCGAGCAGCAGGCGGCTGCGGTCGGCCTCGCACTCGCGCGGGTTGCCGTCGAGCACGCGACGCAGCATCGCCTGCGAGGTCGACATGTAGATGCCGTCGCAGACCTCGAAGCCCTCGCCGCCCGCGAGCTCCGAGCGACACAGCAGCCACCCGCGCTCCTGGCTCACGGGGCCGCCCTGCCAGACCGAGAGGTTGCAGCCGGCCGCGGGCGGCGGGTCGAG
>JAFMJW010000156.1 GCA_017853315.1 Alphaproteobacteria bacterium
ACGACCGCCGGCTGTACGAGAGGGCGGGGGCGAGCGGGGTGGTCGCCGCCTGAGGAAGTTCCGAGGCGCGGGGCACGGCCCGGTTTCTTCGGCAGGCCGACCAACGACCTGATCGCGTCGGTGCGGGCGAACCCGTCGCTGCTGCCGACGACCCCTCGCGCTGCCGTCCGCGTCGCAGTTGAGCGTCGTCGAGCAGGTGAGCGTGATGCAGGCGGGGCACGACATGGACTCCGGCCGGGTCCGGCGCGCGCCGAGCCTCACGAGGCGCGCGGTGCTCAGCGGTCCGAGAACGCCGCCGGGTCGTTGCGCGTCGCGGGAGAGGCGAGCCGGAGCTCGAAGCAGCCGGACTCGCCCTGGTCGAGCTGCACGACGACCGCCGGGTCGCTCGCGAAGAAGCGGGTCGCGTCGAGCGCGTCGGGGAGGACGTTCGGGCCTCCCGCCTTCGCGACGATCGTCGCGGCTCCGCTCGCCGAGCGGGAGAGCTTGAGCGAGGTGATGCCGTCGCCCGAGGCGCTGCGGTCGGCGTAGACCCAGCCCGAGGACGTCGCGCGCCAGCACGAGCGGCCGCCGCAGGCGGGGCCGACGAGCGGGACCCCCTCGATCGCGAGCAGGGGCGACCCGCCGTCGAGATCCCAGACGCAGACGGCGAGGCCCGCAGCGGGGTCGGCGAAGGGCGAGGCCGTGGTGCCCTTCCACGTCCACGAGAGGCGATCGCGGGCGGGCGACGGTCCACGGCGGAGCGAGAGCTGTCCCGAGTTCGCGGGACGGCAGTCCGTGCGGGGCGCGGCCCCGCAGACCACCGCGGGCGTCGGCGTCGGCGTCGCGGTCGGCCCGGGCGTCGGCGATGGAGTCGGCGTGACGGTCGGCGTCGTCGACCCGCCGAGCGCGAGGAAGGTCTGCGAGAATGCCCAGTCGGGCTGCAGGATGCTGCTGCAGTCGTTCTCGGGATGGCCGAGTACGCCGCCGGGGCAGGGGTGGTCGCGATTCGCGGACCACATCGCGATCGCCCCGATCCCGCGCAGCTTCGCGAAGTCGACCAGCTGGCCCGCGTCCACGAGGTCGAAGACCTCGGTCGCCACGTCGTTCACGCCGATCATCGGGGTCACGCCGACCAGGTGCCAGAGCTCGGCGTCGCCGATCGCGACCCCTGCGTCGTCGAAGGCGACGCGCAGCTGGGAGAAGAGGCTCGTCGCCGCCTGGATCGCGTACTCCGCCATCTTGCCCGACGGCGACGGCGCGGCCGAGTCGCCGTAGTCCATCGCCATCACGTTCACGAGGCCGATCTCGACGCCGTGCGAGAGCGCGGAGCGCACGAGGTACACGCCGTCGGCGGTGAGACCCGTCGGCAGCACGGGCAGCGTGAACCAGGCCTCGAGCGTGCGGCCCGCGGCGCGGGCCTCGGCCTGCAGCGTCGCGATCGCCTGCGAGCGCCGGTCGGTCGCGGCATGGTTCGCGATCGCCGCACCTTCGACGTCGAAGTCGACGTGCGTGAGTCCGTAGCGGTCGATCACCGTCCGGTAGGCTCCCGCGAGCGCGGTCGCGCTGCCGCAGGCGAGCGCGAGTTCGGTGTTCGCAGCCCCGCCGAACGAGACCACCACGTCGCCGCCCAGGCCCCGCAGCGCCGCGATCTCCGCGGCGAGAAACGTGGAGGTGTCGTAGTACGTGCCCCACGACGGCGTGCACGATCCGTTCGAGGCCGCGACCACGAAGCCGAGCGCGTAGAAGCCGATCCGCTGGTTCGTCGCGACGTCGACGAACGGGAACGGCGGCCAGCCGGTCGCGTCGACGAAGGGGGCGAAGACCTGGGTCGGCCACTCGGTGGCCGAGGTCGGCAGAGGCTCGAGAAGGGGTGTCGGCGTCGGCGCCGCGGTCGGAACGGGCGTCGGCGTCGCGGGCCCGGGCGTCGGCATCACGACCTGCAGGCTGCAGGCGACGCCGTTCAGGACGAACGACGAAGGCGGCGGGTTGCCGCCCGAGGTCGTGGCCTGGAAGCCGAGGGTCACCGAGCTGCCCACGGCGATGGACCCGTTCCACGCGGCGTTCGTCGCGGTGACGGCGGCACCCTGCTGCGACGTGCTGGAGCTCCACGACGAGGTGATCGACTGGCTCCCGCCGAAGTTCCAGCCGAGCGTCCAGCCGGAGATCGCGGCCGGTCCCGCGTTGTGGATCGCGACCGACGCGATGAAACCCGTGCCCCAGTCGCTCGTCACCGTGTAGTCGACCGAGCACGCGGCACGCGCCTCGCCGGCGAACGCGAGCAGCGCGAACGCGAACGTCGCCGCCAGCCCCCGGCTCGCACGGCCGGGGCGACGCGAGTCCGCGCGATCGGCAAGGTCACCCACGCGCGGAGGATGGCCGGGGGCCCGACGTCCGCCAAGCCGGTATTTTCCCGATCGGCCCGGAACTCGTGCCGAGACCGCCCCGGGGCGGGGGCCTCGCGGACCGGCCGCGCGACGTGAGCCCGTCCTCCTGCCCGAAGGAGATTCCGGGGGAGAGGCACGGTCAAGGGAGGGGTCTTCCCCGGGTCGTGCGGGGGCCGCGCTCTCGCTACAGGTCGATCGAGTAGATCGCGCCGAGGCCGCCGGAGAGAATCTCGAGACGCACGACGACGCGTCCCGCGGGCACGCTCACCGGGATCGACGTGCTGTCGTAGAGGTGCGCGGTCCCGCCGAGCGCCGGGAGGACGATCTCGCCCTGGCGGACTCCGTTCACCCACACCGCGAGCCGGGTCTCGGCGGATGCGTAGGCCGTGACCTTGAGCGAGCCCGAGTAGGCGGCGTCGGCGTGCGAGGCGGCCGCGAGCATCTGGCCGGCGAGGAAGCCTGCCTCGCAGGACAGGCCGTCGATCGTGAGGTTGTAGCCGTAGCCGGTCCGGATCCGGACGTTGGCGGCGTCCTTGACGACGATCCGTCCCGGCAGCGCCGTGCCGATCGTGACGGGGCCCTTCGGGCGCGCCTGGAGTTCGTCGAGCGCGAGCAGCTTCGGCGAGGACGCGTTCGTGACGGCCGGCGTGAATTCCCACTCCGTCGGTCCGCGCAGCACGTAGTAGACGAGCAGGTCGCCGCCGACGGCCGACCACGCGTCGTGGACGGCTTCGACCGCGTCCTTCATCCGGGGATCCGCGTTGAGGGTGCGATTGTCCGCGCCGCTGAAGTTCAGGCCCGGGCCGCCCTCGTAGGCGATCTGCCGGACCCCGTAGTTCCCGGTCCACACCGCGTCGGTCGAAAAGTCGCGCAGCGAGGTCGCGTCGGGGATGTTGCCGGCCGCGAAGAACTGGTCGGGGACGGCGCTCACCATGTTGTTCGCACCCCAGTATCCGGAGCCGCCGGCCCCCCAGACGACCTCGGAGATCCTCTGCGGCACGGCCTGGCGCCGGAGGAACTCGTCGAGCCAGAGCAGCGCGGTCGAGAGCGTGCTCTGCGCGTTGCCCCGCTGCGTCATCAGGACCGGACGCACGCGCGCGAGCATCGCCGCGTCGCCGAAGACCGAGCGGAAGATCTCGCCGATGCCCCAGGTCCGCCACGCCGGGTATCGCCAGACGGCGGTGTAGATGCTGTCCGGCGTCGGCACCATGACCGGGTGGGAGGCGTCGAGGTGGGCGCAGATCCCCTTGATGACGTGGAAGGCGAGGAAGCCCGAACCGCTGTTCCAGTTCTCGTTCGAGTACTCGAGGTAGAGGCGCAGCGAGGGGTCGAGCGGCGGGAAGGCCGGGTTCGCCTGCGGCGAGGTGTACGGATCGCGGCCGTCGGTCCCGAAGCGCAGCGCCAGCGCCATGTTCTGCACGAACTCGTCGTCGGCCGCCGGCGGCACGTTGATCCAGCAATCGGTCATGAGGCGGTTGCAGAGCTGGATGCGGTGCTCGAGCGCGACGCCGCGCTCGGACGAGAAGCTCTGGCCGTCGGGCCCCGTGTAGGTGGGCGAGGGCAGCCCGCCCTGCGTCGCGTGCAGCGGCGTCGAGCGGTCGGCCCAGTGCTGCACGAGGTCGCTCGACCCGCCGGCCCACTCCATCATGCGGACCGTCCGGGCCTTGCCGAGCGCGTCGAGGAAGGGCGTCGTGAAGACGACGCTGCCGTCGGTCGGGTAGCCCGGCCGGTAGAGGCGGACGTTGCGGAAGCCCGAACCGAGCGGGCTCGACGCCGTGCGCCGCGTGTTGCGGAACACGAGCCCGACGCTCCGGTTCGACGGCGTCATCGCGTAGGTGACGTCGGCTCGCGTCGTGTTCGTCGCGGCGTCCCACGTCTTGTTCGCGACCGTGCCGGGGGTCCACATCACCGAGACGTCGGCCTGGCCCTCGAAGAGGAGCGTGTAGGTCCCGTTGAAGTCGGCCGCGTCGCCGCTGAAGACGACCGTCGATGCGTCGGCGGTGGGCCAGCCGAGCTCGTCGACTCCACCCACCGGCTGGTTCCAGTTGGCGCCGTCCTGCCAGGCGCGCGACTCCTTCATGACGTCGACGAACGCGAACTGGCCACCCCAGTCGCGGTTGAACCACACGTTCAGGCCGACCTTGTTCCGGGTCGGGTCCTCGGACGGCGGCTGCACGACCGTCTCGGATCCCGGCGTCGCCGCGACGGGAGCGCCGGGATCGCTCGTGCCCGCCGCGTTCACGGCGAGCAGGCGGTAGAACAGCGTCGTTCCGTTCGTGAGCCCTCCGTCCGAGAAGCGCGGCGACGTCGACTGGCCGACGCTCGCCCAGGGGCCGCCCGCGTCGGTCGCCCGCTGCACGTCGTAGGACGTCGCGCCCACGCTCGGCGACCAGAACAGCGCGACTTGTCCATCGCTCGGCACGGCCGCGAGCCCGGTCGGCGGCGCGATCGGGATCGCGCGCAGCGCGGCGGTGCGAGTGCTCTCGCCGACCGGGTTGGTCGCCGCGAGTGCGTACCAGTAGCTCGTCCCGTTCTGGAGGCCCGTGTCCGTGTACGTGTTCGCCGCGACGACGGCGATTTCCGCGAACGGGCCGGTCGCGGCGGGAGCACGCAGCACGTGGGTGCTGCTCGATCCCGGCCCGGGCGTCCACGAAAGTCGCGCCGAGCGGTCCCCGGACGCGACGGCGAAGTCCGACGGGCCGCCCGGCGCGGCCTGCGGCACCACCGTCACGGCGGCCGACGGATCGCCGGCGAAGCCGTTGCGGATCGCGACCACGCGGTAGCGCACCTCGACGTCGTTCGTGACGGTGTCGTCGACGAAGCTCGAGCTCGCGGTCCGGCCGACGACCTCCCAGGTGCCGCTCGACGCGGACCAGCGCTCGACCCGGTAGGCGTCCGCGTCGGCGAGTGCGCTCCATGCGAGCCGCACGCTCGAGTCTCCCGGCGTCGCGACCACCTGGGGCAGCGCCGACCCCGGCGGCACGCACTCCGGGCCGGGGTTGGAGAGGCAGCTCTCCGGGATCCCGTTGCAGGTCGTGAGGTCGTCGCGAACCTGCTCGAGCAGGCCCTCGCACGAGACGAGCGTGGTCGAGCACTGGTCGAGTTCGACGTTGCAGCTCGCGAGGCCACCGCCGGCGAGTGCCGTCGCCACGGTCGCGACGCTCGCGTCGATCTCCGCCCGGATCTCCGCCGGCGTGAGCCCGTCGATGCAGGCGGACGGCGTCGACTGCGACTCGGCCTTCGACCAGCGGTCGTCGAAGCGTGCGGCGCAGCGGGCGACGGCGACGCCGAAGGTCGACCGCGGACCGGTGTCCTTCGTGCACGTCGCGGGCGCGGCGCACTCGGCGTCGCGGTAGCAGTCGGTCCCGCCGGGGGTGCAGCGTCCGAGGGCCTTCGCGAGCGCGGCCTCGGCGCCGTGCATGCACGCGGCGTAGCGGCCCGCCTCCTTGCCCTTGTCGGACTGGCAGCGGCTCTCCGGACCTGGGGCGGCGAGGGCGCTCGTGCAGGCGAGGGCGAACGCGAACGCGCAGAGCGCGGCCCGCGGGGCGATGGGTCGGCGAGTCCTCATGTCGTCCCGGGCCCGTCGGGCCGCGGGAGATTCTTCGTCTGCGGGCGCGGCCCGGGCAAGCGGCCTCTGCGAAGGCCCCCTCAAGGGCGCTTCGCCCTATGGCCGGAACTCCGTGACCGACAGGTCGGCGACCCATCCCGTGCCGTTCGAGGAGACGAAGTTCGAGTCGTAGCCGGCAAGGCCGAGGTCGCGGTCGTCCCAGGGCGAGAGCCGGAGCGCGCGAACCGCGACGAAGGCGGCGCCCGGGGGCACCGGGACCGGGATCGGGTTCGGGACGTCCGCGGGCACCGCGAGGCAGCGCATCTGCCAGTCGGGGACGCCCGCGTGCTCCGTGCGGCGCAGCAGGCAGGCCTGCGCATCGAAGGTCCGCTCGGGCTGGCAGCGTCGCGACGCCGGGCAGGCGGCCGCCTCGTAGCTCCACTCGACCCCCGCCGCGATCACGCCGCCGCCGATCTCCGTGAACTCGTTGTAGGCAGGAATCGTGTAGCCGACCGCGCCCGCGCCCGTCGCGGGGACCGCGTGGCCCCAGCCGCGCAGGGTCGCGTCGATCAGCTCGCGCGTGTCGAGTTCCGGCACCGGCGCGAGCGGCGTCGCCGCGATCACGGCACCGAGCCGGTCGACGCCGTCGAAGCGCACGATCTCGCCGCTGCCCTCGATGCCGAGCAGGATCGCGGGGGCGCCGTCGTGCTCGATGCAGCTCACGCCCCGCAGGCCGCTGTTGTCGGGGTTCGCGACCTCGACCGACCAGGCCGCCTGCCATGGGCCGCCGGTCGAGAGATCGATTCCGCCGTCGGTGCGGCGTCGGTAGAGCGTCCCTCGCACCGTCGCCCACGCGGCTCCGCCGCAGGAGGCGAAGCCGGTCACCTTCTGGTCGAGCCCCGCGCCGCCGACGACCAGCTCGGGCGTCGGCGACCAGCGGATCGTGCGTGCGACCCCGTCCCACGTGCCGGCGAGGATGCCGGTCGGCTGCACGCCGGCGAAGAACGTCGCACTCCCGTCGATCGCGACGTGCGCGCCGAACGAACGCACGGTGCCGCCCGCGTCGGGCAGCGCGAAGCGCGCGGCGAGCGAGCGGTCGGGCGCGACCGACCAGCGGATCTCGTGGGGTGACTCGGGTGGCTGCGCCTGCGCGAGCAGCACCTCGGCGACGCCCTCACGGCCCGCGGGAACGCGAAACGCCTCGAGACCCATGACGCGCAGCTGGTCGGTCTGCAGCACGACCTCCCAGGGCGCGCCCCGCGAGGCGCGACGAAGGATCGCGCCGCCGATCGGGGCGGGCGCCATCCACTGGCTGGTCGAGGCCCAGAGCTCGCCCGTGAAGGCGACGAGGTTCGTCACTTCGGTGGTCGCGCGCAGCGGGGAGTCGGGCGACGCGCTCTCGCCGACGAGCTCGTAGCGGACGGGGAGGGCGGCGGGATCGGATCGAGGGAGGCCGACCACGTCGCCGCAGGCAGCGAGGTGCAGGAGCAGGGCCGCGGCGATCGCGCTCGCGGATCCTCGACGCAGCCCCGCGCCCCGTCCCGAACGTGCCGACCGTGCTCGCGCCACGGCGACTCTGTCTCAGAGCGATCCGAGAAAGGCGAGCCCCTGCCGCTTGCGCTCGGCCGGCAGCCGGTTCCACGCGTCCACCGAGCGCTGCGCCTGGCCCGCGTGGCGCCGGATGGCCTCGTCGAGGGTGAAGGAGAGCCCGTCGTGCATGAGCCTGTTGCGGGTGCGCAGCCCCCAGAGCGGGGCGGTGCGGAACATGCGGGCGGTCGGCGCCATCTCGCGGGTCGGCAGCAGCGGAATGCCGTCGCCGGTTCCCACGTCGTGGAGCAGGAAGTCGCCGTAGGGATGGATGACCTTGTCGCCGAGGGCCTCGGGGACCGTGAACTCGCCGCCGTTCACCACGGTTCCCGCGGGTGCCGTGGTGATGGACGCGACGTGGCAGGTGGCGCAGCCGACCTCGGCGAACGCGCGCTCGCCGGCCTCGACGTCCGAGGTGCGCGTCCCTCGCGGCGGCGCCTTCGTCGAGCGGAGGAAGTCGGCGAAGGCGACCATGTCCTCGCCGTCGTCCTC
>JAFMJW010000025.1 GCA_017853315.1 Alphaproteobacteria bacterium
CCGGACGTGCCAGTCGCGCTCGAGCGTGAGGCGCGCGAGGTCGACGACGTCGCCGTCGTTCTCGCCCGCGACGACCACCGTGTTGATCTTGATCGGGTGGAAGCCCGCCTGCTCGGCGGCAGCGATCCCCGCGAGGGCCTGCTCCAGGGTTCCGCGCCGCATGACGCGGGCGACGCGTGCCGGGTCGAGCGAGTCGAGGTGGACGTTCACGCGGCGAAGGCCGGCCCGGCGAAGGGCCGGGGCGAGGCCCGGCAGCAGGATGCCGTTCGTCGTCATGGCCACGTCCTCGATGCCGGGCACGCGCGCGATCCGCTCCACGATCTCGACCAGGTCGGAGCGCAACGTCGGCTCGCCGCCGGTCAGGCGGATCTTGCGGAACCCGACGCCGGCGGCCGCGACGGCGATGCGTTCGATCTGGTCCCGACCGAGCGCGTCGGAAGGCTCCGCGTGGGACGCGCCGTTCTCCGGCATGCAGTAGATGCAGCGAAGGTTGCAGCGGTCCGTCAGCGAGATCCGCAGGTAGTCGATTTCGCGGTCGAATCGGTCTCGCGGCATGGGCGTCTCGACTCGGGACTCTAGGCCCGCGCGCGCGCCTCCGCCAGATGCGCAGCCGGGGCCGCGCCGGCACCGGTCAGGCGGTCCGGGCCTGCATCTCCGACACGAGGTCGGAGAGAGCGTCGCGGAACGGCGAGGGGGCGAGGCGGCCCAGGTGGTCGAAGGCGATCGAGATCCGGGTGCGCGCCCGCTGCCGCACCTCGGAGAGCACCGGCGAGGCCTTCAGCGCCGAGATCGCCGCGCGGACGCGCTCGGCCGAGGGCGCGGGATCCGCGAAGGCGCGCGCGACTTCGGGCAGGCGGGGCAGCGCGAGCACCGTCGGCAGGGCGGGCGAGCCCTCGCGGAGGTCGCTCCCGACGGGCTTGCCGATGACTTCGGCGGGACCGAGCACGTCGAGCAGGTCGTCGACCATCTGGAAGGCGAGGCCGATCTCGCGCCCGAGCCCCCGCATCGCGTCGACCACGGGCTCGGCGGCGCCTGCGAAGCGGGCGCCGATCCGGGCGGCCTCGGCGAACAGGGCTGCGGTCTTGCGGTCCGCGATCTCGAGGTAGTCCGCCTCGGTCACCTCGGGATTGCGGCGGAAGCGCTGCTGCATGATCTCGCCCTCGCAGAGGCTGATGCAGGCGTCGGTCGCCCAGCCGACGACCTCCGCGTCGAAGCGGCCGGCCACCCCGAAGGCCTTGCTGAACAGGAAATCGCCCGCGACCAGCGTGAGCGACGGTCCGTGCAGCGCGAGCGGCGACGGGCGTCCGCGGCGCGTCTGGCCCGAGTCGAGGATGTCGTCGTGCAGCAGCGTGGCCGAGTGGATCAGCTCGAGCGCGGCACCCACCTCGATCGTGTCGGAGGGGTCCTCTCCGCCGCAGGCGCGGAAGACGAGCAGGGCGAGTGCCGGGCGGACCCGCTTGCCGCCGGCCTCGATCAGGCCTCGCCCGATCGACTGGAGCTGCGGCTCCCGCGAGAGGCTCAGTTCGCGGATTCGTGTCTCCACGCGGGAGAGTTCATCCGCCACCAGGGCGACCGGGGCCGCCGTGGCATCCGCGGTCGCGGTCGAGGAGTTCGGGTTCGCCATGGGTTCGAGCCTGCCGTCGTCAGCGGGAGCATCCCACCGAGCCGCGGACGGTCAAGTTTCCGGCACCGCGAGTCGCTGTTATAGGAATTCGAACAGGTACCCGAGCCCATGACGACCGACAAGCCGACACCGGAGAGCATCCGCGGAACGCTCGCCGCGGTGCGCTATCCCGGATTTCCGCGGGACATCGTGAGCCTCGGCATGGTGGCCGACGTCTCGATCGAGGGCGACCACGCCGTGATCGCGCTGCGGCTGCCCGGCGGGCGGACCGACGTGCCCCCCGTCCTCGAGAGTGCGGTCGCGGACGCGATCGCGCCGACCGGGCTTCGGGCGCGCCTGGTCGTCGCCGCCCCGGCCGCCGAGCCGCCGGGCGCACCGCGAAGCGGCCCGACGCCCGACCAGCCCGTGTCGCTGCCCGGCGTCCGCGCGGTGCTCGCGGTCTCGAGCGCGAAGGGCGGGGTGGGCAAGTCGACGGTCGCGACCAACCTCGCGTGCGCGTTCGCGGCCTCGGGGCTGCGCACCGGGCTGCTCGACGCCGACGTCCACGGGCCGAGCTTGCCGATCATGATGGGCACCGACGCGCGGCCGCTCGCCGCCGGCGGCAACCGCTTCCACCCGGTGGACCGCCACGGCGTCCGCTGCATCTCGATGGGGTTCTTCCTCGACGAGACCTCTCCCGTCATCTGGCGGGGGCCGATGGTCGCGGGGCTCCTCCGCCAGTTCCTCGCCGACTGCGAGTGGGGCGATCTCGACGTGCTGGTGATCGACCTGCCCCCCGGCACGGGCGACGCGCAACTGACGCTCGCCCAGCAGGTGCGGCTCGCCGGCGCGGTGGTCGTCACCACGCCCCAGGAGGTCGCGCTGCGCGACGTGATGCGCGGGGTCGCGATGTTCCGCCAGGTGCAGGTGCCGATCCTCGGCGTCGTCGAGAACATGGCCGGCTTCGACTGCCCGTCCTGCGGGCACCACGACGACGTGTTCGGGCGCGGTGGCGGGGAGGCGGTCGCGCGGGCGGCCGGCGCGCCCCTGCTGGTCTCGCTGCCGGTCGACCCGGCGGTGCGGCGCTCGGGCGACGATGGCTTTCCGGTCGCGCTCTCCGACGGACCGCTCGGCGAGGGCTACCGCCGGCTCGCGCGGACGCTCGCGGGGTCCCTCCGACTCGCAGGCGGGGACGTCCGCGTGGCCGACGCGTGAGCCGTCGCGTCCAGATCGCGCTGTCGCTCGCGGTGACGGCGGCGGCGCTCTGGTACTCGCTCCACGGCCTCGATCTCGGCGAGTCGCTCGCCGCGCTGCGCTCGGTGCGGGCGGGCTGGCTCGCGGTGGTCGCGCTGCTCGCGGCGTTCTCGCTCTGGGTGCGCGGGGCGAGGTGGCGCTACATTCTTTCCACGCTCGGCCCGCTCGGCGACACGCCGGTCTTCGAGGCGACCTGCATCGGGTTCATGGGCAACATGGTCCTGCCGCTGCGTGCAGGCGAGATCATCCGGCCGATGGTGGTCGCTCGCTCCGGCGCGGTCCGCATGCCGTCGGCGCTCGCGACGGTCGCGATCGAGCGCCTGCTCGACCTCGCCATGCTCGCGCTGCTCGTCGTCGTCACGCTCTACCTCGTCCCGGGCGGGCCGGAACTCCGCGGCGTCGCCCGCGTGATGCTCGGGCTGGTCTTCGTGGCGCTGGTCGGGCTCGTGGTGGCGATCCGCTGGGCCGAGCCGATCGAGCGTTTCGTCGAGCGCATGGCGGCGCGACTTCCCGAGTCGGTCGGCCACGCGGTGGTCGACGGAGCGAGGGGCTTCCTCGCCGGGGTGCGCGGGCTCTCGCGCCCGGCGGCGCTCGCGACCGCGATGGGCTGGTCGGCGATCGTCTGGCTCGCGACGGTCGCGGGCTTCATGGCCTCGGCCCTCGCGATGGGGCTCCCGGCCCCGCTCGTGCCGCTCGGCTTCGCCGCGACGGTGATCGTCGCCGCGGCGGTGTCGGTGCCGTCGGCGCCGGGCTTCATCGGCGTCTTCTGGGCCGGCTCGCAGATGGCGCTCGGGCTCTTCGGCATCGATCGCTCGACGGCGCTCAGTTACGGGCTGCTCAACTGGATCGTCCAGATGGTCGTGATCCTCTCGATGGGTGCCTGGTCGCTGTCGCGGCTCGATCTCTCGCTCGGCGAGGTCGCGTCCGCGGCGCGCGGCGCGGAGGAGGGGGCCGGTTGAAGCTCGAAGGGCGCACGGTGGTGCTCGGCGTGACCGGCGGCATCGCCGCCTACAAGGCGCCCGAGGTCGTGCGCGCGCTGAAGGCGGCCGGCGCCCGCGTGCGCGTCGTCCTCACCGCCGCGGCCCGCGAGTTCACGACGCCGCTCGCCTTGCAGGCGGTCTCGGGCGAGCCGGTCGGCACCGACCTCTTCGATCTCACCCAGGAGTCGCAGATCGGGCACGTGGCCCTCGCCGACGAAGCCGACGCGGTGCTGATCGCGCCCGCCACCGCGAACCTGGTCGCGAAGGCGGCGCGCGGCATCGCCGACGACCTCCTCACCACCGTCCTGCTCGCGACGCGTGCGCCGGTCGTGCTGGCGCCCGCGATGAACGTTCACATGCTGCAGAACCCGGCCGTGCAGGAGAACCTCCGCGCGCTCGGGTCGCGCGGGTTCCGCGTCGTCGAGCCCGACGTCGGCGTGCTCGCCTGCGGCTACGAGGGCCGCGGGCGGATGCCGGACCCGCCGGTGCTGGTCGAGGAGGTGAAAGCCGCGCTCGCCCCGGACGACCTGTCCGGCGAGCGCGTCCTCGTGACGGCGGGTCCGACGCGCGAGTTCCTCGACCCGGTCCGCTTCCTCTCGAATCGCTCGTCGGGGAAGATGGGCTTCGAGATCGCACGCGCGGCCCGTCGCCGCGGGGCCGAGGTCGTGCTGGTCGCCGGGCCGACCGCACTCGACGCGCCCCGCGGGGTCCGGACGGTCGACGTCGTGTCTGCCGACGAGATGGCCGCCGCGGTGCGTGCGAACCTCGCGGACTGCACCGTCGTGGTCGCGGCGGCTGCCGTCGCGGACTGGCGGCCGGTCGCGCGCGCCGGCACCAAGCCCGCGAAGACCAGGGGGCCCTCGGCGATCGAGGTGGAGTCGACGGTCGACGTGCTGGGCACGCTCGTCCGCCCGCGTCCCGACACGATCGTCGTCGGCTTCGCGGCCGAGACCCACGACGTCGACGAGCACGCGCGCGGCAAGCTCGTGCGCAAGGACCTCGACTTCGTCGTCGCGAACGACGTGACCGCCCCGGGCGCCGGCTTCGACGTCGACACGAACGTCGTCTCGATCCTCGACGGCGCGGGCGCCGAGCGGCTGCCGCTGCTTCCGAAGGAGGAGGTCGCCGAGGCGATCCTCGACCGCGTCGTCCGCCTGCGCGCCTCGGGCCTCCAGCGCACCTGACCCGTGCGCGCGCCGCGCGGCCGGCGCGGCGGTGCGTGGATCAGCCGAGCGGGGCGGCGTGGAGTGCGGCTTCGAGCTCCGGGATCGTCGCCGAGAGGATCTCCTGCTCGCGCCCGGCGTCGAGCGCGCCGCGCCGGGCGAGCGTGCGCAGCCGCTTGCGGATCCGGTTCGCGTGATCGAGGTGGTCGCACCCGGTGGGGTCGGCCGCCTGGCAGGCCGACCGCTTCCCGTTGCAGGCGAGGTCGACGAGCGCGTCGGCGCACAGCCCGTTGAAGCGGTCGATGTCGGCTCGCTCCAGCGGATGGCGGTCGCTGCCGGTCACCCGCTGCATGACGCCGCGCCAGTAGTCGAGGCGCTGGAGTGCGAGCAGCGAGTCGAAGATCCGCTTGTTGGTCCTGAACGAGAACAGCGTCCGCTCGACGACCCTCTCGACCAGGTCGTCGCAGTGCGGGTAGACGTGGCCGGCGACGAGCGTCAGGACGGGCCAGCGCTCGGCTCTCTGGTTGGCGTCGAAGCGGGCTTCCCAGTAGACATGGCGCATCGCGGACACGCGGAAGCTCGTGATCAGGCGGATCGGAAGGAAGTAGTTGTGCGAGAAGGTGTCGCTCGCGAGATGGGACAGGTAGCCCCAGGAGAAGGCGCGCTCGGCGTCGTCGCGCGCCTGCTCCAGCACGGTCCAGCCGGTCTGCCAGTGGTGGCAGTGCGTGTAGAGGCTGCGCGTGAACTTCTTCGCCTGGATGATGTCGGCGCCGATGCAGCCGTAGAGGTACTCGTAGGGGAAGCGCGAGAGCAGCGACTGCAGTTCCGGCGGGAGGAGCGGCAGCCGCTCCAGCAGCATCGAGCCGTGCACGAGGTGGGTGACCGGCCCCCAGGCGAGCGCTTCGCCCGGCGCAGCGAGCACGAGGGCCGCGGCGGAGACGAGCACGAGGAGCGGGGTCGCCATGGCTGAGCCGAAGGGTAGGGGCTCCGGGGGCTTGCGACAAGAGGCGAGGGCGCTCGCCGCGGACCTCGCGGCCCAGCTCGAGTGGCAGCGGCTGCTCGGAGTCGTCGAAGCGCCGGCCGGAACCGGGGCGACGCCGGCTTCCGCGCGCGCGCCCGGGGCGATCGAAACCGGGGGGAGCAGGCGCGCTTCCGGGAGTCCCGCCGCGGGTGCCCCGGCCGCATCCGCGGCCGAAGGGGCAATCGACCCTTTGCCGCCGCGCAAGCCGGTCGAGCCCGCTGCCGCACCCGCCTCGGCGCCCGCGGCGGCCGAGCTCGCGGCCGCGAAGACGCTCGACGGCCTGCGAGGCGTGATCGGCGACTGCCGCCGCTGCCGCCTCCACGGCGCGCGCACCCAGGTCGTGTTCGGCGTCGGCAATCCCCGGGCTCGCGTCGTCTTCGTCGGCGAAGGCCCGGGACGCGACGAGGACCTGCAGGGCGAGCCCTTCGTGGGACGCGCCGGGCAGCTGCTCACCGACATCATCGAGAAGGGCATGCGGCTCTCGCGTGCCGACGTCTACATCTGCAACGTCGTGAAGTGCCGGCCGCCGCAGAACCGCAACCCCGAGCCCGACGAGGTCGCGACCTGCTCGCCGTTTCTCCACCGCCAGATCGAGCTCGTCGGGCCCGAAGTGCTGGTCACGCTCGGCAAGTTCGCGGCGCACGCGCTGCTCTCGACCGACACGCCGATCACGCGCCTGCGCGGCCAGTGGCAGGACTTCCGCGGCATCCCGGTCATGCCGACCTTCCACCCGGCCTACCTTCTGCGGAACCCGGCGGAGAAGAAGACGGTGTGGCAGGACATCAAGCTGGTGATGACGCGGCTGGGCCTCCCGGCGTGACCTCGCCGGGCGAGGGCCCGAGCGCCGGCGACGTCACGGCCGCGGGGTTCGAGTACGAGCTGCCGCCGGAGCGCATCGCGCAGCATCCCGCGGCGGAGCGCGAAGCGGCCCGCCTGATGCTCGTCGCGCGCGGCGTCGCCGCGCCCCCGTTCGACTCGGTGGTGCGGGACCTGCCCGGCCACCTCCGCGCGGGCGACCTCCTGGTCGTGAACCGCAGCCGCGTGTTTCCGGCGCGGCTGCGCGGACGACGCGTTCCCGAGGGCGGTGCGGTCGAGCTGCTGCTCGTCGCGCCGAGCGCCGCACCCGCTCCCGGCGGGGATGCGTCGGAGGTCGGCGAGCGCTGGCGCGTGCTCGCCCGTCCGGCGCGTCGTCTCCGGGTGGGCCAGCGCATCGCGCTGCTCGACGCGCGCGACGGGGCCGACGCAGCGGACGCGGGCGGCGCGGGCGGCGCGTCGAGTCCGCGCGAGGTCGTCGTCGAAGTGTCGGGTCGCGGCGACGGCTGGCTCGAGATCGCGCTGCCCGCGGGAGTCCGCGCGATCGACCTCGCCGAGCGCATCGGCGAGACGCCGCTCCCGCCCTACATCCGCCGGCCCGATGGGCCGACCGAGGAGGACGCCTCCCGCTACCAGACCGTCTATGCCCGCGAACCCGGTTCGATCGCCGCTCCCACCGCGGGGCTCCACCTGACGGAGTCGCTCTTCGGACGGCTCGCCGAGATGCGGGTGGCGACCGCCGAGGTGGTGCTTCACGTCGGGCCGGCGACCTTTCTCGCCGGGCAGCCCGGCCGCGACGCGCTCGCCGTCGAGCCCGAGCGCTACGAGGTGCCGCGCGCGACCCGCGAGGCCATCGCCCGGACGCGGGCTTCGGGGGAAGGGCGGGTGATCGCGGTCGGCACGACCACGACCCGTGCCCTCGAGTCCGCCGCGCGTGCCGGCTGGCCCGAGGGGCTCGTCGAGACATCGCTCGTGCTCGGGCCGGGCAGTCGCTTCGAGGTGGTGCAGGGCCTGCTGACGAACTTCCACCTGCCGGGCTCCTCGCTGCTGGCACTCGTTGCCGCCTTCGCGGGCGTCGAAACGGCGCGCCGTGCCTACGAGGCCGCGATCGCCCGGGGCTATCGCTTCTACAGCTACGGCGACGCGATGCTGGTGCTCTGACCCCGACTCTCGGCGCGGGACCGGCCCCGGTCTGCTAGACGGCGGCGGTGGCGAGCGAGACCGACAGCCCGCGGCTGGGCTTCGAGCTGCTGGCGGTGGATCCCGAGACCGGGGCCCGCCGGGGCCGGCTGTGGACCGCGCACGGGCCGGTCGAGACACCGGCCTTCATGCCGGTCGGTACGCTGGGCACCGTGAAGGCGATGGCGCCGTGGGAGGTCGAGGAGCTCGGCGCCCGGATGGTGCTCGCCAACGCCTACCACCTGGCGCTGCGGCCGGGCGTGGAGATCGTCGCCGCGCACGGCGGCCTGCACGCCTTCTCGGGCTGGCGCCGCGCGATCCTGACCGACAGCGGGGGCTTCCAGATCTTCAGCCTGAAGGGATTGCGAAAGGTCGACGACGGCGGGGTCGAGTTCCGCAGCCACGTCGACGGCTCGAAGCACTACTTCTCGCCCGAGGACGTGATCCGCATCCAGGAGTCGCTCGGCGTCGACGTCGCGATGATCCTGGACGAGTGCGTCGCCGCCGACGCGACCCCGGCCGAGGTGCTGCGCTCGGTCGAGCGGACCACCCGCTGGGCCGAGCGGGCGGCGGCGGCCCGCCGTCGCCGCGACCAGCTCGTGTTCGCGATCGTGCAGGGGGCGATGGACCCCGCCGCACGCGAGAGAAGCGCCTCGGAGCTTGCCGCCCTGTCCTTCGACGGGTATGCCGTGGGCGGCCTTTCGGTCGGGGAGGAGCGCGGGCTGACGCAGCGTGTCGCGCGGCACACGGTGGCAATGCTGCCGAGCGATCGCCCCCGCTACCTGATGGGCGTCGGGATGCCGGACGAGCTCGTCCGGTTCGTGTCCATGGGATTCGACCTCTTCGACTGCGTGCTCCCCACGCGCAACGCGCGCAACGGGATGGCGTTCACCTCCTCGGGGCGGCTCGTGATCAAGAACGCCGAGAACCGCGACGACCTCCGCCCCATCGAGGAGGGCTGCACCTGCGCCTGCTGCTCGCGGTTCTCCCGGGCTTTCGTCCGCCACCTCTTCGTGGCGGGGGAGATCCTCGCGGCCCGCCTGCTCACGACCCACAACCTCCACTTCTACCTCTCGCGGATGGAGCGCCTGCGCGAGGCGATCCCCCTCGGCCGGTTCGCCGAGGAGGCGCGCTCGCTGCTCGCCGCGACGGAGCCCGCACCGGCCTGACCGGGGCGGCCACCCCCAGGAGAGAGCCATGCAGGAGGCCCTGTCGCCGAATTCGCCGCTCGTGAACCTGCTTCCGTTCGCCCTGATCCTCGGGGTGTTCTACTTCCTTCTCGTCCGACCCCAGCAGCAGCGGGCGAAGGAGATCGAGGACATGCAGGCCGCCATCCGGCAGGGCG
Source organism: Alphaproteobacteria bacterium (assembly GCA_017853315.1). Taxonomy (GTDB): domain Bacteria; phylum Desulfobacterota; class Binatia; order UBA12015; family UBA12015; genus REEB422. The sequence goes on from JAFMJW010000025.1 coordinate 9,359, forward strand.
ACGAGATCGTGACCACCGGCGGGCTGCACGGCAGGGTCGCGAAGGTGAACAACGACAAGACGATCTTCCTGGAGATCGCGCCCAAGACGCAGATTCGCATCGATCGCGACGCCGTGAGCCGCGTCGCCCGCCTGGAGAAGACCCAGGAGAAGTCCGAGGTGAAGTCGTGAACGCAGGCAACGTGAAGGCGCGCGCACTCGCGCTGCTGGCCCTGACGCTCGCAGCGCTGGTCTACCTGGCGCCGACCTGGGCGCCGTCGTGGATGAAGCTTCCCGAGGCGATCGCGAAGAACCCGATCCGCCTCGGGCTCGACCTGCGCGGCGGCACGCACCTGCTGTTCGACGTCGAGGTCGACAAGGCCGTCGACAACGCTCTCGGCCACATGGGCGAGGAGATGAAGCGCGACCTCGTCGCCGACAAGATCGACGTGAAGGGATTCGAGGCGGCCAACGGCAACCTGACGGTCCACCTCGCGAACGCCGACCAGCGCTCCGCGTTCGAGGAAGCGGTCCGTCGCCGGTTCCCGAGCCTGGAGATCCAGTCCTCGCCCGACGGCGCGTCCCTCGGCGACGTGGTCTTCTCGCCCTCGATCAAGGAGCGCGAGCAGATCAAGCAGTTCGCCCTCGACCAGTCGCTCGAGACGATCCGCAACCGCATCGACCAGTTCGGCGTCTCCGAGCCGATCATCCAGAAGCAGGGCAAGGAGGAGATCGTCGTCCAGCTGCCCGGCGTGCAGGATCCCCAGCGTGCGAAGCAGCTGATCGGCAAGACGGCGGTGCTCGAGTTCCGGCTGGTCGCCGAGAAGGCGGGGCCCGACACCGAGACCGTCGCGGCGGCCAACCCGGTCGAGGGGCGGTCGGACTACCTGCTGGAGAAGAAGGTGCTCATGTCCGGCGGCGCGGTCGGCGACGCGCGCGTGCGGCCCGGGACCCAGATCGAGGGCCCCTACGTCGAGCTCATGCTGAACGACGCGGGCGCCCGGACCTTCGAGCAGGTCACCGCCGAGAACGTCGGTCGCAACCTCGCGATCGTGCTCGACGGCAAGGTCGCCTCGGCGCCGGTCATCCGCGAGAAGATCTCGGGCGGGCGGGCCTCGATCAGCGGGCAGTTCGACATCAAGGAGGCCCGCGACCTCGCGATCGTGCTGCGGGCGGGCGCTCTGCCGGCTCCGATCAAGATCATCGAGGAGCGCACCGTCGGGCCGTCGCTCGGCCGCGACTCGATCCGCAGGGGCGTGATTTCGCTGCTGGTGGGCGGCCTCGCGGTCGTCGCCTTCATGCTCTTCTACTACAAGGGAGCGGGCCTGGTCGCCGACCTGGCGCTGATCCTGAACGTCCTCTTCCTGCTCGCGGCCTTCGGGCTGTTCGGGGCGACGCTCACCCTGCCGGGCATCGCCGGCATCGTGCTCACGATGGGCATGGCCGTGGACGCCAACGTGCTCATCAACGAGCGCATCCGGGAAGAGCTCCTCCTGGGCAAGACCCCCCGGGCGGCGCTCGAGGCCGGCTACGAGAGAGCCTGGGCCGCGATCCGCGACTCGAACATCACGACCTTCGTCTCCGGCCTGATCCTGTTCCAGTTCGGGACGGGCCCGGTCCGGGGCTTCGCCGTGACCCTCTGCCTGGGCATTCTCACGACGATCCTGACGGCCGTCTTCGCGACCCGCATCTACTACGACTGGCGCCTCTCCAGAGGCAGCCTCCCGTCGATCAGCGTGTGATCCGGCAGGATCGGGGGTGAGCCCGTCAAGTTGCTGAAAAGACTAGGTTTTCTTCTGGACCGGCCGTTCTCTGTCGAGCCGGCCGGGGGCCCGGCGGGGCGAGTTGACCCCCGTCGGGACCGCATGGTAGCCACCGCGGCAGGTCGCCGACCCGGGGACGAGCCATGGTGGAGAGAGAAGAACCGCTGCTGAACAGCCGTGACGTGGCGAGGCTGCTCGACATGAGCCCCGACACGGTCAACGAGTTCGCCCGCAAGCAGATCCTGCCCGCCTTCAAGACCGGGAGGCAGTGGCGCTTCCGGCGCCAGGACATCGCTTCCTTCAAGCGGCAGGTGCAGGGCGCTTCGGCGGCCTGATCGAGCGTTCCGGGCCGGGGTCGATGACGCCAGAGGCGTACCCGAGCGGCGGGTTCGAGGCGGTCTCGACCGCGGCCCCCGCAGGACCGACGAGTCCCGCCGCCGAGGCCCGGCCCGGGGGGAGATGAGCATGGCGACCAGCCTTCCCGCCGCACACGAGAGCAAGATCTACTCGAGCTTCTCGCACTTCTACGACCGGATCTTCACCAACGTCTTCATGCACCGCATCCGGCGGGTGCTGGGCGATCTCGACATGCCCGCGGGGTCGGAGATCCTCGAGGTCGGCGTCGGCACCGGCCTCTCGCTCGAGGCCTACCCCCGTCACTGCAGGGTGACCGCGATCGACCTCGCGCCCGACATGCTCGAGCGCGCCCGGCAGAAGGCCGATGCGCTCGGGATCTCGCACGTGAAGTTCGAGGTCGGCGACGCCCAGGCGCTCGCCTATCCCGACGAGAGCTTCGACTACGTCGTCACATTCCACGTCGTGAGCGTCGTGCCGGACGCGCAGAAGATGATGCGCGAGATGGTGCGCGTCTGTCGCCCCGGCGGCACGATCGTCATCATCAACCACTTCCGCAGCGAGCGGGCGCCGATCGCCTGGATCGTCGACAAGGTCGACCCGGTCACGCGTCACCTCGGCTGGCGCACGACGCTGCGGGCGGACGACCTGCTGCACGCGGCCCCGGTCGAACTCGTGCGTCGCTACAAGACCTCGCCGCAGTCGCTCTTCACGGTGATGATCGCCCGCAAGCCCGGCCCGTCTCGCAGCCGGGCCACGGCCTGACGCGAGGGCGAGGCCGCTCCGCCCGGGCTCGATCCCGGCGGCAGCCGGTCACTGCCGCGAGGGGCTCGGCTCGCCGGCGATGATGCCTCGCCGGACGAGCCTCGCCGCGTCGACGGCGCCGCGCGTCAGCAGCCAGCGCCGGTAGAGGCGCAGCGTGTCCCGGTCGGACGCGAAGAGGTCGCTCGACGAGATCTCGCCCAGCACGGATACGAGCGAGGTGAAGTGGCCGGCGAGTCTCCGGAACAACTCGCGCAGGGGCGGCCGCGTGCTCTCGGCCGTGCGCTGGTAGGCGAGTCGCCCGAGTTCGACGTAGTACGACGGCTGGACGAGCGAGCCCTCGAGGCTGTCGGTGAACAGTCCGGAGACGAAGAGGGCCGTGTCGCCGACCCGCCTGAAGCGCTCGAAGCGCAGCGCGCCGCCTTCGCCCTGGGCCTCCAGGAACGAGAGCGCGAGCGGACGATCGAGGATCTCCGGCTCGGCGCGGACGTGCTTCGCGAGCAGGTTCACCAGGTAGAACTCGGTCTCCTCGCCGTCGTCCACCCGCTGGGTGCGCATCGCCGACCGCACCAGGTCGCGAAAGAACTCGGTGGGCCGGGTCTCGAGGATCGCCTGCTCCGCCATCCGCCACCTCCCTGCGGCCCGCCCGACGAGCCGCCCTCCGACGTGGCCCCGAGGCTACGCCGATTCGGCCCGGCGATCCACCGGGAAAACGTCTCGGCGTGGTCGATTCCGGTGCGGAGGGCGGCGCGCGGCCGCCCCCCGCACCGTGGTGACTACTCGCGCTTCAACACGTGGAAGGCGGTGTTCTCCCCCCGCTGCACCAGCACCAGCAGGTCCTTGCGGGTGCTCTTGCGCAGGGCGGTCCGCACGTCGGCGAGCGAGGAGATCGGGGCGCGGTTCACCTCGCGCAGCACGTCTCCGGGCTGGATCCCGGCCTCCGCCGCCGGGCTGCCCTCGGCGACGTCGCTCACGACGACGCCACGCTTCACCGGGAGGCCGTTGCGACGAGCGAGCTCGGGCGTGATCTCCATCGTCTCGAGCCCCCAGGGCGCGAGCGTCTTGGCCGGGGCGCCGGGGGCCTCGTCGCCGCCCTCGCCTCGGTCGCCGGCGCCGGACTCCTCCTCGTCGAGGTCGTCGGGCTGGCGCACCACGTTCACGCCGAGCTCCATGCGCTTGCCGGCACGCAGCACGGTCACGGTCGCCGTGCGTCCGATCGGGGCCTCGGCGACCAGCGCCGGGAGCTGGTGGCTCTCCCCGATGGTCGTGCCGTTGAAGGCGAGGATCACGTCGCCGCGCTCGAGGCCGGCCTTCTCGGCCGGGCTGCCCGAGGAGACGGCGGCGACCAGGGCGCCGGTCGGCTCGGAGAGCCCGAAGGACTCGGCGAGCTCGGGCGTGACGCCCTGGACGGAGACGCCGAGCCAGCCGCGCTCGACCTTGCCCGAACGCTTGAGCTGCTCGAGGACGCCGCGCGCGAGGTTGATCGGGATCGCGAAGCCGATGCCGTCGTTGCCGCCGCTGCGACTCGAGATCGCCGCGTTGATGCCGATGACCCGGCCGTCGGCATCGACCAGCGGACCGCCGGAGTTGCCGGGGTTGATCGCGGCATCGGTCTGGATGAAGTCGTCGTAGGGGCCCGCGCCGAGCACGCGCTCCTTCGCGCTCACGACGCCCACCGTGACCGTCTGCTCGAGGCCGAAGGGGCTGCCGATCGCCATGACCCACTCGCCGACCTCGAGCGCGTTCGAGTCGCCGAAGGTGACCGGGGCGAGCTTCTCCTTCGGGTTCTCGATCTTGATCAGCGCGACGTCGGTCTTCTCGTCGATGCCGACGATCTTCGCCGGGTACTCGGCCTTGTCCGACAGCCGCACGACGACCTTGCTCGCGTGGTTCACCACGTGGGCGTTGGTGGCGATGTAGCCTTCCGCGTCGATCACGAAGCCGGAGCCGAGGCTGCGCTGGGCAGGGGCCGGCCCCATGCCGCCGCGGCCGCCGGGCGCGCCCTCGCCGAAGAAGCGTCGGAAGAAGTCGTCGAAGGGGTCCATCCCCGGGGGCATGCCCGGCCCGCCGGGCCCGCCCCTGCCGCGCCGCCCGCGCGGGGGCTCGGCCGTCTGGGTGATGGCGAGGTTCACCACCGAGGGGCGGACGAGTTTGGCCACTTCGGTGAAGCCCGGGAGGCTCGCGCTGCGGGCCTGCGCCGCGACCGGGGAGAGGAGGGCGAGCGTCGCGGCGAAGGCCGCACGCGGCAGGAAGAGGGGCGGTCGGCGATGGGTCACGGTCAGGGGTCTCCTCGGGTCGAAGGGCGCGGGGCGATCCCGCGGCATCGGGTGCTTGGACGTGGCTCGAGGGAATTCTCTTCGGTCGCGCCTCTCGCCGGGGGCCGGGGACTCCCTCTCCGGGGCGTCCGGCCGGGATCGGGGCTGGAAAACGGACGGCCGTGTGGCATCCTACCAGACATGGAACAGGCAGGGCACGAACACGTCACCGACCCGACCGGAAGCGCGGACGCCGCGGTCTCCCTCTCGCCCACGGCCGTCGCGCGGGTGAAGGTTCTCCTGGCCCGGGAAGGCCGGGCCGACGGGGCCGGGCTCCGCGTGTCCGTCGTGGGCGGGGGATGCTCCGGCATGCAGTACTCGCTCGGACTCGAGGACGCCCCGACCGCCGACGACCAGGTCCTCGAGATCGGCGGCGTCCGGGTCTTCGTCGACTCGGCGAGTGCGGTCTACCTCGGCGGCACCGTGGTCGACTACGTCGACGGGCTGCACGGGGCCGGCTTCAAGTTCGTGAACCCCAACGCGCAGCGCACCTGCGGCTGCGGCTCGTCGTTCGCGGTCTGAGCCCGGCGTCGGGCGCCTATCGCCACTTCGTCTTCGACCTCGACGGGACGCTCGTCGACTCGGGGGAGGATCTCGCGGCGGCCGTGAACGAGACGCTGCGCGGGCTCGGCCTGCGCGAACTGCCCGAGGATCGCGTGATCGGATTCGTCGGGCACGGCATGCGGCGCCTCCTGCTCTCGAGCCTCGAAGCCGCGGCCCCGGGGCGCGCGGATGCCCTGCTCGAACCGGCGACCGCGCGCTTCCGCGAAGCCTACGGCCGGGGGCTGCTCGACCGCACGCGGCTGCACGCCGGAGTCGACGGCCTTCTCGCCGAGCTTCTCCGCCGCGGGGCGCGACTCTCGCTGCTCACGAACAAGCCGCGCGCGTTCACCGGACCGATCCTCGCCGGACTCGGCGTCGCCGACCGTTTCGTCGACGCCGTCTGCGGCGACGAAGTGTCCCGACCGAAGCCGGATCCCGAGGGGCTGCTCCGGCTGGTCGAGCGCTCCGGGCTCGGGCGGGCCGAGACCTGCCTCGTCGGCGACTCCGCCGTCGACGTCGAGACCGCGCGCATGGGTGGCGTCGCGAGCTGCGCCGTGGCCTGGGGACTGCGCGATCTCGACGAGCTGCGCTCCGCTCGCCCGGACCACCTGGTCGCCGAGGCCGGGGCGATCGTCCCGCTCTGCGCCGGGCCCGCGGCCCCGGTCTGAACCCGCCGGCGGGGCGGAAGGGCTGGCCCCGGTTCAGTCGCCGGCAGGGGAGGAGCCACCGCTCCTCGCCGGCGCGCCGTCCTCGCGAGGGGGGGCCTCGAGGAGAGCGATCGGCAGGACCTCCTCGAAGCGCTCGACGAGGTGGAACTGCAGGTCGCGGCGAACGTCCGCCGGGAGCTCCTCGAGGTCCTTCTCGTTGCGCCTGGGCAGGATCACCTCGCGGATGCCCGCGCGCCGCGCCGCGAGCACCTTCTCCTTCACGCCGCCGATCGGCAGGACGGCGCCGCGCAGCGTGATCTCGCCGGTCATGGCGACCTCGGGGCGCACCGGGCGACCCGAGAGCAGCGAGGCGAGCGAGGTCGCGATCGTGACGCCGGCCGAGGGGCCGTCCTTGGGGATCGCGCCGGCGGGGACGTGCACGTGGAGGTCGGAGACCTCGAAGAAGTCGGTCGGAATGCCGAGGTGCTCCGCCCGCGAACGGACCAGCGAGAGCGCGGTCTGGGCGGACTCCTTCATGACCTCGCCCAGGCTGCCGGTGAGGGTCAGGTTCTTGCGCCCGCTCATGCGCGTCGACTCGACGAACAGGATGTCGCCGCCGTTGGCCGTGTACGCGAGGCCGGTCACGACGCCGGTCTCGGCGGAGCGTCCGGCCACCTCGGAGACGAAGCGCTCGGCGCCGAGCAGCTCGCGGACCTTCGCGCCATCGACGACCACCGGCTCGGTGCGCCCCTCGGTCACCTCGCGCGCGACCTTGCGGCACACCCGGCCGATCTCGCGCTCGAGGTTCCGCAAGCCGGCCTCGCGGGTGTAGTCGCGGACGATCTTCGCGATTCCCTCGTCGGAGAAGCGGAGGTTCTCGCCGGAGAGCCCGTTCTCCAGGACCTGCTTGGGCACGAGGTGGCGCCGGGCGATCTCGAGCTTCTCCTCCTCGGTGTACCCGCCGATCTCGATCACCTCCATGCGGTCGCGCAGCGCCCAGGGGATGCCGTCGAGATCGTTCGCCGTGGTGACGAACATGATTCTCGAGAGGTCGAAGGGAACGTCGAGGTAGTGGTCGACGAAGGTCGAGTTCTGCTCGGGGTCGAGCACCTCGAGCAGGGCCGATGCCGGGTCGCCGCGGAAGTCGCCGCCGAGCTTGTCGATCTCGTCGAGGACGAGGAGCGGGTTGTTCGAGCCGGCAGAGCGCAGGCTCTGGACGATGCGGCCCGGAAGCGCGCCGACGTAGGTCCGGCGGTGGCCGCGGATCTCGGCCTCGTCGCGCACGCCGCCGAGCGAGAGGCGCAGGAAGCGGCGGTCCATCGCCCGCGCGATGGACCGGCCGAGCGAGGTCTTGCCGACGCCCGGGGGGCCCGCGAAGCACAGGATCGGGCTCTTCGGGTCGGGCTTCAGCTTGCGGACGGCCAGGTACTCGAGGATGCGGTCCTTCACCCGGTCGAGCCCGAAGTGGTCCTCGTCGAGGACCTCGCGCGCATGCCGGATGTCGAGGTCGTCCCGGGTCGCGACCGCCCACGGCAGGTTCGCGAGCCACTCGAGGTAGGTGCGGACGACCGAGTGCTCGGCCGACTCGGGCGGGATGAGCCGCAGGCGGTCGAGCTCGGTGTCGGCCGCCTTGCGGGCGGCCTCGGGAAGGCTCGCCGCGTCGAGCTTCGCCCGCAGCTCGTCGATGTCGGCCGTGCGCGCGTCGCCTTCGCCGAGCTCGCTCTGGATCGCCCGCAACTGCTGGCGGAGGTAGAATTCCTTCTGGCCCTTCGAGAGCTCGCTCTGGACCTGGCCCTGGATCTTCGAGCCGAGTTCGAGCAGTTCGATCTCGCGGTTCAGGATCGTCGAGAGCCTCTGCATGCGGCCCGGCACGTCGAGCGTGGCGAGCAGGTCCTGCTTCTCTTCGACCGACACGTTCAGGTTCGAGGCGATCAGGTCGGTGACCTTGCCGGGATCCTTGATGTTCATCACGACGAGCTGCAACTCGTCGGGCAGGTAGGGGATCATCGAGACGAATCGCGCGAACTGGTTCACGAGGTGCGCCTGCATGGCGTCGAGTCCGGACGAGGATTCGTACTCGTCGACGAGCACGTGGTTGCGCGCGACGAAGAAGGGCTCCGTCGAGACCATCTCGTCGATCTCGATCCGCCGCAGCCCCTGCACCAGGACGCGGACGCTCTGGTCGGGGTAGCGCAGCATCTTCAGGAGGCGGCCGGCGGTCCCGCGGGTGTAGAGGCCGTCGGGGCCGGGGTGCTCCTCCTCCGCCGACTTCTGGGCGACCAGCGCGAGCATGCGATCGCCCGCGAGGCACTGCTCGACCAGCTGGAGCGACGCCGGCCGCGAGATCGGGAGCGGCACGATCGCCGACGGAAAGACGACGACGCCGCGAAGCGCGAGGACGGGAAGCCGCTCGGGGACGACGACGTTGCTCGTGTCCTCCTCGATGCCTTCGAGACCCTCGGCGGCGGACGAGGTGCCGCCTTCGTCTTCCGCTTCTTCCTCGTCGCCCTCGCGCTCCCCGGACATGGATTCCTCCCCGACCCCCGCGAAGCATAACGGGCGGGATCACGTCCGTGAACCCGGACCCCTTCCGGCGCGGCCCGCGGCCCGCGACTCAGTCGGCCACGCGCATCGCGGTCGTGAGGAAGGCCGTGTGGGCGACCATCCGGTGGTCGGGCCGCACCGACCCCTCGGCGACGTGCCATCCCCGGTGGAGCGTCTCGAAGGTCTTCGCCTGGGCAAACCGCGGTTCGGCGCGGAGCGCGTCGCCGATCTCCTTCACCTGGATGGTGGTCGGCACGTAGATCGTCAGCAGGCCCGCGGGTCGCAGCGCGTCTGCGGCCGCGGCGACGAGGGGGCCGGGCTCGGGCAGGTCGAGCACGACGCGGTCGGCGCGTTCTCCGGCGAGCGCGTCGACCGCGTCGGCGAGCACCGTCCGCCAGTTCGGCGCGTCGCCGTGGAAGCGGGCGACGTTCTCCCGGGCCATCTCGACGTGGTCCTCCCGGCGCTCGATCGAGGTGACGCGACCGGTCGGCCCGACGGCGCGCAGCAGCGCGAGCGTGAGCGCTCCCGGCCCGACTCCCGACTCGACCACGTGCGCGCCGGGGTAGATGTCGCCCCACACGAGGATCGAGGCGGTGTCCTTCGGGTACACCACCTGCGCCGCGCGCGGCAGGTGGGGGACGAGCTCGGCGTAGGTCGGCCGGTGGACGAGCACCGGCTGACCCTGCGACGAGGCGACGCGCAGGCCGTCGGGGCGTCCGACGAGGTCGTCCGCGTCGATCATGCCGCAGTGGAGCGAGAAGCGTCGTCCCGGGCGGAGGTCGCGCAGGTACTCCCGTCCCTTCGGGTCGACCAGCAGCACGACGTCGCCGTGGGCGAGCGGCGCGCCCGGCTCCGGGCGCGGCCCGACCAGCGGCGCGAACTTGCGCTTCTGGCTCAAGGTCGCCGGTCTTCCGCGGGATCGTCGGCGACGGTCGCGGCGCGCCCGGTCTTCCGGTCGACGAGCGCGCGCAGCGAGCAGAAGCCGCAGGTCTCGCCCCACGAGGGCATGCCGCAGCTGCTGCAGCTGCGCTCGGCGTCGGGCCTTTCGGTCGGCTGGAAGCCGGCGCTGCCGCGGGTCACGAACTCCCCGACGAAGGCGAGCTTGGTGCCGGGCGAGGCGTTCTCGAGGCCGTCGAGGACCGCCTTGTGCGCGAGTTGCGTCGCGCCGACGGCGTTCGGGCACTCCTCGACCACGTAGTCGATGCCGCGCAGGAAGGCGAAGGTCGCCGTCTCGAACTCGCTCGTGAGGTAGAGAGGCTTCACCTTGCGGGCGAACTTCTCGTGGCGCGGCTCGATCACCGGTCGCTGCCGTGCGAGGTGCTCGACCTGCCAGTGGAGCACGTTGCCGAGCAGGCGGGCCGCCTCGTCGTCGAGGTTGTGCCCGGTCGCGACGACGTTGCAGCCGGCCTCGAGCGCCGCCGCGTCGAAGTAGTGCCGCTTGACGGTCCCGCACGCCGAGCAGGCCGGGCGCCGGGTCGCGCCGACGACGGTCGGGATGGCGAGGTTCTCGTCGGCGAGCGAGGTCACGCGAAGCTCGAGGCCCCGGCTCCGCGCGAAACTCTCCGAGCGCTCGCGCGAGCGGTCGGAGTAGCCGCCGATGCCCAGTGCGAGGTGGAAGCCGACGGTCCGATAGCCCGCGTCGGCGAGCACGTCCCACAGGGCGAGGCTGTCCTTGCCCCCGGACACCGCCACGAGGATGCGGTCGTCGCGCCGGAACATCTCCTGGTGCTCGATCGCACGCTCCACCCGGCGGCGGAAGAACAGCAGGAAGCACTCGCGGCAGAAGGCCGAGTTGTGCGACCGCAGCTTCACCTCGGCCGGTTCGCGGCACCGCGTGCACTTCACGGCGGAGTCCTCCCGGGCGTCGAGGGCACCCGCGTCATCCGCCGCTCACGACCGAGCGCAGCTCGATCTCGTCGCTCGGCGCGAGCGCGGCGTCCTCGGTGAGCAGCCGGTCGCCCCGGATCACGAGGACCGTGCCGGGCAGGATGCCGAGTCGTCCGAGGAGGTCGCCGACCCGCCGCACGTCGTCGACCTCGAGATCCTTGCCCTGGGGATTCAAGCGAACGCGCACGGCGCGGCGCTACCAGACTCCGACGGGAGCCGCCAACGGGGTCGCCTTGCGTTGCCGTGCCTCATTCCGGACAATCCCGTCGTCGCGGATCGCGTCGCGCCCGTCGGAGGGCGCGCCGCGTCCGAGCGACGACCCGCCGCCCCCGAGGACGACGATGCCGCGCACCACGAAGAAACAGGCGAAGCCCAAGGCGCCGAAGAAGGGCTTCAGCATCTTCGACGACGAGGAGAAGCCGCGCGGCGAGGAAGACGAGGGCCTGCCGAAGGACGAGGTCGGCCGCCGAAAGATCAAGCGGCAGTACGAGGACCTCCTCGGGATCCGGATCCAGAAGCTGAAGGGTCGCATCCTGAACCGCGAGCGGATCGACAAGACGCAGGAAGGCATCTACTTCATCTGCGTCTCCTGCCGGCAGGTGTGCCACAACCTCGACGAGGGGCTGATCGAGGACGCGGACAACGTGAACAACGTCTGCGTCGTCTGCTCCAAGGCCGCCGAGGGCGGCAAGGGCCGCTGACGCCTCGCCCGGCGTCCGCCCCGGCGCCGGATTCACCTTCGGCGTCGGAGGACCTCGTCCCAACGACCCGGCGGCGCGACTTCGTCGGTCGCCTCGCGTCCCGTCCCCGGCTCGCGCCAGCGCAGTGCGCTCGCGTGCAGGAGGAAGCCGACGAGCCCCGGGATCGGCTCGCCGCCGTAGAGCACGTCCCCGACGAGCGGATGGCCGGCATGTGCCAGGTGGACACGCACCTGGTGCCTCGCGCCGCTGCTCGTCCGCGCCCGCACCACGGAGAGGTCGCCCAGGCGCTCGACCGTCTCGACGCGGGTGCGGGCGGGGCGCGCGGCGTAGCGGACCGGGTCGCGAGGGCCCGCGACCGCGACCATGCGTCGCCGGCTTCTCGGGTGTCGACCGATCGGCACGTCGACGTCGAGTTCCCGGCCGGGGTCTCCGCGGACCAGCGCGAGGTAGGTCTTCTCGATCTCGCGCCGGTCGAACTGTCCTCGCAGGTCGGACCACGCTTCGTCGGTGCGCGCCACCAGCACGAGCCCCGACGTCTCGCCGTCGAGCCGGTGGGCGAGCCCGTGTTCGCCCGGGCGGCCCACGCCCGCGCTGGACGGCTCCCGACGCGCGACCCAGGCGGCGAGGCTCTCGCCGCGAAGTCCCGCGAGCGCGACGCTCGGCAGGCCCGACGGCTTGTCGACGACGAGCACCCCGGGCGTCTCGCGCACCACGACGGGCGGGGACGCGCCGACGAGGTCGTCGCCTCCCGCGACGGTCGCGGTCGCGCCCGGCGCTGCCGTCGCGGGCAGCAGGATCTCGTCCCCGGCGACGACGCGATCGCCCTTGCGGACGCGCCTTCCGTCGCGACGCACCTCGTCGAGCAGCCGCACGGCCGCCCGTCGCCCGACGCCCAGCATTTCGGCGACCACCTCGTCGATCCGCCGCCCGGCGTCGGCCGCGCCCACGAGCCGCAGGCGGCCCGGGTCGGAGGGGGTGGTTGGTGCGGCTGCCACGCGATCAGTTTATGCTGGCGCGCGTGGACGATCGAGTCATGGGCGGGAGGGCGGACGCCCCGGTCGCGGGCGGGGTCGAGCCGTCTCCGTTCCGGCGGGCCTTCCCGATCGCGGACCGGTCGATCTTCCTCGACCACGCCGGCGTGGCGCCGATCTCCGAGCCGGTCCGCGAGGCGATCGAGCGCTTCGCCGCCGAAGCCCTCGTCGAGATGCCCCTGCGCTACCCGCAGTGGGAGGAGCACGCGGAGGAGACCCGGCGAGCCTGCGCCGAACTGGTGCGCTGCGACCCCCACCAGCTCGCCTTCGTGAAGAACACCTCCGAGGGGCTCTCGTTCGTCGCCGAGGGCCTGGACCTCGGCGCGGGCGACGCGGTCGTCGTCGCGGATCGCGAGTTCCCCTCCAACGTCTACCCGTGGTGGGGACTTCGGCGCTCCGGCGTCGAGGTTCGCATGCTCCCGGTCGGAGACGAAGGGCTCGGGGTCGGGGAGGTGTCGCGACTGCTCGAAGAACTCCGCGGGCGTGCGCGGGTCGTCGCGCTCTCCGCCGTGTCGTACGGGACGGGGGATCGACTCGACCTCGCCGCGGTCGCGGCCGCCTGCCGCGAGCACGGCGCGCTCTTCGTGGTGGACGGGATCCAGGCGGTCGGCGCCGTGGAACTCGACTTCCGGCGCGACGGGCTGGACTGCATCGTGGCCGACGGGCACAAGTGGCTCTGCGCCCCCGAGGGCTGTGGCTTGATGGCGCTCTCCGACCGGCTCCTCGAGCGACTGCGGCCGACGCAACTCGGGTGGAAGAGCGTCATGGAGTCCGGCCAATACCATCCCTACGACTTCCGGCTCCGGCCGGACGCCGCCCGCCTCGAAGCCGGGAGCCTCTCGTTCCTCGGCGTGCAGGCGCTCGCCGCGGCGGTCGAGCTGGTCGAGCGCGTCGGCGTCGCCACCATCGAGCGCCGGCTCGCGTCCCTCACCGGGGCCCTCGCCGAGGGACTGCGCGCGCGCGGCTACCGCCTGCTCGGGCGGCGCTGGCGGGAGGGGGCCGACCCTCGCGCCGCGGCCTCGGGGATCGTGACCTTCGTGCCGCGAGCCGCGCCGGAGCGGTTGCGACAGGAGCTCTGGGAGCGCGGGGCCGTGACCAAGGTGCGTTTCGGCGGGATCCGGATCGCGCCGCATCACTACCAGGACGCGCGCGACGTCGTGGCATTCCTCGACGCGCTCGACGCGTCGGAAGCGAAGCTCGGGTGAGCGAGATCCCGCCCCAGCCCTCGGCGATGACCGAGCGCTTCGGCTGGCTGCAGCGCTACGTGGCGTCGCGGCTCACCGAATACGTCCACATCGACGAGCGGTCGGTCGAGCGCATCCGCGAGCTCGCCCGGACCGGCACCATCGTCTACGTGCTTCGCCAGCGTTCGCTTCTCGACTACATGCTGATCAACTGGCTGCTCGTGCGCGAGCACCTGCCGCTGCCCCGGTTCGCGAACGGGGTCTCGTCGACCTGGTTCCTGCCGCTCACGGGCGCCTGGCGCGGGCTGGTCGAGCGCTTTCGGAAGTGGCGCGTCCAGAGTCTTTCCGCACGCGCGGCCGACCAGCGCCGCATCGCGGGCGACCTCGTCGCGGACGGCGAGCCGATCCTGATCTTCCTGCGCGCGCGGAGCCCGCGTCTCCTGTGGAACCGCCGCACGCTCGTCGCCGCGGCCCGGCCGGGTTCCGACTACCTGCGCGAGATCGTGCGCCGCGCCCGGGTGTCGGACACCGACCGGCCGATCCACCTCGTGCCCGTGTCCTTCTTCCGCGGCCGCACCTTCCGGCGCCAGGCGAGCCGGCTGTCGGCGCTCGCCTACAGCGTGCACGACGCCCCGAGCGACCTGAAGAAATTGCTCACCTACCGGGTGAACCGCGAGGACCTGCTGTTCGTCTTCGGCAAGGTCCTGCCGCTCGACTCGTTCGTCTCGGCCCACCGTCGCCTCGGCGAGGCGCGCCTCGCCCGGCGGCTCACGAACTCCCTCCAGCGCGAGCTCGCCCAGGAGGAGCAGGCGGTCTGGGGCCCGCTCCTGCTGCCGCGACACGTCGTCGCCGACCGCGTCTTCGAGGGGCCGGAGGTGGCCTCCACCGTGCGGCGCATCGCCTCGGAGCGGCGGGTCTCGGAGCGGCGCGTGTGGCGGGAGGCGCGCGGGTACTTCTGGGAGATGGCGGCGAACTTCAACGGCTTCGCCTTCGGCTTCGTCGAGATCCTCTTCCACCAGATCTGGCGACGCGCCTTCTCGGGACTCGAGGTCCGAGGCCTCGACCGGGTCGTCGAGACCGTGAAGCAGTACCCGGTCGTGCTGGTGCCCTGTCACCGCAGCCACTTCGACTACATGGTGCTCTCGTACATCTTCCGCGAGAACTTCCTCTCGCCGCCGCACATCGCGGCGGGGATCAACCTCGCCTTCTGGCCCATCAGCTCGGTGCTGCGCGGGGCCGGGGCGTTCTTCATCCGGCGGACCTTCGAGAACAACGACCTCTACAAGCTGGTCTTCAAGCGCTACCTGACGGTGCTCATCCGGCAGGGCTACACCCTCGAGTTCTTCATCGAGGGCGGGCGCAGCCGGACGGGCAAGATCCTCACGCCGAAGCTCGGCATGCTCGGCGGCATCGTCGACGCCTTCGTCGGCGGCGTGCGCCGAGACCTCTACCTCGTGCCGGTCTCGATCCATTACGGCCGGATCGCGGAGGAGGGCGCCTACACGGCGGAGCTCGGCGGGGCGAAGAAGGAGAAGGAGACCTTCGGGGCCCTGCTCCGCGCCCGCAGCGTGCTGAAGCAGCGACACGGAACGGTCTACGTGAGCTTCGCCGAGCCGCTCTCGCTCCGGGACACGCTCGGCGACCGGCTGCCCCGGCTGGAGTCCGGGGCCGGACAGCCGGAGGTGGTCGAGGAGCAGCGCCGCTTCGTCCAGAAGCTCGGCTTCCGGATCCTGCGCGAGGTGAACGAGGTGTCGGTCGTGGGAGCGACCTCGCTCGCCGCGACGGTTCTGCTCTCGGCCGACGGCCCGCTGCGCCACGACGAGTTCGCCTCGGACGCCCGGACGCTCGCGACGCTGCTGCGGTGGCGCGGCGCCGCCTTCACGCCGTCGCTCGAGCGCAACCTGGGGCCCGCCGACTTCGCGGAGGCGACGTCCTTCCTCGTCGGCTCGGACCTGGTCCGGCTGCGCGACGAGCGCGACGGGACCCGCGTTCTCGAGGTGCCCGTCGAGAAGCGCAACATGCTCGACTTCTACAAGAACAACTCGATCCACTTCTTCCTCTTCCCGTCCCTGGTCGCCCACGCCGGGCTGCGCGGTCTCGACCGCGCGGCGCTCGAGGACGACCTCTGGTGGTGGCTCGAGCTCTTCCGCTGGGAGTTCGCCCTGCCCGGGCGGGAGACCGCCGCTGCGGAGGTGGGGCGCCTGCTCGACTACTTCCGTGCGCACGGCGTGGTGCCGGGCGAGGACCTCCACGGCTCGCCGCTGGTCCTCGCCCTGGCCGGCATCCTCGAGAACTTCCGGCAGGCCTACTGGGTCGCCGCCCGCACCGCGCAGGACCTCGACGGCGGATCGGTGCCGGAGGCCGACCTCATCGAGCAGATGCGGCGGCGGTTCGACGCGGCGCTGCTCCTCGGCGAGGTCACGAAGCCCGAGGGTGCGAGTCAGGTCACCTTCGGCAACGCGGTCTCGCGCTTCGTCGAGACGGGCTGCCTCGTGCGGGAGCGAGGCGGGAAGAGCGGGCGGGAGCGCTTCGTCCAGCGCGGCCCCGCCTTCGACGACCTGGCCGGGATCGGCGCGCGGCTTCGGGCGTCCCTGATGCTGCCCGAGGGCCGCGCACCGCGTTGACAACCCCGGCGGGCTCCACTACCCGGAAAACGTGGGCAGCCTTGAGAGCCCGCGTGCCGGAGGGGCGCCTGCCGACCTGGACCGCGGCGAGACCACCGATCCGCAGATCGCGGACCTCGCTCGTCGGCTGAACGAGGCGATCGAAGCCGCGGAGGCCTCCGGGCACCCGGGAGTGCGCGAGACGGCGATCGAGGCTCTGAAGGAGCCTGCGCGCGAGCGGGCGCTCGCCGAGAGGCAGGCCGAGGGGCTCGCGCGCGCCGCGAGCCGCGGCATGAATCCCTTCGCGTTGGGGCTCCCGCTCCTGCCGGTCGGCGTCTTCATGTTCTTCCTCTTCCCACCGGTCGGGCTGATGATCTTCCTGCTCGGCTGCGTCTCCTGCCTCGTCGGCGCGGTGCAGGCCGTCGCCGGTGGCATCCGCGGCAGGCTCGGCGCGGATCCGGGAATCGGGGATCAGGTCGGCAGCGAGGCTGGCTGACCGGGCGGAAGCACCTCTAATGTGCGACTCGATGCCCTTTTCATTGGAGGGGCAGGGCTCCCGGGCGTAGGTTCGGGACGTGACGGACCCCCGGCCGAGGCCGGAGGCCAGGCGGTAGGACTCGATGGCGACTGGCGAAGCGACGGCAGCCAAAGTGGAGGCGGGGGACCTTTCCGCCCAGCGGCGCGACGAGCAGCGTCTCGAGCGCGCCAAGCGCGAGCGCGAGAAGGCCGCGATGGGCGGCCTCTGGTCGCGCCGCGACGTCATGGGGCGTCTCGGGTGGGTGCTGTTCGGTGGATTTTCGCTGGTCACCCTGCTGTCGGCGCTCCGGTCGGCGTTTCCGCGGGTGCTCTTCCTTCCGCCATCGACGTTCAAGGCGGGCTTTCCCAAGGATTTCGCGCTGGGCGCGGTGAGCGACAAGTTCACCAAGGATTACCGCGTCTGGATCGTGCGGGAGACCGACGGGTTCTACGCCCTTTGGGCCAAGTGCACCCACCTCGGGTGCACGCCTCGCTGGCTGGTCGCCGAGAACAAGTTCAAGTGCCCCTGCCACGGCAGCGGCTTCTACCGCAGCGGCATCAACTTCGAGGGGCCGGCTCCGCGTCCCCTCGAGCGTCTGAAGATCGCACTCGCCGACGACGGCCAGATCGTCGTCGACAAGAGCGTCAAGTTCCTCTTCGAGAAGGGCCAGTGGGGCAAGCCCGGATCGTTCCTGAAGGGCTGAATCTCGCGCCGGGGAGGGCGTGGCCCGGCGGAATCGCCCGGGAGCCGCGACCGCGACGGCAAGTCCGCATCGCAACGAGACGTCAGGGGAGAATCCCGTGAGCTGGTGGCAGGAAGTCAAGGATCAGATCACCGAGTCCCAGGTGTGGACGTCGATCTTCCGTCACGGATACGACGACACGCCGCGCAACCGGGTCCTCATGGTGTCGGGCAACGTGTGGCTTCACCTCCACCCGTCCAAGGTCCGTCGCCACGCGACGAGGATGCGCTTCACCTGGTGCATGGGGGGCATCACCTTCCTCATGTTCCTCGTGACGGTGGTGACCGGCGTCTACCTCATGTTCTACTACCGCCCCGTCGCGCAGTACGCGTACGCGGACATGAAATACCTCGAATTCGACATGCCCTTCGGCATGCTGATGAGGAACATGCACCGGTGGGCCGCCCACGGCATGGTGATCGCCGTCTGGCTGCACATGTTCCGCGTCTTCCTGACCGGGTCCTACAAGCCGCCTCGCGAGTTCAACTGGGTGGTCGGCGTGATCCTGCTCGTGCTGACCCTGCTCCTGAGCTTCACCGGCTACCTGCTGCCGTGGGACCAGCTCGCGATCTGGGCCGTGACCGTCGGATCGAACATGGGACGTGCGACCCCCGTGCTCGGCCACGAAGGCCCGTTCAAGGAACTCCTCGGCGTGAATCCGCTGTACGATGCCCGCGCCTTCATCTTCGGCGGCGGCGAGGTCGGGCCGCACACGCTGCTCCGCTTCTACATCCTGCACTGCGTGTTCATTCCGCTCGTGACGAGCCTGTTCCTGGCGGTCCACTTCTGGCGGATCCGCCGAGACGGCTTCTCCGGGCCGGCGCTCTGAGGAGGCGAGAGCATGCGAGTCCTGGTCCTGCCGATCCTGTTCTGCCTCGTCTGCTGGGGGCTCTACGTCGCGGCGAAGCCGGGGCGTGATCTCTAGGCCGCGGGGAGGGGAGTGACGATCATGGCGACGGTGAGCTCACCCGGAAGCCCGGCCGGCAAGCGGGTCGAGGTCAGCATCAAGAAGGCGATGGGGCCGGGGGACGACAAGGTCCACACCTGGCCTCACCTGGTGCGCGCGGAGTTCCTCTGCTCGGTGCTCGTGCTGTTCGGACTGATGGTCTGGGCGCTGCTCGTGAACGCGCCGCTCGAGGAGCCCGCCAATCCCTCGCGCACACCGAACCCTTCCAAGGCGCCCTGGTACTTCCTCGGGCTGCAGGAGATGCTGGTCTTCTTCGACCCCTGGCACGCGGGCGTCGTGCTGCCGAGCCTGATCATCGTCGGGCTGATGGTGATCCCGTACATCGACATCAACCCGAAGGGGAACGGCTACTACACCTTCCGCGAGCGCAAGTGGGAGATCCTGACCTTCTTCCTCGGCTTCCACGTCCTTTGGATCTCGCTGATCGTGATCGGGACGCTGCTGCGGGGGCCCGGCTGGAACTGGTTCTGGCCCTGGGAGTACTGGGATCCGCACAAGGTGGAGGCGCTCACGAGCGTGAACCTGCCCTACCTGCTCGGGATCCGCGACTACTTCTGGGCCGCCATCTTCGGGCTCGTCGCGATCCTCGGCTTCTTCGTCGTCGGCACGATCGCGATGTACGCGTGGGTGATCTGGCTCAAGGGTTCGGAGTTCATGGAGCGATGGGGCGCAGTGCGCTTCGGCATCACCTCGTTCCTGTTCCTGAACATGGTGGCGGTGGTCATCAAGATGCTCATGCGTCACATGTTCAACATCAAGTACGTGATGGAGACTCCCTGGATCAACGTCTAGGGGGAAGCGTGACGTTCTACCTGGCCAAGTTCCTCGAACTCGTGGGCATGTGCACCGTGGGCTTCGGCCTCGTGTACGGGCTCGCGAACGAGGCCGGTCTGAGGCTCGAACTCCGGATGTTGCTCCTGGGTTCGGCAGTGTTCCTGTTGGGTCGGATGATCGAGGGCCGCGGCACGGCCTAGTCCGTAGAACGCCGCGGAGGGGACCATGGCAAGAAGGGATCTCAATCTCGACGAAGAGAAGCGCAGCTACGCGGGGATCTGGCTCCTCTCGGCGGCACTGCTCGTGGTCGGCGCCATCTGGGCGCTGCTCGACGACAGTTTCTTCCGCCGTCCGTGGAAGGGATACCAACGAGAGGCCTTCCAGATCGAGGAGACGCGCGCCAAGGCGGACCTCTCGAAGGAAGAGGACAAGCTGCGGAACGACCCGGCCTACGTCGAGGCGGAGAAGCAGCTCGACGAGGCGAACAAGTCGATCGCGAGCGGCGAGAGCGGGCGAAAGCTCGCAGACGCCGAGGGACGGCTGGCCGCGGCGAAGCTCGACGAGACCGACGCCGACCTGAAGGTCCGCTTCGTCAAGAGCGAGCTCGAGGAAGCCTGGTACGAGTACGACCACGCCCTCGAGTCCGGCGGGAACGTCGAAGCCGCGCGCAAGCGCCGCGACGAGCTCGCGACTTCCCGCGCCGACCTCGAGGCCAAGTGGGCGGCGACCCAGAAGACCGTCTCCCAGATCCAGGCCGAGATCGACGAGATCCGCGCGCCCGCGAAGACGGTCGAGGCGAAGTTGAAGACCCTCTCGGAGGAGCGCGAGCGCCTCGCGACGAAGATCGAGGGCATGAAGTCGAACGTCGCGAATCTCTCGGTGTCGCGCATCCCGGCGATCGAGCAGATCGTGCTCCCCGACTTCGACAAGAACAACTTCGAGGAGCCGATCGCGCGCGTCGACCGCTGCACCT
>JAFMJW010000157.1 GCA_017853315.1 Alphaproteobacteria bacterium
CACGAGATCGCCTGTTGACCGAGCTTTGGCAGGCCGTCGTGATGTGGACGTACGGGCGAGGCCCCGCCCGTCACGAGGCCGCCTGCCGATGCCGACGCGCAACTCCATCCCGCTGTTCGACAAGACCGACGTCCCGCGCCGCGGGGCGGACCTCCGGCGCGCCCTCGAGCGGGCGTCCCGGCCCGCGGGAATGACCACCTTCGAGACCGCGATCATGATCGACCCCTCGCTCGAGCCCGCCTACGTGCAACTCGCCGAGTTGCAGAGCGAGATGGGCGACGAGGCGAGCGCCGAGCGCACGCTGCGTCGGGCGATCGAGCTTTCGCAGCCGAGCGGGGCGGCCCACTACGCACTCGGGCTTTCGCTCGTGCGCCAGGGGCGGGACGAAGAGGCGATCCCGCTGCTCGCCGAGGCGACGCGGCTCGCGCCCCACCACGGCCAGTACCGGCTCGTGCTCGCGCTCGCCCAGCTCTCGGCCGGGCGCCGCACCGACGCGGTCGCGACGCTCGAGCAGGCGGTCCTGCTCCATCCCGAGGACTCCGAGACCCGTTCGGTCCTCGAAGGCCTGCGCGGCCGGCGCTGAAGCCGACCGCACGCAGGCGCGTGCGGCGGGCGGTCCCCGGTCCTCGGGGCGGCCCGGCGTGCACGGCGCCGTCCGGGGCTCGCGGGCCCTCCTCGCGGCTCAGCTCTTCCCGACCAGGTGCAGTTGCGGCTCCGCCCCGGGTGCGCCGCGGTTCGCGTCGCCGGTCGCCGGGATCTGCGGGGCGCCGGCCGCCTCCTCCGGCTCGGCGAGCCGCAGCAACTCCGTGAACGCCTCGCGCGTCCCCCGGACGAACGCCGGGAGGTCGGGCAGCAGGTCGTAGTCGGCGTTGAAGCCCCAGAAGAGCTTCCCGTCGTAGCTCATCTGCGCGATCCCCAGCCCGAGGTTGTCGACCAGCGGGACGAGCGGGTAGGTCTCGAGCATGCGCGCGCCCAGCATGTAGATCGGGAACTGCGGCCCGGGCACGTTCGTCACGACGAGGTTGAAGGGCAGCATCCGCGTCACGTTGCGGGCCCCGAGCGCGAGCAGCGTGGACGAGCTCCACTCGGCCATGTCGGTCAGCATCGAGGCGGCGACGGCCTGCTTCGACTCCTTCAGCTCGAGACTGCGCGCGCGGATCTCGCGCAGTTGCTCGCGCGGGTCGGGCTCGCCGATCGGCAGGTGGAGGAACCAGGCCGAGACGCGGTTGCCGAGCTTGCCGTGTTCGTTCGCCGCCCGCACGGAGACCGGCGTCATGACGCGGAAGTCGATCTGGCCGGGGTTGATGTTGCGGCGCTGCAGGAAGCGCTGCACCGCGCCGGTCACCACCGTCAGAACGACGTCGTTGATGCTGCCCCCGAGCGAGCGCCGGATCCGCTTGATCGCGTCGAGGTCCATCTCCATCCAGTCGAAGCGGCGGTGCGGGCCGATGCGACGGTTCATCGGCGTCGACTCGGCGAGGTGCAGGGAGGTGCCGAGCGTGTCGGCGAGCCCGCTCGCGAGCGACAGCACGTCGCGGCGGACGTCGGCCGCCTCGGAGAGGAAGTGGCGGAGCCCCTGCAGGATGCTCATCGGGAGGCGGGCACGCCGCACCATCTCGTCGCGCCAGAGCTCGAAGGGGGAGGGCGTGCGCCGCGGGATGAAGCGGTGCTCCGCCTGCGGCTCGCACTCGGCGGTGGGCGACAGCAGGGTGTTCAGGAGGTCGACCCCGGACACGCCGTCGATCATGCAGTGGTGGACCTTCGAGATGATGGCGAAGCGGTCGTGCTCGAGGCCCTCGACGACCCACATCTCCCAGAGCGGGCGGGCGGGGTCGAGCGGCTGCTCCATGATGCGCGAGGACAGCCGCTTCAGCTGGTGGGTGTTGCCGGGCCGGGGGAGGCTCGTGTGGCGGACGTGGTACTCGATGTTGAAGCGGTCGTCGTCGACCCAGACCGGGCGCTGCGTGAAGGGGATCCACTGGATCCGCTGGCGGTAGCGGGGGATCCGGTGCAGCTGCGCCGCGACGTGGGCCCGCACCGCGTCGGCGTCGATGCCGCCGTCGGGCTTGCGCAGCGGCCCGCCCTCGAAGATCAGCGTCGAGGCGACGTGGAGCGGCGCACCCGGCTTTTCCAGCAGCAGGAACGAGCTGTCGAGGGCGGTCAGGCGATCGTAGGTCGGGCCGGGCATGGTTTCGTCTCCTGTCGAGGTGCGATCCCGTGCGCCGCGGAACGTCGCGGGCGCGGGCGGGCAGCGGGGCGTTGTCGGGCGTGGTGCCGTCGATTCGAGGCGAGATGCGAACGAGCCCGGATCACGCGACCCGGGCGACGGGCCCGGGGGCCGCGTCGGCCGCGGCCCGGTCCGGGTCGAGGTCGTCGAAGAGCGAGAGCAGGCGAACGCCGCCGTGGCGACGGATCGCCTCGCGGAGCGGGGGGCGAAGCGCGGCACGGGCGAGCCGGGGATTCTCCTCGGCGTGCCAGCGCACGAGCTCCCGCCAGGCCGGGTCGACGATCTCGGTGCCCGGGATCGCGCGACCCGAGACGCCCTTCCAGGAGAAGCCGCGCATCTCCGAGAGCACCGTGCGCAGGTAGGCGACGTGGATGCGCTCGTCCTCGGCGATGCGGTCGACCATCGCGGCAGCGAGGGCTGCACGCTCGCGACGGTCGAGGAAGAGTCCGGGGTCGCTCGCGAGACGGCGGGTCGTGTCGAAGGCGACCTCGGCTCGGACCTCGACGAGGAGCACGTTCATCAGGAGCAGCAGCATCTGCTCGTGGGGCAGCGCCAGTTCCGGGACGAGGCGGCCCGCGTCGGGCCGGGTGATCGACTCCGGGATCTCGGGCGCGGGCCAGGCGTCCGCTCCGAGCAGGAGGTCGCGGATCGCGAACCACATCGCGTCGTGGGCGCCGAGACCCGAGGCGGGGTCGCCGCCCTCGTCGAGTCCGTGCGCGACGAGCAGGCCCCCGTTCAGGTGCCCGGTCGCCGTCTCGGACAGGTCGTCGCGAACCGCCTCGCGGAAGTCGGGAAAGGGGAATTCGGCGAGCAGCCGCCCGCGCGCCTCGAAGACGCCGGTGATCGTGAGCGAGTTCCACAACGGCTGGCCGTAGCCGTGCTGCAGCAGCACCCGGTGCTGTTCGAAGCTCGGGAAGGTGCCGTGCACGAGCAGGCCCGGGTCGGCTGCGAGGAGCGGCAGGCCGCGCTCGGCGAGACCGCCCTGCCAGGCGAGGACCGCCGGCCAGCGCGCGAGCGTCCGCGGCGGGACGTAGGTTCCGGCCTCGTCGAAGCCGCCGTGGAGCCGGTAGCCGGCGGCTTCGTGGCCGCGTGCGTAGGCGTGCTCCGAGAGCAGCTCCTCGCGAGTCCACGCCCTGCGCTCCATGGGGGGAGTGTCGGCTCCCGGCGGACCAAGGTCAATCCGGTGGAGAAACCGTCCCGGAGGCCCTCTCCGGCGGGATTTTCCGGCTTGGCGGCCCGGCGGAATCGGGCTAGCGATGCCCCATGACGAAGACACCTTCGACCTTCCTCTCCCGTGCTCTCGCGGTTCTGGCGCTCGCGGCCCTCGCCGCGTGCGGCAACGAATCCTCCTCGCCGCTCGGCGCCGGACCCGCTCCCTACGCCGGCTTCGGGCCGTACACGGTCGGCGTGACGACGCTCGAGCTCGGCGACCGGCTCGTCGAGGTCTGGTACCCGGCGGCGCGAGGCTCGGAGAAGGGATCGGAGAAGGAGTCGTACTTCATCCGCGACTGGCTGCCCCCCGCGATCGACGCGATCCTGCCGGCCGAGGCGAACCCGCCGTTCGTGACCGACGCCTACCGCGGCCTGCCCGCGGCCGACGGCCGGTTCCCGCTCGTGCTCTTCGCCCACGGCTTCTCGGGCTTCCGCGACCAGTCGACGGTGCTCACGACCCACCTCGCGAGCTGGGGCTTCGTCGTCGCGGCGCCCGACTACCTGGAGCGCGGGCTCGCCGCGGCGCTCGGGCAGAGGCCGACCGTGCCGCGGGCCGACGTCGAGGTGAGCCGTTCGACCGTCGACCTCCTGAAGGCGGAGGACGTGCGTCCCGGCGGGGCGCTTGCCGGGCACGTGTCGGCGGAGCGCGTCGCGATCTTCGGCCACTCGGCCGGCGGCGGCTCGGCCGTCCTGTTCGGAGGCGAGCCGGACGTGGTCACCTTCGTGCCGATGTCGGCAGGCAGCCGCGATCCCCTGAACCTCCCGAACAAGCCGTCGCTCTGGCTCACCGGCCGCACCGACGGCGTCGCCGCGGTCGCGGGGGTCGAGGCCGCCTACGGCGCGGCCAAGACGCCGAAGCGACTCCTGATCATCGACGACGCCGGCCACCTGGCGCCGAGCGACCTGTGCGCGATCGGCGAGAACGGCGGCGGCATCGTGCAGATCGCGCTCGACGCCGGTCTCCCCGTCCCCGACAACCTGAAGCGGCTCGGCACCGACGGCTGCGGCCCCGAGTCGCTGCCCGTCCGCGAGGGCTGGCCGGTGATCCGCCACTTCGTCACCGCCCAGATGCGCTGGGCCTTCGGCATCGACGCGGAGCCGGTCGGGCTCTCGCAGCAGGCCGGTGCGGCGTTCCCGGGCGTGACGTTCTCCTACGGCGAGGTGCCCTGACCCGGCGCGCCGTCGACCCGGGGCGCCCCGGTCAGAAGCTTCGCAGGACGAGGCCGCGATGGGCGGCCAGGACGAGCCCCGCCAGCACCGGGTCGACCGACGGCCGCATCTTCGCGAGCGATCCCCGCGAGAAGATCCCGCGTTCGTCGCCGACGACGGTCGCGACTTCCTCGAAGGATCCGTCGAGGGTCACCGACCACGGGCGGACGCGCAGCCACGACCGCGGCTGCGAGGAGCGGAACGTGAAGTACTCGCGCTCCCCGACCCGCAGAGCCGTGAGCGATTGGCAGGGGGACGAGCTCCGGCCGACGATCGTCGTGTCGCCGAAGTGACGGATGCCGCCGACCCGGGTGCCGCTCTCCTCCAGGTCGAACACGACCTGGGCGAATTTCGCGATGTGGCCCCCGAAGCCCTCGCGGAAGATCACGTCGACCTCGCGGCCGTCGGCGACGACCACGTAGGGCCGGAGCGGGTGTCCGACCGGCATGCGGACGACGATCTCCCGGCCGTCGCCCCGCCCACGGCCGACCAGCCGGGTCGCCCGCTCTTCGATCGCGAGGTTCCAGTCGCGGTCCACTTCCGCGAGCCGGGCCCCCGACCGCAGGAACCGCTCGACGGGCAGTCGGCGCAGGACGTCGGCGAGGACCTCGTGGCTCTCGAACTCCATGCCCGGAGCATGCCCCGGCCCCGCCCGGAACACGAACGTCCCGCGCAACCCGACGAGGGCCCCCGGGACGAACGAAGGCCCGGTGCCGTCTCGCGGAGGCGGCACCGGGCCCGTCGGTCCGAGCGGCGCGGTCCACCCGCGCCGCTCGATCAGGGGATGACGAGCGTCGAGGGCGCGCGCGCCCCGGTGAAGCTCATCAGCGAGAGCCCGCGCACGTCGCCGCAGGCCGTCGCGATCTCGGAAGCCAGCTGGTCCATCGTGAAGGTGAGGACCGCGGTCTTGGCCGGGAAGTCGGGCACCTTCGACTTCGAGCCGAAGGCCTGGCTCGTCACGCGGATCACGAGCGGGTCGGTCCCCGGCTCGGCGTAGGACGCGAGCGTCGTCTTCTCGGCCCCGACCTTCTTGTACTTGCCGGGCTTCGCCGGATCCGGCGTCGTCCAGGTGATCGAGAGCTGGGTCGCGATCGGGACGCCGGCGGTGATCGCACCGCAGGTCGATCCCGCGGGGACCTGGAGCGTGACCTTCACCGAGCCGTTCGTGATCGGCCCGACCGCGCCGGGGACCGCCGGGAAGTTCTGGCAGTTCTCGAGCGTGCCCGAGAAGATGAACCTGGTCGGGCTGGTCGAGGGGGTCGAGGTGAGGCCGCGCGCGATCTTGAGCGTGCCCGTGTTCTTGGGCGGCTTGGGCGGCGTCTGCACGAGTCCCGCGCCCATCGTGCAGGAGACGACGACCGGGGTGGGCGTCGGCAGCGGCGTCGCGGTCGGGGCGGGAGTCGGCGTGGCCGTCGGGGCGGGGGTGGCGGTCGGCGCCGGGGTGGGCGTGGCCGTCGGGTCGGGCGTCGGGTCCGGCGTGGGCGTCGGCGTCGGATCGCCGGGGGCCGCGGGAACGTGCATCGCGAGCGGACGGGAAACCACGGCTGCCTTCGCGTCGACCACCTGCACGGTGAAGGCGTAGTCGCCTGCAGCCGAGGGCGAGCCCGAGAGGATGCCGTCGTTGCCGAGCGTCATGCCGGCGGGCAGGGCGCCCGAGGTGACGGTCACCGCGTAGGGCGTGTCGCCGCCGACGACCACGCGCCGGTCGACGTAGGCCTGGTCCTTCTCGCCGTCCTGCAGGTTCTGGATGACGTCGAGCGGTGCCTCGGCGACGAAGCCCGCCATCTGGGAACCGATGAACTCGCCGACCACGACCTGGGCCGCGCAGTCCACCTCGTAGGAGTCGCCGTTCGCGTCGGTGACCGTGACGTTCGTGCCGATGCCGTGGAGGTAGTTCGGGTCGTTCGAGTCGGTCGTCGGGTTCACCTCGTCGCACATCGCCTCGCCGGTCTCGCCGTCGAGCGTGTCGGCGGCTGCGCCGTACTTGTAGAACTCGTAGCGGCGGGTCACGTGCTCGTCGACGTCGCCGACGTCGTCGGGGGCGCCGTCGAGGCCGTCCTTGTTGGCGTCGCCCTTGTTGTTGGTCTGCAGGAGCTTCCACTCCGTCTCGACCTCGTCGGGCTCGCCGTTCTGCCACTCGGCCTTGCCGTCGCCGTCGGCGTCGTCGGAGATCAGGTTCTCGAGCACGACCTGGTTCGGGCCGTGGGTGGTGGTCTTGATGACCTTCACCCAGGTGGCCTCGCCGTATTCCTTGCCGGCCGGGATGGGCTCTTCGGGCGCCGGGATCACGGCGACCACCTGCGCGGGCTGCCCGCCCGCCGGCGGCGTGTAGGTCCAGTTGGGCGTGCTCACCTTCACGGGCGAACCGAAGGTCACGAGGTTCCCGGCGCCGCCGTCGACGAGCCAGTTGTAGACGATCGCCGACGGATTGCCGTAATAGCCGACGCCGAAGTGCTCGCAGCCCTCGTTCACCGAGACGTCGGTGCAGGTGTGACCCTGGGGCGGCGACAGGCTCGGGACGGCCTGGTTCGTGAAGCTGCCGCCGGCGCCGAAGGCCCCGCCCGAGTCCTTCGTGCTCTCGTAGCGGATGAACACCTTGGGGTGGACCGGGTCCGTGTTGTCCTCGCGGATCTTCGGCACCCCGTAGTGGTTCCAGTCGAAGGTGTAGGTGATGTCGGTGCTGTGGACGTCGTCGATCTCGATCTCGAAGCCGTACGTCGTCTGCCCGGTGTCGTTCACCGTGTCGAAGTTGTTGATGTCGCCGATCACGGTGGTGGCCCCCGCGGTGCGGGCGGCGAGGAGGGCGGCAGCGAGGAAGGCGGTCGCGAGGGATCGGGTTCTCATGGGTTCTCCTGTCGCCGTTCCGGGGAGGGTTGCCCTGGAAGGCGGACGTCGGGGTGTCATGGGAGGGCAGGTGAGCAAGGACGGTGCCGCTTGGGGGCGCGGTCGTCGGCCCCGAGGGTGCGCCGGGGCGGCGCCGCTTCCCACGAATCGGAAAGCGGCCGACGTGACCTTCCGAAGGCTGGCCGGGGAGTCGGTCGCCAGAAGCCCGGGTGGGGCGGGCCCGATCCGGTCGGCTCCCGGAGACGAAAGAGCCCGCAGCAGATTTTCACCGCTGCGGGCTCTTTCGAGCCGGGTAGATCCGAGGCTCAGTCGTCGCTGCCGCCGTCGCCGTGGTCCTCGTGGTCGTCGCCGTCGCCCGGGTCGGTACCGTCCTCGACCTCGGTGCCGTCGTCGAGGCCGTCGTCGTCGGAGTCCGAGTCGTTCGGGTCGGTGCCGTCCTCGACCTCGGTGCCGTCG
>JAFMJW010000158.1 GCA_017853315.1 Alphaproteobacteria bacterium
TCTATCCGGGGAGCGCACCGGCCACGCCTGAAACTCCCGCCTCCGGCACCCTCCCCGCCTCGCACGCAACGAACTCGTACCCGTACCGATCCCACCGGAGGTTCAGCCCCGCGCTGCACCCGATCTCGAGCAGCCGAAGCGGCATCGCGACCGCGCGCGCGACGTGCAGGAACCCGACGAGCAGCGCCGCACTGCGCCGCACCTCGTTCGTCTGAACCTGTCGCCCGAGCGCCGGCCGGATCTCGTCCGCCCGCTCGCGCACGACCCCCCGGAACGCCTCCCACGCATCGCCCGACTGAAGCGACCGCGTGCCCCCCGCCGTCGCGCAGAACGCGGCGAGCTCGGGCGCGCGACCGTCGAGCACGATCGCGTGCACGGCACCGAGCAGCCTCAGCGCGAGCGCATCCTGCGCCGGCCGCCCCTCCCACCCCGCGACGATCTCCGCGACCGCCCCGCCCGCGAGCACGTCGTCCGCGCACCGCCGCACGATCGCCGCACTGCCCGGCGCACCGAGCCGCTCCATCACGCCCGCCTGCCAGCGAAACGCCTCGGCGACGCGGTCGGGGGTGGGCGACGCGCCCCCGCCGCCGCCGGTCACGACCATCGCCCCCGGATCCCGGGCACCGCTTCGACCGGCGACGAGTTCATTCCGGCTGCCTAAGCCCGGTCTGGCCTTGGTACAAGGGGAGGATCTTGATTCCATACGGCTCTGCCGTATAGGATCCGATGGTGTGGCAGGCCGTCATCGAGACCCCGGAGTATCTCGCCGACGCGCGCGCGGCAGGCCTCACGGATGACGAGCGAAGCACCATCGTCGTCTACTTGGCGGCGCATCCTACCGCCGGAGTGGTCATCCCCGGAACGGGCGGCGCTCGGAAGGTACGGATCGCCGGGCGTGGCAAGGGGAAGAGCGGCGGCTACCGCGTCGTGACGTTCTATGCGGGCGACGACATCCCCGTGTTCCTGCTGGCACTCATCGACAAAGGCGACCGGCAGGACTTGTCGCAACGTGAACGTAACGAGATGCGCAAGGCGCTCTCGGGATTGGCCGAGAGCTACCGGCGGAGGGAGAAGTGAACATGCCTGCGAAGAAGGGAGCCCGTAGCCGCCCCGCACTCGGGGCGAGGCTCGTACGCGCTTCACGTCAGGCCGCGGCGATCGCCAGCGGGGAGGCCGCCCCGGGGACGTACCGCGTCCACCTTCCGGACGAGATCGACGCGAGGGCGATCCGCCTGCGGAAAGGGCTGTCGCAATCCGAGTTCGCACGATCTTTCGGGGTTCCGCGGCGAACCCTCCAGGATTGGGAGCAGGGCCGCCGCATCCCCGACGCCACCAGTCGGGCATTTCTCCGCGTGATCGACCGCGAACCAGCCGCCGTCAAGCGCGCGCTGGCCGGTTAGGCGGAGGCTGCTGCCCGCCTCTCGGTCGCGCCCGACTGTCCTGGACACCCGGCAATCGCGAAGACCGACCGCATGTCGGCCGCACGCCCGAACGGTTGACATGAACTTTTCATGAAGCCATGAACTATGCATGTCCACGACCATGCTCCAGATCCGCAACCTCACCCCCGACCTGCACAGGCGGCTCAAGATCCGGGCCGCGACGGAGGGAGTCTCGATGTCCGAGTTCGTCCTGCGAGAGATCCGTAAGTCGCTCGACCGCCCCTCGCGCGCCGAGGTTTTGGCCCGGATCCGCGCCGAGCCCGTCCGCAACCTCGGGTGCCGCGCCGCCGACCTGGTCCGCGCCGACCGCGACTCCCGGTGATCGTGCTCGACGCATCGGCCGTCCTCGAGCTGATCCTCGAGACGGAGTTCGGGCGACTCGTCGCCGACCGCATCGAGGACCCGTCGCTGGCACTCCACGTGCCCCACCTGCTCGACATCGAGGTCGCCCACGCCCTCCGCCGCCTCGTGCGCGAGAGGGTCATCGCCCCCACCATCGCGACGCGCGCCCTCGACCGGCTCCGCGACCTCGACCTCGACCGCCACGAGCACGACTCGCTGCTCGACCGCATCTGGGCGCTCCGCGACAACCTCGGTGCCTACGACGCCGTGTACGTCGCCCTCGCCGAAGTCCTGTCCGCGCGCCTCGTGACCTGCGACGCGAAGATGGCGCGGACGCCCGGGGTGTCGCGACGGGTCGAGTTGATCGACTGACGCGCCGTGGAGCACGAGCAGCTCGGCTCGACCGCCCCCCGAACCTTTCATGTCGTCTCCGCCCTCGAGCGCCTCCACCTCGCCCCACGCCCCCTCCCCTCGCTCCGCACCCGCCCCTCCTCACGCAGCGCCCCAAGAACCCGACGCAACCGCTCCGTCCCCGCCTCCGGTACCTGCCGGCGAAGCGCATCGAGCGTGAAGCTCTCCGGCAGTTCGTGCAGCACGACGAGCCGGATCCGCTCGTCGAGCCCCGCTCCACTCGCCCGTTGCCCGAAACTCGCGACCGCCTCGGCGACGAGCAGCGGGGCGGGATCGCGCAGGCGGGCCGCGACCGACGCGAAGAACGCTCGGGCCCAGGTGTTCGCGAGCTTGCGGTTGCCCGCGTAGACGACCTGTAGTTTGGGGTGCACGGCCGCGATCTCGCCAAGCACGCGGGCGAGGTAGGCGGGCGTCCACTTGCCCGCCCGAACGAGCCGCGAGGGATCGAGGAAATCCCCGTACTGCGCCTCGACCACGAGCGCCGCGTTCGGGTGGCTTTCGAGCTCGCCCAGCTTCTGGTGCAGCACGCCGAGCGCCACGATCTCGGCCAGCATGTTCTCGAACGACTTGCGCTCGACGACGGCCGCGACCCGGTCCTCGACGAGCAGCGCGTAGTCGCCGACGGCCAGCCGCCGACGCACGGCATGGCTGCTCCCGAAGGTCCACGGGTAGCGCTCGGCCGAGTCGATCGCGATCGCGAGCGGCTCAGGGCCGTGGCGCAGTTGCGGGCGGGCGCCGCTGCGGTGCGCGCGCAGCGCCTGCTCGGTCCGCCAGAAGATCTGCTCGTAGCGACCCTCGCCCGACTTGTAGGCCCGCTCGAGGAACAGGAAGTCGCAGCGCTTGCGTGTCGGGCGGTCGAGCACGACCGAGAGCTTGCGCCCGAGCCGTTTCATCGACGCGACCGGGACGCGTTCGATCGACTCTAAAGAGTCGGTATTCCCGGGCCCGTCGTCGCGCAGGCAGAACACCTGCATTCCGGGGCCCGGCCAGCGATCGCGCACCCGGAGCGCGAGCAACCGCTCGCGCCCCCGCTCGATCGACAGGTGGTACGGGAACTTCTCGCCCGGGCTCTCGCGCAACACCCACGTCGGCCGGCTGCCCGCGGGCGGATCCAGCGGCTCCGCCATCCGGGGCGAAGGTTAGTCCCGATGGAGGGGCGTTGCCAGCGCGGGGGCTGCGGGCGAGCCCGGTCGCGGATGCACTCCGACGGTGGCCGCAGCCGCAAAACGCCAAAGAACGGACCCGCTCATCAAGAGTTCATGGGACAACGGTGAATCGCTCTACTCGCATCCCGACCACCTCCCACCGCGAATCATGTCCCCCCGCCCATGGCGCCCCTCCCACCCGCATGGGACTTCCGGCCGCATGCGCGGCCGTGCTACCCGGGGAGGGCGATGGTCATGGAGACGGCGTTCGTGTCCGAGGAGCGCTTCACGCGCGACCAGTTCCACGCCTGGGCGGAGAGCCTCCCGCCCGACGACCGCAATCGTTACGAGCTCCTCGACGGGCGCATCGCGGTGACGCCGCCCCCCGGCTGGCCGCACTCGCGGCTCGCGATGCGGATCGCCTCCCGCCTCCTTCCGCACGTCGAGGCCAACCGCCTCGGCGAGGTGCTGGAGTCGAGCGCCGGCTACGACCTCCCCTCGGGCGACTGCGCGCAGCCCGACCTCTCGTTCTTCTCCGACGCCACGCTGCAGCGCGGTCCGCGGCCCGTCGAAGGCAAGTCCCTCGCGTTCGCACCCGACCTGGTCGTCGAGGTGCTCTCCCCGTCGACCCGCCGCCGCGACCTGACCGAGAAGCGAGCGATCTACGAGCGAAACGGCGTCGCCGAGTACTGGGTCGTCGACCCGCCCGCCCGTCGCGTCGTGATCTTCGTGCGCGAAGACGGCACCTCCGGCGACGGCCTGCCCGGCTTCGCCCCCGGCATCGCCTGGGAGTCCGGCCCGGCGCCGTCGCGACTCTTCCCGGGCATCGCGCTCACCCCGGAGCAGATCTTCGACTAGGCACCGCTCGGCCCGCAGGGCCTGCGGACGGCTCGGGTCGAGCGCGTTGCACGCGGCCGGGCCGGGAGGCAGACTCGACGCGTGAACTCCGATCGGGAGAGAAGCTTCGCCGCCCTGCGCGAGCATGATCTTGCAGCGCAGCGCAAGCGACTCGCGACCGTCCCGATCGAGGAGCGCTTGCTGGAGGTGATTGCCTGGTCGGCCGTCGTCCTCGCGGACGAGCGGGCGCGCGGCCGGTCCACGCACCCAGCCCGGGAGCGCCCGCTTCCCCCCGGCCTCGGGCCTCTCCTGCCGTGAGCACGGCCTCGGCCGACGACCTCGAGAGCATCTTCAAGGAGCAGCTCGGCGCCGTCTCGGAGGCGCTCTCTGCTCTCGGCGCCGACTTCATGCTCATCGGCGGACTGGCAGTCGGAGTCTGGGGCGAGGCCCGATCGACGAGAGACGTCGACATGTCCGTCCGAGTTCTCGCGGCACCGGACCAGGTCCGCGACAGGCTGCGCGCATCCGGACTGGAAGTCGTGGCGGGCGACATCCCGGGGGCGATGGCCCGTGGCGAGGCAGTACGCTTCGAGCGACGCGGAAGAAACGACGACCCCGTCCTCGTCGACATGCTCTTCGCGACCACACCCTTCGAGATCGAGGCACTCGAGCGCCGCACGAGTCTTCGGGTCCTCGGGATCGACCTGCCCGTGGCCACCCCGGAGGACCTCGTGATCTTCAAGGTCATCGCGGGCCGTCCACGCGACCTCGAAGATGCGTCCGCGCTTGCGGACCTGCACGGCTCCGCATTCGACTGGAAGCGCATTCGCGAATGGTGCCGGCAGTTCCACGTCGAGAGCAGGCTCGTCGGAATCGACCCGGCCTCCCGCGTCGACCGGTGATGCGCCGACACCTTCCTGCCGCCGCGCACATGGCTCCCTCCCCTCCCCGGTGCGACTTCCACCGCCATGCGCGGCCGTGCCACCTCGGGAGGGCGATGGAAATGGAGACGGCCTTCGTGTCCGAGGGGCTCTTCACCCGCCGCCAGTTCCACGGCTGGCTCGATCGCGTGCCCGCGACCCGTCGCATCGACCTGACCACGAAACGCGAAGCCTACGAGAAGAGCGGCGTCGCCGAGTACTGGGTCGTCGACACGGCTCGACGCAGCGTCGTGATCTTCGCTCGCAGGGCGGCCGGGCCGGGCGAGCGAGCGGCGTTCGACGCGGGCACCATCTGGGCCTCGGGCCCGGCGCCGTCGCGACTCTTCCCGGGGATCGCGCTCACCCCGCAGCGGATCTTCGACTAGGCACCGCATCGCGCGAGAGCAGCGATTGCCGTCCAGACATTGAAGCGGCGGCGACCGCGGCCTAATGGCGCCGTATGGACGTCACGATCGACCACCTGACCCGTGACCTGCCGTCGATCCTTTCGCGAGTCGCGAAAGGCGAGTCTCTTCGGCTGGTCGATCGCGGTCATGCGCTCGCCCTGCTCGGGCCGATCCCCACCCTCGAGCGATTGTCCGCGGGCGTCAGGGAAGGCTGGCTCACGCCCGGAACGGGCGAGCCACTGAGCGGGATCACGCCCCGCCGCGGACGCCTCACGATCCGGGAACTGATCGACGAGGACCGCGGCCGGTGACCGACGTGACCCTTCTGACATTCGACGATCGCATGGCGCGCGTTGCCCGCGATCTCGGCATGCCCGTCGTGGGCACCTGACGAGGACCGCCCCCCCATGACCGACGCCAACAAGGCCCTGAACGACTGGAACGCGAAGATCATCGCCGAGTTCCGCGCGAACGCCGGCCGCTGCGGCCCGCCCTTCGAGAACGCCGACATGGTGATCCTGCACACCCGCGGCGCACGCACCGGGAGGCCGCGCGAGAACCCGCTCTGTGCGCTCCTCGACGGCGGCCGCATCGTCCTCTTCGCCTCCAAGGCCGGCGCGCCGACGAATCCCGACTGGTACCACAACCTGAAGGCGAACCCCGAGGTCGAGGTCGAGCGCGGCACCGAGCGCTTCCGCGCACGCGCCGTCGAGATCACCGGCCCCGAGCGCGACGCGCTCTACGCGCGGCAAGCCTCGCGCGCCCCGCAATTCGCGGAATACGCGACGAAGACGACGCGCGTGATCCCGGTCGTGGTGCTCGAGCGCACCTGAGCGAACCTCCGCACGACGCCGGGTTCACGGCTCGGGCGCCGCGGTGCCCGGAACCGCGTCGTCGAGCCGTCACGCCGTCGCGTCCGCCGCGACAGGACCGCCGCGCCGCTCCGCCGCGAAGCATCCCCCGGGTTTCGATCGAGGAAGCCGAGCCTCCCGGGTCGTTGCTCGGCCCTGCCGATGCTCCTAGGATCGGGGTCCGGAAGTCCAACCCGTGCGCGAGGCATGCACTCTCATCGACGGAGCATCGCGAGGAGGCTCCCGGACACCCGGGCGTTCGTCATGACCACCCCGGTCGCCTCCGTCGTCGTCCCCACCTTCGACCGGCCGCGGCAACTGCAGTCGTGCCTGGAGGCTCTCGGCGGCCAGTCGTTTCGCGAGCCGTGGGAAGCGGTCGTCGTCGACGACGGCAGCCCGCAGCCGCTCGCAGCTCTCGTCGAGCGATTCGCGGGCCGGATGAACCTGCGCGTGCTGCGGCAGGAGCAGGCGGGGCCGTCGGCGGCGCGCAACCGCGGCGCGCGCGAGTCGGCCGGCGAGTTCGTCGCGTTCACCGACGACGACTGCCGCCCCGACCCGGAGTGGCTCGGAGCCCTCGTCGCGGCGGCCCGCGAGCGGCCGGGAGCACTCGTCGGCGGCGTCACGCGAAACGGTCTCCCCGACGATCTCTTCGCATCCACGAGCCAGTTCATCGTCGACCTCGTCTACGCCCACTTCAACGAGGATCCCGAGCGGGCCTACTTCCTCGCCAGCAACAACCTGCTCTGCCCGCGCGAGAGGTTCCTGTCGCTCGGCGGCTTCGACGAGAGCTTTCCCCGACCGGGCGCCGAAGACCGCGACTTCTGCGATCGCTGGCGCACCGCCGGCTGGCCGATCGCGCTCTGCGCCGGGGCGTGCGTCGAACATCGGCACGCGCAGTCGCTCGCGAGTTTCGCGGAGCTCCACTTCCGCTACGGCCGCGGCGCCCGCCTCTACCAGTTGAAGCGGTCGGCCCGCGGGTCGGGCACGCTGCGCGAAGACCTCGGATTTCACGCGACCCTCCCGCGGCGCATCCGCTCCGGGCTCGCGGGTCACGGTGGCTCCTCCCGCCGCGCCGCCGTGGTCGCGACGCTCGCCCTCTGGCAGGTGGCGAACGCCGCGGGATTCGCCGTCGAGGCGCTCGGCGGCTCGACCGGTCGAGAATGCAAGCCCTGACACCGTTCGTCTGGCGAGCACCCGCCGTTCGATGGCCGGCGCACCGCCGGCACGAACTTGCCGCCCGCCCGCTTTGCGGGTTTGCTCCCCGCGAGTCCCAGGACGGAGGTTCCGATGTCTTCTTCGCTCCACGTGGTCGAATGATGTCGCCCGGGCACGGATCCGAACGCCTTGCGGGGCCCCGCCGTCTGCGCCACGGTCGCAGGAGCATGAGTCCCGCACGCGCCCGGCGCCTTCGTCTCCCGCGCATGCGCGCCGTCGCACTCGTGGCGCCGGTCGCGCTCGCGACCGCCCTTCTCTCAACGGCTCCGACGAACGTCCTCGCCGCGACGAGCCCGCCGCGCGCCCGGGTGGTCTCGATCGACTTCGCGCGCGGAGCGCAGTCCTGGGTCGGCGACTTCGCCGACTACCC
>JAFMJW010000159.1 GCA_017853315.1 Alphaproteobacteria bacterium
CGCCGCCGCCAAGCCCGGGGCGGCCTCCCGGAAGTCCGGCGCCGCGTCGAAGGCGGCTTCGGCGGGGAAGGTCGCGCGACCCTCCACCGCAGCCGGCAAGAGCAGGGCGTCGAAGCCCGGACCGCCGCTCGGCGCCTCGAAGGCGCGGGCTGCGAAGACCGCGGTGGAGGCCGACGTACCTCGGCCTTCCCTCTCGTCCCTTCCCCCCCGCGAGATCAGCGTGACCGGCGAGTTGGTCGAGACCGGCTGCTTCTTCGTCGGCGGTCGTCGCGGCCCTCATCACCGCGCGTGCGCGATGGGCTGCGCGCGGGTCGGACAGCCGGTCGCGATCCTCGACGACTCGGGCGTGCTGCGGATCGCGATCCTCGACCACCGCAGCGAGACGCCCGAGAACCCGCTCATCGAGCACCTCGGACGCCGCGTGGAGCTCGGCGGGACCGCGGTCGAGCGCGGCGGGGTGAGCGGGATCCTCGTCCGGAGCGTGCGTCCGCTCTCGGCTCCGCGCCAGGAGAACTGACCCGCGCCTTTGCACGTGCCTGGCGAGCGGCTCGTTCGCGCGACCGGCCCTCGACCGAAGCCTCGCCGGGCCGGGCGCGCGGCTTCGGGGCCCCGGGCACCACCTCGCGGCGGCCTCGGGCGTCGTTCGCGACGAGCCCCGCGCGCGCGGCCGCCCACAGGACCTGCCGCGCGATGCCGCGCCAGACGGCCACGTCGCGGTCGGTCGTCCCGGCGCGCGCGAACAGCGAGCGCACGTCGCGCAGGATGTGGGCCGGGTTCTGCACGGGCAGGAAGCCGATCGCGTCGAGCGCGCGCGCGAGGTGCGCGAGCATCTCCTCGCGGGCCCCCGCGGTCGCCGGCGCGGCCGCGGGCGCCGGCGCGGCCGCGGCGCCGGCCGACTCGTCGGATCCGGCGTCGCCCGCGCTCGCGACGAGCAGTTCGTAGGCGCAGACCGCGACCGCCTGCGCGAGGTTCAGCGAAGCGTACCCGGGCGCGGTCGGGATCCGGATCGATCGCTGGCAGAGGCCGAGTTCCGCGTTGGAGAGACCGTGGTCCTCGGGGCCGAAGACCAGCGCGACGCGCGCGCGACGCGCGGCGGCGATCAGCTCGGGGCCGATCTCGCGCGGGTCGACGGGCGCGTCGGGCGGCGTGGTCGGACGGCCGACGGTGCCGACGACGAGGCGGCAGTCGGAGACCGCCTCGGCGAGCGTCGCCACGGTGCGGCGTCGCGCGAGCACGTCGCGGGCGTGGACCGCCATGCGCTCGCCGACCCGCCCCACCTTCGTCCGGGGGGCGACCACGACCAGGTCGGCCAGCCCCATGTTCTTCATGACGCGGGCGACCGAGCCGACGTTGCCGCCGCGACGCGGCCGGACCAGCACGACGCGCACCCGATCGAGCACGAGGCCCGCTACCGCACGGGGGCGGCCGGCGCGACCTCCGGCACCGGCGGCGGCACGACGACCTCTCGCGGGCGCGGGCCGCTCCCGTGCGAGCCCACGGCCCCCACCCCCCGCACGAGCGGCGGCAGAGCCGGAAAACGCGACGGAAGCCGGATCGACAGCCCCGGACCCCTCCGATATATCCGCGGGCGATGTCCCGAGCGCCGCGCGGCCCCCTTCTCACGGTCCTTCTCTCGTGCCTCCTCCTGCAGGCCTGCCCGAACGGGAGCAGCCGCGTCATCCCGCCCGCCCCGACGGCGGCACCGGGCCAGGGCGCGACCTGGTTCTACGTCGCGGAGTCGAACGGCCCCGGGATCCAGACCTTCGGCGGCGCGCTCTCCGCCTACCGCGTCGGCGACGACGGCCTGCTTCCTGCCGATCCGGTCGTGACCTACCCGATCGTCGGCGCGCGGCGCGTCGTGAAGCACCCCGAGTTGCCGGTGCTCTACGTCGCCGGCTCGAACCAGGTGTTCGCCTTCGACATCGAGAACGGGGAGCCGGTCTCGCTCTGCGGCCCGAACGTGTCGCTCGCACCCCCGTGCGCGACCGACCCGGCCTTCGGCTCGAACCCGCTCGACATCACCTTCGCCAAGGTGCGCGACACCTGGTTCCTCTACCTCACCGAGGGCGGCGCCGGGCAGAGCACCGACTACATCACCCGGCTCGCCGCGTTCCCGCTCGGCGACGAGGGCGAGCTGCCGGGTCAGCCGACCTCCGAGGTCTCGAACTTCAACTCGACCAACTATCGCAGCTCGCAGATCTACCCGGACATCCGCCGCGCCTACATCGCCGACACCGGCTCCTCGGTGATCTGGACCTACCTGCTGTCCGAGGACGGGAACCTGCCCGAGCCGCCGAGCACCCCGCAGCCGATCGGCGGCACGCCGACGCCCACGCCGACGCCCACCCCGGTCGTGTCTCCGACGCCGTCGCCGAGCCCGACGGCGGTGCGCGCCTGGGCCCCGGGCCGCATGGCCACGCTCGAGCGGCCCACCGACCGCGACTGCCCGGCCCCCGCCGTGCCCGCGGCCTCGTGCCCGACGCCGATCCCCGGCGGCGAGAAGCTGCTCTACGTGGCCCAGGTCGGCCAGAAGCGCCTGTCGGTCTATTTCGTCCCTTCGGATCCGGCGCTGTCGGGCTACCTGCAGAAGAACCCGCAGAGCGAGTCGAACACCCGCAGCGCCTACAACGCGTTCATCTTCGATCCCTGCGGCACCCACGTCTACGGCGCCGCCTACACGAGCGGCCAGATCGACGTCTTCGCGATCGACGAGTACGGCTGCTTCGTCGACGGCCCGCAGTCGGCGAGTTTCTCCGACCCGACGGGCTACCCGACCGGGCTCGCCTGGGCGACGCTGCGCTCCCCCGACGGCGGGCTGCGCGACGCGGTGCTCGTGTCCCTCGGCGGGCTGAACCGCGTCGATGCCTACGGGATCTCCCCCGACGGCTCGATCGACAGCCGGCCGTTCTCGAGCACGCAGCCGCGCGACGGGACCTTCCCCGCCGACATCGCGAGCTACGTGCCGGCCCGCTGAGGAGGATGCCCCCGATGGAAGGCGTGGAGATCCTGGGCGGGCTCGGCCTCGACCACGGGCTGCTCGTGTTCGCGCGCTTCGCCGTGGTCGCCTTCTTCGCGATCGCCTTCCTGCAGTCGGCACTCGACAAGATCGTCGATCCCGACGGGAACCTGGAATTCCTCTCCGGGCATTTCGCCAACGCGCCCTTCCCGGCCGAGGCGGTGCGCCCGCTGTTCTGGACGCTCACGGTGATGGAGGCGACGGCGGGCGTGCTCTGCGCGCTCGCGATCCCGACCTTCAGCTTCGCGAGCGGCGGCTGGCTCGCCCGGTGGGGCCTCGGGATGTCGGTGCTCGCCCTGCTGGCGCTCTTCTTCGGCCAGCGGATGGCGAAGGACTACGCCGGGGCGGCGGTGATCGCCGCCTACTTCGCGGTCGCCCTGCTCGGTCTCGTCGTCCTCGCGATCGGCCGCTGAGTCGGCGCGCGCGGTGGCGGTCCGCGGCGAGCGCCGCCGCGAACCGCCCGCGACGGGGATCCTACTTCTCGAGCTCCTCGCGGATCGAGTAGAGCTTCTGGCGGGCCTCGGTCACGTAGATGTCGAGGTTGCGGCGGTGGTTCGCGAGCATGCTCGTGTCGCGCCCGTTGAACACGACGAGAGGCTTCATCATCGCGCACCGCTCGAGCGGCGCCTGGATCTCGGCGAACAACTGCGCGAGCTGCGGACGGCTCGAGAGCTCGCGGCGGTACTCGATCTCGACCGCGGGCGTCATGTGCGCGATCGTGTGACAGTAGCCCTGCACCTTGTAGTAGATGTCGTCGATCTGGAACCACGACGGGTCGGTCTTGTAGAGTTCCGCGTGGCCGTCGCCGAGCAGGTCGCCCCAGCCCTGGACGAGCCGGATCAGTTCGATGTTGCGGCCGTTGATCGGACGCGACTTCGGCGGGTTCGTCTTCAGCCCGGCGACGTAGTCGCCGAGGTTGCGGATCGCCTCGCGGTACCGGCTCTCGGCCGACGGGAACATCCACTTGCGCGGGTCGTTGCGCAGGTTGTTGTCGGCGGAGACGAGGTTCGCGTCGAACACGTCGCTCGAGACCTTGGTCAGGTGGTCCTTGAAGACCCGCACCGACTCGCGCAGGGCCTGCAGGATGCCGAGCTGGCGGTTCGAGTTGTTGTCCGCGCCGAGCGACGGACCGAACGGCGGCAGGTCGTTCGGCCGCCAGCCCGTGCGGCCGTCGAGTTCGTGCTCCATGATCGCCGCCGCCGCGGTCGCGAAGTTCTCGCCCGGCACGGGATCGACGCCCCCCTCGGGTCGCACGTAGACGACGTTCAGCTGGTCGTGGACCTTCTGCATCGCGTCGAGGACGAAGGGCGTCGCGAGCGCGAGGACCGCGAGCACGGCGAGGACGATCTTGTAGAGGCTTCTCATGTCGCTCCCGGTGGGGCCGCTCCGGTCTCGGGGCGGGCTCAGCGCAGCCCGGAGAGGCGCTGCGCGATCTGGCTGGTGGCTGAGTTCATCGCGGCGCGCTGGGCCTGTCCGAGCGCGCTCGCCGCGTAGGCGTTGCTCGCGGTCCCGAAGCCGAAGAGCGAGAAACCGTTGGCCGCCGACTGGCTCGTGAAGCTGCCGTTGGCGACGATGCTGCCGAGGATGCGGCCGTTCGACGGCTCGACGATGCGGAGATCCATCGCGACCGAACCGGTGCGCTGCGCGACGGTGTTGTCGAAGGTGGGGTTCGCCGCGGCGACCCCGAGCCCGGTGTAGGTCGCCGGGCTGTTGCCGGCGATCGCACCGCCGATCGCGAGCGCCGCACCGAGGGCACCGAGCGAGCCGCCGGTCGACTGGCCCGCCGCCTGCGCGACCTCGTTGAACTCGGTGACGGTCCCCCGGATCACGAACGGACCGACTTCGTGCGCCTTGCGATTCACGAGCCGCGCCGGGTCGCCCTGGTACTGGCGGAAGTAGTCCCACTCGATCACCCGGATGTTGCCGGCGTTCGTGAGGGCGGTGGTGAGCTGCGAGGCGACCGCGTCGCCCATGCGCGCCGAGACCTGCTGCGTGCCGCCGTCGTAGGCCTGGGCCTGCGGCCCGGTCGGCAGGAGGCCCCAGCCCCAGGACCCCCACCCGTAGCGCACGACCCCCGGCGCCTGCGGCGGCGGCGAGTTGCTGCCCTCGACGCCGACGGTGAGCGGCTCGACGGTGACGACGTAGTACGGAAGGTTCGGGTCGTAGGGGATCCGGACGACGTCCACCTGCGTCGACGGGGGCGCGAACTCGGTCGCGCGGACCGCCTGGGGATTCACGGTCGCGGGGGCGCACCCCGCGAGCGCGACCAGCGCGACGAGGATCGCTGCGACGAGGCCCTTGCCTGCGTTCTCGCTGTGCATGGTCCCTCCTGGGGGCGCCCCGGCATCGAGAGGCGCCACGAGCCGTTGTCCTTATCCCTGCCGACTCCGACAGTCCACGGGTCGCGCGACCGACGCTCGCGGACCGACGGCGCCCTCGGCGCGGCCGACGGCGCGCGCTCCGAGAACGCGCCTCCCCGATTTGACCTCTCCGGAGGCGGCCTCGTAAGACGACGCTCGACCGGCGCGCTCGCACGCGAGCAAGCCGGGCTGCGGCCCCGACCGGGGCCCGGGTCCGGATCCAGCCACGGGAGGACGATCGGTGGGAGACATGCTCGAGGGCCGCGTCGCGGTCGTGACCGGTGCGGGACGCGGCATCGGCCGGGGGATCGCGATCCTCATGGCCAGCCAGGGGGCGAAGGTGGTGGTCGCCGACTACGGCGTCGCGGGAGACGGCACCGCGCCGTCGAGCGAGCCCGCGAACGAGGTCGTCGCCGAGATCGCGAAGGCGGGCGGCACCGCCGTCGCCGTCGCCGACACGGTCGCGACGATGGAGGGCGGCCGTCGCATCGTCCAGAAGGCGATCGACGAGTGGGGTCGCATCGACGTGCTCGTCACCTGTGCCGGGATCCTGCGCGACCGCATGATCTTCAACATGAGCGAGGAGGACTGGGACGCCGTCCTCGCGACCCACCTGAAGGGCACCTTCGCCTGCGTGCGTGCCGCGGTCGGCCCGATGCGCGAGCAGGGATCGGGCCGCATCATCACGTTCACCTCGGGCTCGGGCCTCTTCGGCAACCCCGGGCAGTCGAACTACGGTGCGGCGAAGAGCGCGATCGCGGGCTTCACCAAGACGATCGCGCGCGACCTCGGCAAGTACGGCATCACCGCGAACGCGATCTCGCCGGTCGCGGGCACGCGCATGACGCTCACCGACGCCTACTTCAAGGCGCGCGAGGTCCGGAAGGCGCAGGGCATCGTGCGCGAGGAGCGCGGCGTCGCCTCGATCGAGAACCTCTCGCCCGACGACGTCGCCCCGATGGCGGTCTTCCTCGCGAGCGACGGGGCCGCGAACGTGAACGGCCAGGTCTTCCTGTGCACGGGGCCGTCCTACGCGATCGTGTCCTATCCCCGCCCGGTCGCGACGATCTTCAAGGAGTCGCGCTGGACGGTGGACGAGCTCGTCGAGACGGTGCCCGACACGATCATGGCGGGCGTCGCGAACCCGGCCCCGCCGCGCGCGGGCGACGGCAAGGGAGCCTGAGGAGAACGCCATGCCGAAGAATCTCGCGGGCAAGGTCGCCGTCGTCACCGGCTCGGGCCGAGGCATCGGCCGTGGAATCGCGCTGCTGTTCGCCGAAGAGGGCGCCTCGGTCGTCGTGAACGACCTCGGGTGCTCGGTCGACGGCGCGGGGCAGGAGTCGCGCGCGGCCGACGAGGTCGTGGCCGAGATCCGCGCCGCCGGCGGCAAGGCGGTCGCGAGCCACGACTCGGTCTCGGAGTACGAGTCGGCCGGCCGGATCATCCGCACGGCGCTCGACTCGTTCGGGCGCATCGACGTGCTCGTGAACGTCGCGGGCATCCTGCGCGACCGCATGATCTTCAACATGAGCGAGGAGGAGTGGGACGCGGTCGTCGCGACTCACCTGAAGGGCACGTGGAACTGCACGCGCCATGCCGCGGCGATCATGCGCGAGCAGAAGTCGGGGCGGATCATCTCCTTCACCTCGACCTCGGGCCTCTACGGCAACCCCGGCCAGGCGAATTACGCGGCCGCGAAGGACGGGATCGCCGGGCTCACCCGCGTCGTCTCGCGCGAGCTCGGCAAGTACGGCGTCACCGTGAACGCGATCGCGCCGATCGCGGCGACGCGCATGATCGCGAGCGTGCCCAAGGGTGCCGCGGCGGCGAAGGCGCAGCGCGGCATCGCGACTCCGAAGGCGAACCCGGCCGCGACCGTCGGCGAGCCCGAGGACGTGGCACCGATGGTCGCCTACCTCGCGACCGACGCGGCGGCCTACGTGAACGGCCAGACCTTCGTCGTGAACGGCGGCATGATCGCGCGCGTCTCGGACCCCTCGCCGGCCCGGACGATCACGAAGCGCTCGAGCTGGGCGCCCGAGGAGATCGCGCAGGTCTTCCCGCGCACGCTCGGGCTCGACCTCGCGAACCCCGCCCCGCCGAAGCCGAAGACCGACGCCTGATCTCGCGGCGCGGGCGGCGGTATTTCCGAACCGCCGCCCGCTCGCCTCAGGCCGCGACCGCGGCCCGCAACGCGTCCGCGAGCGTCGGGTGGCGGAAGCGGTAGCCCGCCGCCTCGGCGACCTTCGGCAGCACGCGCTGCCCGTTCAGCAGCATGTCCGACATCTCGCCGAGCGCGATGCGCAGCACCGGGGCGGGCACCGCCATCCACGACGGACGACCGAGCACGGAGCCGAGGGTCTTCGCGAAATCGCCCATCGTCTTCGGATCGGGCGCGGTCGCGTTCATCGGCCCGGCGACGGGGTGACCGAGCGAGAAGGCGACCATGCCGCAGACGTCGTCCACGTGGACCCACGACATCCACTGCTTGCCGCTGCCGAGC
>JAFMJW010000160.1 GCA_017853315.1 Alphaproteobacteria bacterium
AGTGCGTCGATCTCCTGCGCGTCGAGTCCGCCCTCGGGGCCGACGACGAGGACGAGCGGCTCCCGCTCCGACCGGGCCCCGGTCGCGCCGCCGCGGGCCGCCGCAGGCGAGGGCGCCTCGGACTCCGCGGGCACGCCCGCGCGACCCGGGGCGCCGACCGTCACGTCGGCCGGGGCCGCCGTGCCCGGCCCGCCGGCCGCGTTCTCCCGTGGCGCGACGAAGACGACGGCGAGCGCAGCGCTCGCGACCAGGTCCGCGACCTCCTGCACGCCGTCCACCACCTCGATCGAGGGCGGCGCGGTCCGGC
The DNA here is from genome assembly GCA_017853315.1 of Alphaproteobacteria bacterium. Lineage (GTDB taxonomy): Bacteria > Desulfobacterota > Binatia > UBA12015 > UBA12015 > REEB422. Next base: position 308 of record JAFMJW010000160.1, read on the forward strand.
CGCATTGTTCGCACGCGGAGAGCGCGATGCGACGCCAGCGCTCCAGCCGCGCGGCGGGCACCGACGCGAGCTGGCTTCGCCGGGCGCGAAAGACGGTGATCGCGCTCGCGCCGAGCTCGGTCGCCTTCTCGACGACGAGGTCGAGCCGCGCGAGGTCGGCGAGCCCGACGCAGAGCCGGGTCGGCCGCACCGGGTCGGCTCCGCTCGCCGGCCGCGTCGCGCCGAGCCGGCACGTCGCGCCGCCGGACTCGATCCGGAGCACGGTCGCGTCGCGCTCGTCTTCCGGTCCGAGCACGAGGACGACCGCGTCGCCCGGCGCGATGCGTCGGGCGCGGAGGTGGCGGGCCGCGGCCGCGTCGAGACGGCCGATCGAGGGATCGTCCGGGTCGCGCGAGCCGAACAGCCGGACGCTCACCGCGCAGGCCTCCTCGGACTCCGCGGCGGTGCGGTCGGCGCCGCGCTCCTCGCGCTCGACCGGCGGCTGCGCGCGCGGGCCCCGGGGGCGGACGGGCGGCCCGCGACGTCCTTCGACCTCGGCACCGCTCGCGTCGCGCCGGCCGCGGCGAGCCGGCCGCCGCCGGGCGCATCGAGCTCGAGCGTGACCCAGGTCGCGCGGCTCGTGCGACGGGCGACGCGGAAGCCCTGCGCGACGAGCGCGCGGCGCACGGCCTCCTCCTGGCGCGCGAGAAGACCCGAGACCACGAGGCGCCCGCCGTCGGCCGTGTGCGCGCGCAGGAGCGGTGCCAGCTCGACGAGCAGGTCGGCGAACAGGTTCGCGACGACGAGATCGAAGCGCCCCCGCACGGCCGCGAGGCTCGAGCCGACCGCGACCGCGCCGCCGTCGCCGTCGGCGAAGGTCTTTCGGGTCGCCTCCCGCGCGATCGGGTCGTCGTCGACCGCGGCGACGCGTCGCACGCCGAGCTTGCGCATCGCGAGCGCGAGCACGCCCGACCCGCTGCCGACGTCGAGTCCGCTCGCGATCCCGCCGCGCGCAGCCGCGCCGTCGATCGCGCGCTCGATCGCGACGAGGCAGCCGCGCGTCGTGGCGTGGTGGCCGGTGCCGAAGGCCTGCGCCGGCTCGATCCGGAGCACGACGCGGTCGCGGCCGCCCGCCGCCTCGATCGCAGCCCGCGTCGCCCACGGCGGGCACACGAGCAGGCGGCGGCCGACGGCGACCGGTGGGAAGTGGCCGCGCAGGAGCGGCGTCGTGTCGGGCAGGGGGAACGGCTCGAGCCGGACGGCGTCGGGGTCGAGCCGTGGATGCACCTCCCGCAGGCGGACGGCGTCGGTGCGCAGCGCCTGCTCGAGGCCGGCGCGCGCGACTCCCGGCGGAAAGAAGGCCTCGAAACGGGTGGTCGGAAACGCGACGCGGCGTCGCGGCGAGACCTCCCGTCGCAGGTCCCGCTGCCCGGTCACCGCGCCGGTGGCGCCGCGCTCGATGCAGGCGACGGCGAGCGACTCGGCGGCATCGACCGGAACCCGCAGCCGGAGACGGAGCCAGGGGCCCGAGGAGCCGCGGGAGCGCGCGCCCGGCGACGGGCCGCGCGGGGACGTGGCGGTCTTCGCCGCGCGGCCCGGCCGCGCGTGCTCCGTCTTCGCCCGGGTCGCCATCGCCGATCGAGGATAGCCCGCGCCTGCGAGCGTGGCGACCCCGGTGCCACCCTGCTACCTGCGGTCGGGTGAGCGCCCTGCATCGCGCCGGAGCGACGCGGCCGTCGGACTTCCAGCGCATCGCGCATCGCGGTGCCTCGGCCGAGTGCCCGGAGAACACGCTGGTCGCCTTCCGCCGCGCGATGGAGCTCGGCGCGTCGATGATCGAGTGCGACCTCCAGCTCACGGCCGACGGCCACGTGGTCGTGTTCCACGACTGGACGCTCGAGCGCACGACCGACGGCACGGGCACGGTGCGCGACCAGCCGCTCTCCATGCTGCGATCGCTCGACGCCGGGTCGTGGAAGGATCCGCGCTACGCCGGCGAGCGCGTGCCGACGCTCGAGGAGGCCCTCGACGCCACCGCGGGTCGCGTGGGCCTGAACCTCGAGCTGAAGAGCCGTCGCACGGAGGGCCTGCTCGCCCTCTCCGCGCTGCGCATCGTCGAGCAGCATGCGGCGCTGGACCGGGTGATCTTCTCCTCGTTCGACCCGCGGCTGCTCGAGCGGCTGCGCGACGCCTCGCCGGACGCGCGGATCGCGGTGCTCTGGGCCCATGCTCCGTTCGACGACGCGTTGCGGATCGCGGTCGAGCTCGGGGCCGAGGCGCTCCATCCTCCGGACCGCGGCACCGACGCGGCGCTGGTCCGCGAGGCGCGCGCGCGCGGGCTCTCGACCAACGTCTGGACGGTGAACTCGCTCGACCGGATGCTCGAACTCGTCGGGCTCGGGGTGGCGGGCGTCATCAGCGACCACCCGGGGCGCCTGCTCGAGGCCCGCGCCCGCCTGCTGGGCTCCTGAGCCGTCGCGACGTTTCGGGGGGCCGTCCGCCGGCCGGGTTGACGCCCGGCCGCCCAATGCCGATGGTCGGGGGTTCCCAGCACGCCCGGAGGGGGGTGACGTTTCTACATGCCCGGAGTCAGGGTCAAGGATAACGAGCCGATCGAAAGCGCCATTCGCCGCTTCAAGAAGCAGTGCGAGAAGGCGGGCATTCTCTCGGAGCTGCGCAAGCGCGAGCACTACGAGAAGCCCAGCGTGAAGCGCAAGAAGAAGGCGCTCGCCGCGCGCAAGCGCGCGTTGCGGCGCGCCGTCCGCAGCCAGGGCTGAGGCCGCCGGCGGCCGCGACGCTCCCCCCCGGGAGTCCTCGCGGCCGCCCGGCGACCCGCCCGAGACGACCGCCGGCCCCGGGCGGGGCCGCGACGGAGGCCGATGGCAGAGATCCCGCAGTCCGTGCTCGACGACATCCGGCGACGCGTGGACATCGCGACGCTGATCTCCGAGCACGTCGCGCTCAAGCGCAGCGGGCGCGGCTTCGTCGGGCTGTGCCCGTTCCACGCCGAGAAGACGCCGTCGTTCCACGTCGATCCCGAGCGCGGAATGTTCCACTGCTTCGGGTGCAACGCCGGAGGCACCGCGTTCACCTTCCTCATGCGCACGACCGGCGTCACCTTCCGCGAGGCGGTGAAGACGCTCGCCGCGCGCGCGGGCGTCGTCGTCCCCGAGACCCGGGAGCGCGAGGGGCTCGACCGGCTCGCGCGCGCGAACGAGCTCGCCTCGGAGCTGTTCGCAGCCGTCCTGCAGGAGAGCCGGCTCGGCGAGCCGGCGCGCGCCTACCTCGAGGGCCGCGGCATCTCGATGGAGACCGCCGCGAGCTTCCGGCTCGGCTTCGCGCCCGCGGAGGCCTGGATCCCGAAGCTCGTCGCGCGCGGCGTGACCGAGGCCGATCTCAAGGCGGTCGGGCTCGCGAGCGACAGCCGCAGCGGGCGAGGCGTCTACGGGCTCTTCCGCGACCGGCTGATCTTCCCGATCCAGGACCTGGGCGGCCGCGTCGTCGCCTTCGGCGGTCGCGAGATCCGCCCCGACGGCCGCGGACCCAAGTACCTGAACAGCCCGGAGTCGCCGCTCTACCGCAAGGGGCACCACCTCTACGGGATGGGCCAGGCGCGCGAGGCGGTTCGCGAGAAGGGCCGGCTCCTCCTCGTCGAGGGCTACCTCGACGTGATCGCGCTCGCGCAGGCGGGCATCGGGAACGTGGCCGGCGTGCTCGGCACGGCGCTCACGGTCGACCAGCTGAAGCTCGCGCGCCGATTCTCCGACGAGGTGATCGTCTGCTTCGACGGCGACGAGGCCGGACGCCGCGCGGCGCTGCGCGCATTCCCGCTCTACGTCGACGAGGTCGACCTGTGGCCGCGCGCGGTCTTCCTGCCGGCGGGCGACGACCCCGACAGCCTCGTGCGACGGGAGGGCGCGGCGGGCTTCGAGGCGCTGCTCGACCGCCAGGTGACGCTGCTCGACTTCTGGCTCGACGACCTGGTCGCCGGCGGCGGCGCCGACCGCTCCGTGCGCGCGGCCGCGAAGCTCGCCGAGTTGCTCGCGCGCACCCGCGACCCGCTCGTGCGCGACAAGCTCGTGCGCGGCGCGGCCGGCCGGCTCGGACTCTCGGAGCAGGCGCTGCTCGAGGCGGCGCGGCGCGCGCGGCCGGCGCCCGGGCGCGCCCCGCTCGCGCAGGGCGCCGACGCGCGTCCCGTCCCGTCGCCGTCGTCGCGCCCGGATCCGCGGCACTTCTCGGCGGACAGCGAGCTGGTCGAACTCCTGCTGCTCGACGACCGCCTCGCCGAGCGCGTCGTCGCCGAGGGCGTGCTCGCCGAGATCGCCGACCCCGAGACGCGACGCCTCGCCGAGCTCGTGATCGAGCGGCGGCGGACCTCCGACTACTTCGACCCGAGCGAGTTCCTGGGGGAGCTGCCGCGGGCGATGGCCGACCGCGTGCTCCGCCGCATCACGACGGCGAAGCCCGAGGACATGCACCGCGAGGCCGAGGAGTGGCTCGCGCGCCGCGCCGGGCGCCGCGCGAAGGCGGGGCGCCGGGAGCTCATCGCGCGGCTGCGCCAGGCGGAGCAGCGCGGCGACCAGGCCGCGATCGCGGCGACGCTCGAGGAGCTGCGCGCGCTCCAGGGGGGCGAGCCTGGAGGGGAGGGCTGAGGGGGCGCCGCGGTCGCTTGCGGCGCAGGCGGGGATGCGCGAGCGTCCGCCTCGTCGGGCCCGTAGCTCAGTTGGTCAGAGCGGCCGGCTCATAACCGGTTGGTCCCAGGTTCGAGGCCTGGCGGGCCCAGGTCGCGGGCGGGCCCGGCGGGAGTGCCTGCCGGGCCCGCACCAGCGGGGCCGCCTCAGCCGAGGATCTCGCGCGCGATCGTCAGGATCTGGATCTCGGTCGTGCCTCCGCCGAGCTCGATGAGCTTCGCGTCGCGCGCGAGCCGCTCGACGACGTACTCCTCCATGTAGCCGTTGCCGGCGAGGACGTGGATCGCCTCGAAGGCGACGAACGTGCCCATCTCCGCGCAGTAGAGCTTGCCCGCGCAGACGTCGGCCGCGGACTCGCGCAGCGTCCGCCCGGCGAGCCAGTCCGCGTAGACGATGCGCCGGCAGTTCGAGACCGCGACCCACATCCGCGCGAGCCGCTGCTGCACGAGCTGGAAGTCGGCGATCGGCCGGCCGAACTGGGTGCGCGTCTTCGCGTAGTCGCGCGCGATCTCGAAGCAGCGCTCGGCGATCCCGTACGAGAGCACGGAGAGCCCGCCGCGCTCGGCGACGAGGCTCGACTTCACGTGGTCGCGCCTGCGCACGCCGCCGCCGAGCAGGCGGTCGGCGGGGATGCGCACGCCGTCGAGGAAGATCTCGCCGGTCGGCGAGCCGCGCATGCCCATCTTCTTCATCGGCGGCCCGGTCGACAGGCCCGGGTCCGAGCGGTCGACGAGAAAGGGCTGGATCGTGCCGTCGACCTCGCCGCCCCCCTGGGCGCGCGCGTACACGAGGAAGACGTCGGCGTAGGGAGCGTTCGTGATGAAGGTCTTGCTGCCGTCGAGCACCCACTGGTCGCCGTCGCGTCGCGCGGTCGTGCGCATGCCGGCGAGAGCGTCGCTGCCGGCGCCCGGCTCGGTCAGGCCCCACGAGCCGACCTTCTCGCAGCGCAGCACCGGCATCGCCCACTGCCGGACCTGCTCGGGCGTGCCCTTGTTCGCGACGTTCGCGCCGAACAGCCCGGTGCTCGCTCCCCAGCTGAGCGCGAACGAGGGACTCACCCGCGCCATCTCGACCGCGAAGGTCGTGCGCGCGTACCGCGCGGCGTTGGCGTCGAGTCCGGGAGCCGGCCCGCCGCCGTCGGAGGAGCCGCGACCTTCGTCCGGCCGATCGCCGTCCCCCCGGGCCTGGCGCGCGAGCATCGCGTCGAGTCCCAGGGCGGCGTGCATGCGCCGCATGAGCGGGTAGGGCAGCTCGTCCCCGCGCTCCATCGCGGGCACGGCCGGATCGAGCTCGTCCGCGAACCAGCGGCGGAAGGTGTCGCGCAGCAGTCGTTCGGTGTCGCCGAGGTCGAGGTCCATCGCGTGCCTCCCGCTGACCGCTCGTAGCGGGGGCGCGCGGCCCGCGCACGCGCTCGACCGCGCCCCTGCCGCGCGATTCGCGGTTGCACGAAGGGGGGCAATTGGTATCCCATCGTGGCGAACCGTCGAACTCCGGACGAAGGGGGAGCCCCACTTGGACGCCAGCGTGATCGAGACCCTAGCCGCACTCCAGGTGATCGATCGGCGGATCAAGGACAAGGAAACCGAGCTCGCCGAGCTCGAGAAGGAGACCGGCGGCCAGCGCTCGCTCCTCGAAGCGAAGGAGGCCGAGGCCGCGACCGCCCGCGAGGAGCTCGCACAGGTCGCGAGCCGCCGCCGCGATCTCGAGGCGAAGCTGCAGGACGAGGAGGCGCGCATGAAGGAGCGGCGCATGCTCCTCGGCCGGCTGCGCAACGACAAGGAGGCGGGGGCCCTCCAGCGCGAAATCGAGATCGCGAAGGAGACCAACTCGCGCGTCGAGGAGGAGCTCCTGACGCTCATCGAGCAGTCGGAGGCTCTCGAGGGCAACCTGAAGACGCTCGACGAGGAGCGCGAGGCGATCGCGGGGAACGTCGCCCGCCTCGGAGAGGCGAGCGGCGGACGGACCCAGGCGCTGCGCTCGGAGATCGAGGCCGGGCGCGCCGAGCGCGACTCGCACGCCGAGCGGCTCGGTGCCCCGCTGCGTCGCCGCTACGAGCAGGTGTTCCAGCGGCGCAACGGCATCGCCGTGATCGCCGTCACCGACGGCCACTGCCGCGGCTGCAACGTCACGCTCCCCCCGCAGATGTGGAACAAGATCCGCCGCGGCAACGAGTTCGACTCCTGCCCGAGCTGCCAGCGCATCCTGGTCTGGCAGCCGGTCGCCGAAGCGCCGGCCGCGGCCGGCGAGTCCTGAGCGTCGCGCGCTTGCGCCCGGCCGGGTCCGGGCGTCCTTCGGCTCTCGCCCGGGGCTGCGCGTCGACCGGAGCGCGCGCGTTCACCGCTCGATCCCGTCGTCGACCGAAGCGCTCTGGCTCGACGCCCGATCCGACGTCGCCCTCGCCCCGGGCGCGTGCGGTCGCGCCGCTGCTGCGCTAGCCAGCGGTCCGGAGCGGAGAGGGTCGGACGGTCGATCGGGTGCGTTCGCGCGCACGGTAGGAAAGTCCGGACTCCGCAGGGCAGGGCGGCCGCTAACGGCGGCCCCGAGTGATCGGGGGAAAGTGCCACAGAAAACGAGACGGCCGTCGGGCGCGAGTCCGGCGGTCAGGGTGAAAAGGTGAGGTAAGAGCTCACCGGCCGCGCGCGAGAGCCGCGGTGCATGGCAAACCCCGCCTGGAGCAAGGCCACACTGGGGGATGGGCGGCCCGTCCGAGCCCCCGGGTACGGCCGCATCGAGCACGCGGGCAACCGCGTGCCCAGAGGAATGACCGTCGCCCGGCGAGACATGCCGCCGGGGACAGAATCCGGCTTACAGACCCTCTCCGCTCCGAACCGTGCCGGTCGCCTCGCGTCGCCTTGCGCCG
>JAFMJW010000161.1 GCA_017853315.1 Alphaproteobacteria bacterium
GGATCGGCACGGGTGCACCATGGACTCCCCGTCGAGGGGCCGCAAGCGGGGCGACGGGCCTCCCCGGCGGCGCTCGCGGCTGCGTCCGCGCGGGCGGACGCGTCGGCGCCGCGTGGGGCACGGTCAGCGGGCGCGGCGGATGGCTTCGAGGGCGGCGGGGTTGTCGAGAGCGGAGACGTCGCCGAAGGGCGGGGTCGGGCCCGGGGCCGGCGCAGCCGGGGCCGGGCCCGACGAGTCGAGGTGCACGGCGCGGATCAGCCGGCGCATGATCTTGGCGTTGCGCGTCTTCGGGAGCTCGTCGGCGAAGCGGATCGCCTCGGGCTTCATCGCCTTGCCGAGGCCGTCGACGACGCGCGCGACGAGGGACGCGCGCAGCCCGTCGTCGGCGAGCGCGCCGGACTGCAGGACCACGTAGCAGACGAGCGCGCCGCCCTTGACCTCGTGCGGCACCTCGATCGCCGCCGCCTCGACCACCGCGGGATGGGAGACCAGCAGCGACTCGACCTCGGCCGGGCCGAGCCGCTTGCCGGCGATCTTGATCGTGTCGTCGGAGCGACCCTCGATCGTCCACTGGCCCTCGTCGTCGAGGCGCGCCCAGTCGCCGTGCACCCAGGTGCCGGGCCAGCGCGACCAGTAGGTCTCCTCGTAGCGCGCGGGGTCGTTCCAGAAGCCGCGGGTCATGCCCGGCCAAGGGCCGCGGACGACGAGTTCGCCGACCGCGCCGCGCACCGGGTGGCCGCCCTCGTCGAGCACGTCGGCGTCGATGCCGAGGATCGGCACCGAGAAGCCGCAGGCCTTGAGCGGGTGGAGCATCGTGCAGCCGAGGATGCCGCCGCCGATCTCGGTCCCGCCGCTGTAGTTCACGACCGGGCAGCGTCCCCCGCCGACGACGCGCGCGAACCAGGCATAGGGCTCGGGGTTCCAGGCCTCGCCGCTCGAGCCGAGCACGCGCAGCGAGGAGAGGTCGTGGCGCAGGACGTGGTCGTCGCCCTTGTCGCGCAGCGCGCGCACGACCGTCGGCGCGATGCCGAGGTGGGTGACGCGGTGGCGCTCGACCATCGCCCAGAGCCGGTCGGGGGCCGGGTGATCGGGCACGCCCTCGAAGAGCACCATGCTCGCGCCGAGCGAGAGGGTGCCGAGGATCTCCCATGGCCCCATGACCCAGCCGAGGTCGGTCACCCAGAGCATGCGGTCGCCGGCCTCGACGTCGAAGCAGGTCGCCATGTCGGTCGCGATCTTGAGCGGGAAGCCGCCGTGGGTCGCGACGACGCCCTTCGGGCGCCCGGTCGTGCCCGAGGTGTACATGAGGAGTGCCGGGTCGTCGGCCGCGGTCTCGACGATCGGAGGTGCAGCCGCGTCCTCGCCGGGCGCGGGCCACCAGGCGTCGCGCCCGTCGGTCCAGGGCGGGGTGGCGCTCGCGCCCGCGGCCGAGGATCGCAGGCGCGGCACGACCAGCACGCTCTCGACCGAGTGGCCGCCGATCGCGATCGCGCGGTCGGCGATCGACTTCATCGGTACCGCGGCGCCACGGCGCAGGAATCCGTCCGCGGTCACCACGAGGCGCGCGCCCGAGTCGTCGAGCCGGGTCGCGACCGCGTCCGCGCCGTAGCCCGAGAAGCACGGCACCGCGACGGCGCCGAGACGCAGCACGGCGAGCATCGCCGCGACCGCCTCGGGCACCATGGGGAGAAAGAGCGCCACGCGGTCGCCGTGGCCGATGCCGCGTGCCGCCATCGCCGCGGCCGCCGATCGCGTCTCCGCGTCGAGGTCGGCGAGCGTCCAGCCGCGGCGGCTTCCGTCGTCGCCCTCCCAGGTCACCGCGACCGCGTCGCGGCGCGCCGGCAGCCAGGCGTCGATGCAGCCGTGTGCCGCGTTGATCCGGCCGCCGGGGAACCAGCGCGGCCAGGCCGGCCCCGCCGAGTCGTCGAGCATCTTCGTCGGCGGCGCGAACCACGACGTGCGGAGCTCCTGCATGAGCGCGGGCCAGAAGCGCTCGGGGTCCGCGATCGAGATCGCGTGGAGCGCGCGGTAGCCGTCGGGCGTCGGCGGCAGGTCGAACGAACGAAGGAGGCGGCCGAGCCGACTCGTCGATGCCCGCTCGGGATCGGGGCGCCAGATCCAGTCGCCTTCGGCCATGACGTCCGGCCTAGTACGGCCGGGCGAGGCCCGGCAACCTCGCGCCTGGACGCGCCCCGCCGCGGCACCGGTCCGCTTCGCCCGGAGGCGAGGCCTTCCCGGGCGTTTGCCGCGGCCGGGGGCCTCGTCGTAGCGGAAGGGCGCGGATGACGCGCCCCCGGCGCGCGACGGAGGGATGCCCCCATGAAGGTCGGTCTGTTCGTTCCCCTGGTGGGAGACCCCGAGCGCCTGCCCGAGACGCTCGCGGTCGCCGCGACGACCGCGGAGGCCGCGGGCTTCCACTCGCTGTGGTTCGCCGAGCACGTGGTGCTCTTCGACACGCACCGATCGCGCTACCCCTACTCGGAGGACGGGGCGTTTCCGATCGCCGGCGAGGACGGGCTGCTCGAGCCGTTCGTCGCGATCGCCTACGCGGCGGCGGTGACGAGCCGCATCCGGCTCGGCACGGGCGTGTGCCTCGTGCCGCAACGCTCGGCGATCTACACCGCCAAGCAGGTCGCCGACTGCGACGTGCTCTCCCGCGGACGGATCGACTTCGGGGTCGGCATCGGCTGGCTGCGCGAGGAGTTCGAGGCGCTCGACATGGACTTCGACGATCGCGCCGAGCGCTGCCGCGAGTCGATCGGCGCGATGCGCTCGCTGTGGACCGACCCGCTCTCGAGCCACGACGGCGCGCTCATCCGCTTCCCCGAGCTGCGCATGTTCCCGAAACCGGTCCAGAAGCCGCACCCGCCGATCGTCTTCGGCGGCGACAGCGACGCGGCGCTGCGGCGCACCGCGGACCTGGGCCAGGGCTGGTACGGCTTCAACCAGGCGCCCGACGTGGCCGCCGAGCGGGTGGCGCGGCTCTCCGGCATGCTCGAGCGTCGCGGCCGTCGCCGCGACGACGTCGAGGTCAGCATCTGCCCCTACCTGCAGCCGGGCCTGCGCGGCCCCGACGCGCTGCACGCCTACGCGGAGGCCGGCGTCGACCAGGTGATCCACATGGCCGCCGGACCGGACCCCGCATCGGTTCGGGCGGAGATCGAGCGCCTCGCCTCGGAACTCCTCGGGGTCGCGGGGGAGATCGAGCGCCGCCGCAGGCGGGCGCACGTCGACGTGTGAGGCGGGCCGCCGCTTCGGCCGCCACGGCAAGGATGCCGCTTGCACCGGGGCCTCGGGAACACCCTTTCCCGCGACGTCGGCTTCGCGTAGCATCGCCCCAGGCGGAACCGATCCCCGGTCCCGACCCACCGAAAGGACGACCGCCGTGAGACGGATCCCGAGCCTGCTTCTCGCCCTCGCCCTCCTTGCCTCGGCGACCCTCGCCCCCGGTTGCGGAAAGGGGCCGAGTTCCATCATCACGCCCGACGGCAAGGACTTCGGGGCGATCCGCTTCGTCAACGCGTCGCCGAACGCCCCGGGTCTCGACGCCGTCATCAACGGCGCCATCTTCGAGCCCGATCTCGTCTACGCCGAGGCCTCGGAGTACATCGCCATTCGCACAGGGACGCCCTACGCCGAGTTCCTGCGCACCGGCACGGACCAGGTGCTCGCCCAGACCGAGATCGGAATCGCGAAGAAGGGCAACTTCACGCTCTTCGCCGTGAACCCGGCGTCGAGCATGGGCACGCTCTTCGTCTCCGACGACTACACGGCGCCGCAGCAGGGCAACGTGCGCGTGCGCTTCATCCACGCCGCCCCGGGCGCCGGCGACGTCGACGTCTACGTGACCGCTCCCGGAGCGAGCCTCGCCGCCGCCGATCCCGCCGTGACCGACCTGCCCTATCTCGGAAACTCGGGCTACATCGAGGCCCCGGCCGGCAGCTACCAGGTCCGCGTCTGCCCCGCGGGAACGAAGACGGTCGCGATCGACTCGGGCGCGATCACCACCACCGCGGGACAGGTGCTGACCGGCGTCGCGATCGGCGACCCGGCGGTCGGCGTGCCGTTCGGCGCGCTCCTGCTGGAGGACCGATTCTCCTGACCGCCGCCCGGACGCCCGGCGAACCTCGGCGTCCCCGTCAGCGCCTCGAGGGCCCTTTCGTCCAGTCGGGGCCCCGGCCCCAGTCGAGCCGAGTCGCCCGCTTCGGGTGATCGGGGTCGTGGCGCAGTCGCGCCTCCTCGTAGGCGGCCATCGCGCGCTCGCGGCCTGCGAGCGAGTAGAAATCCTCTTCCTGCCGCCAGAGGCCGCCGCCCGCGTAGTCGAGGATCGTCACGCCGGGGAAGTCGCAAGTTCCGGTCCCCGACGGATGGTCGCGGCGGTTCTGCATGTAGACGACGACCTTCCCCTGTTCGGGGTCGACGACGTGCCACTCGTAGGCGGTGTAGACCTCGGGAAAGCGCCCCATGACCGGCACGATCCAGCGCCGGATGTTCTCGCGGCCCTGCATGTCGCCGTACATGTGCTCGACGTAGACCGCGTTCTCCGCGAACAGGTTCACCCAGTCGTCCCAGCGCTCCTCGACCGCGCCGGTGCGCCAGTAGTCGCGGAACGCGGCCTCGATCTCGTCTCGCGTGAACCTCGCCATGGCGTCGGCCTCCTCGGGCTCAGCACCCGGGGTCGATCAGGATCTTGATCGCGTCGCTCTGGGTCTCGAAGCGGTCGAACACGGCCTGCGTCTCGGCGAGCCCGCTCACGCCGGTGACGAGGCGGCTCGCGTCGATCCGCCGCGTGGCGAGCAGCCCGAGGGCCGTGTCGAAGTCCTCCGGGCCGTAGGCGATCGAGGGCAGGAGAGAGATCCCGCGCGTGAGCCAGCGACCGGGCTTGATCTCCGCCGGAGCGTGGTACGACGACACCAGGACGACACGTCCGCCGACACGCGCGAGCGTCGCCGCGCGCTCGATCGACTCCGGCCGGCCGCTCGCCTCGATGACGACGTCGGGACCGCCGTTGGTGAGGTCGCGGATGCGCTCGTCGGCGAGGTCGTCGGCGGCGAAGGCGCCGAGCCCGAAGGAATGGGCGGCCGACACGCGCGAGGCGCGATGGTCGAGTCCGAAGCAGAGGCCGCCGTACTGCCGCGCGACGAGCGCGGAGAAGAGTCCGAGCGGGCCGAGCCCGAGGATGCCCACGCGCGTGCCGGGCTCGACCCGTCCGAGGCTCACGGCGTGCAGCGCCACCGCGAGCGGTTCGACGAGCGCCGCGAGCTGGACGTCCATCGAGGCCGGAAGCCGCCGCAGCGAGGCCGCCGGCACCGCCGCGTACTCCGCGAGACCGCCCGGGTCGCCGCCGCAGCCCACCATCGACTGCAGTCCGAGCCGGCACAGGTTGCGCTTGCCCGACCGGCAGAGGTCGCACGAGCCGCAGTAGGGGATCGGGAGCACCGCGGCGCGGTCGCCCTCCTGCCAGTCGGAGACGCCCGGCCCGGTCTCGACGACGGTCCCGGCGAACTCGTGGCCGAGGATCGTGCCGTCGGGCAGCAGGTGGTCGCGCCAGATGCCGTGGTCGGTGCCGCAGATGCCGCAGGCCGCGATCTTCACGACCACGCCGCCCCGGGCCGGTTTCGGGTCGGGGACCGTCTCGACCGAGAACCGGCCGTCGCTCAGCGTCGCTGCTCGCATCTCCCTGCCGCTTCGACCATAATCCCGCGCGAGAGGCGGCGTCAAAGTTCCCGCACGTCGCCTCCCACCGCATTCCCGATGAACGGCACCTCGACGCCCGACGACACGTTCGTTTCCGCCGCCTCGTGGAAGCGTTGGCCCTGGACGATCCCGGGGACCGACCCGCGATGGTTCACGTTCCCGGAGGCCGAGGGCGACCAGGGGCTCGGCGCGACGACGTGGTTCGTCGAGGGGCGTCTGCGCGGCCGCACGACGGGCCGCGAGCTCGCGGTGATGGCGATCTTCGCGCTGAATCGCATCGTCGCACCCTTCCGCGTCGAGTTGCCCGCGGGGTTCCACGTGTTCTCGCTCTTCGACCTCGACGCGGGCCGCTACGGCACGACGACCGAGTTCGACCTGCCGCGCCCCGGCCGCATCCGCCGCTCGCTCAAGCTCTCGACCACCCGCGAGCTCCTCGACGTGAGCTACGAGACGCGGGCGGGACGTTCGCGCTGGAGCGTGCGCCGCGACGCGGCGGGCGCGCCGCAGCCCTTCCGCTACGCGCTCGACCTGGTCGGCGTGGACGAGCACGGCCGGCGCATGGAGGCCGAGCTCGACGTCGACGTCGCGAAGCCGCCGGCTCCCGTCGGCGGCGACGAGCTGCGGGGAGTGAAGACCTGCTGCGCGCAACTCGGCACCTTCTCCTACTTCCAGACCGGGCTCACGATGCGCGGCCGGGTCTCCTGGGGCGACCTGGTCGACGAGGTCGACGGCGACGTGGGCTGGATCGACCGCCAGTTCGCGCGCGAGCACTTCGGTGCCTACACCGACCTGCGCAACACCCGCCACCGACACGAGTGGCGCGTCCTGCACCTCGACAACGGCTGGGACCTGAGCGTCTGGCAGCAGTTCGACGCGAAGCGCGGCGACCGCCTGGTCCCGTTCAGCGGCGTGACCGCGCAGGGGCCCGACGGCGAGGTGCGGTCCACCTCGGACTTCCGGGTCGAGCGACTCTCCTTCGTGCGCGATCCCCGGACGATCCGCGCGCGCGCGCCGCTCACGAGGGGGCCCGCGTGGCTGAGCGACCGCTTCCACCTCTCGGTGCGCGAGTGGGGACTCTCGGTGACGGCCGACCCGCTCGTCGCGACGCCGGTTCACGGCATGCCGATCGAATACTGGAACGGACCGGTACGCCTGGTCGGCGAGATGGCGGGACGCCCGGTGTCCGGCTTCGGCTTCCACGAAAGGTCGAAGCTCTGGCACGCGCCCCACGACCTCGTGTGGGTGCTGCGGGAAACGCTCTCGCACCTGCCGACGGGGGGCGGCTCCGGTCGCGAGGCGCGCATCCTCGCCGACCGCGCCTGGAACTGCGACGTGCTGCTCGCGCGCGGCGACCGCGCGGGGGCGCGACGGCTCCTCGCCCGCGACGTGGCGCCCGGCATCGAGCAGCTGCCCGAGCCGGGCCGGGAGAGTGCGCGTCGCGTGCTCGACGACCTGCTCGCGGTGCTCTCGTGAGTGCGGGCGGTCACCGGGTGCGCCTCGCGGTCTTCGCGGTCGCGGTCGCGGCCGTGCTCGCCGTCGTTCACGCGCTCGACCTCGAGAGGTGGGCGGACCTCGACCGGCTTCGCGCCTTCATCGAGTCCCACGGCACGCTCGCCCCGATCGTCTTCGTCGCGGTCTGCATCGGCGGGATCGTGCTCCACCTGCCGGAGATCGTGCTGATCGCCGTCGGCGGGATGGTCTTCGGCGTGCCGCGCGGCTTCGCCTACGGCTGGATCGGCGCCGTCCTCGGCTCGACGCTCGTCTTCCTCGCCGTGCGCCACGGCGCCGGGCGCGCCGTCTCGGGAGCACTCGGAAGCCGCTTCGAGCGCTTTCGGCGTCTCGAGTCGCGCTTCGTCACCCACGGCTTCCAGATGGTCCTGCTGCTGCGGCTCTTGTTGTTCCTGTCCCCGCCGCTCAACTGGGCGATCGGCGCGACCCGGGTGAGCCTGCGGGCCTACGTCGCCGGCACCGCGGTCGGGATCGTGCCCGGGGTCGCGGGCACCGTGCTCCTCGCGGACTCCTTCGCCGAGGCCGAGACCTGGCGGGACCTAGCGACGCCGGGCGTGCTGCTCACGATCGCCGTGGTCGTGGCCGTCGCGGTCGCCGGTGCGGCGTTCGCGAGGCGCGCGCTCCGCGAC
>JAFMJW010000162.1 GCA_017853315.1 Alphaproteobacteria bacterium
CTCGCGGTGCCTTCCACCCTGCCATGGACGACGGGACGACCCGGACCCTTCAACCCGGGTCCACGCCGGGGGTCGCGGCCGGACGCGGCTTCGGGCTGCGGGCGACCGCGTAGATCTCCGACGAGCCCTTCCGCGTCGAGGGCGGCCGCCGGGTCCGTACCGAGCCGAAGGCGCCCCGGAGGCGCCGGACCAGGCCCTCGTACTCGGAGTCCATGAACAGCTTGACCAGGAGCGCGCCGTCGGGGGCGAGCCACTCCTGCGCGGCGTCGATCGCGATCTCGACCAGCAGCGCGTGGCGGGCCTCGTCGGCGGCGGCGATCCCGGAGAGCTTCGGGGCGAGGTCGGAGAGCACGAGATCGGCGGGACCGCCGAGGGCGTCGCGGACCCGCGCGCGGACCTCGGGCTCGCACACGTCCCCGGTGACCAGCGTCACCTGGGCGAGGCCGAGATCGTCGGTCGGCACGAGGTCGACTCCGACGACGCGACCGGATCGCCCGACCTTCTTCGCCGCGACCTGCGTCCACGCCCCGGGCCAGCAACCGAGGTCCACGACGCGCTGGCCGGGACGCAGGAGCCCGAAGACCTCGTCGAGCTCGAGGAGCTTGTAGGCCGCGCGCGACCGGTAGCCCTCCTCCTTCGCGCGCTTCCAGGCCGCGTCCTTGCGCTCGTAGACCGCCACGACGAAGCGTTCGTAGCAGGAGGCGCCTGCGCGCGCCTCACGGGCGGACGCGACCCGCCTTCCCTTTTCCCGCCCGATCGCTAGATTCCGCGCTCCGGTGCTCGACCTCGACGTCCTGAACCCGCCGCAGCGCGATGCGGTGACCCACACCGGCAGCCCCCTGCTCGTGCTCGCCGGGGCGGGAAGCGGGAAGACGCGCGTGCTGACCTACCGCATCGCGCACCTCGTGCTCGACCTCGGCGTGCGCCCGGACGAGATCCTCGCGGTCACCTTCACGAACAAGGCCGCCCGCGAGATGCGCGAGCGGCTCGAGGGACTGCTCGGCGCGCGCGCCCACGAGCTGACGGTCGGCACCTTCCACGCGGTGTGCGCCCGCTGGCTGCGCCGCGAGGCGCCCCGCATCGGCCTGCCCTCGTCGTTCGCGATCTACGACGACGCCGACACCCTCTCGCTGTGCAAGCGGGCGCTCGCCGACCTCGACGTGAGCGAGGAGGCCGTCCCGCCCCAGGCGTTGCGCGCCTTCCTCGACCGGCGCAAGAACGCCGCCGACGCGCTCGACGCCGGCTCCGACCCGCGCACCGACCCGATGGTGCGGGCCGCGCTGCGCTACGAGGAGCTCCTCCTCCGCGCCGGCGCGACCGACTTCGGCGGGCTCATCCTCGGCATGGTGCGCGTGCTGTCGTCGGACGACGACGTCCGCGACCGCTACCGCGCGCGCCACCGCCACGTGCTGGTCGACGAGTACCAGGACATCAACCGCGCGCAGTACGTCCTGCTGCAGCGCCTCGCGGCCCGCTCCCCGAACCTCGCCGTCGTCGGCGACGACGACCAGTCGATCTACGGCTTCCGCGGCGCCACCGTGCGGGCGATCCTCGACTTCGAGCGCGACCATCCCGACGCGCGGGTGGTCCGGCTCGAGCAGAACTACCGCTCGACCGGGAACATCCTCGGCGCCGCGGGCGCGGTCATCCAGCGCAACGCCGGGCGCCACGGCAAGCGCCTGTGGACCGACCGCGGCGAGGGGGAGAAGGTCGTCGTCGCGACCCTGCCCGACGACCGGGCGGAGGCGCACTACGTCGTCGGCGAGGTGACCTCGGCGCTCGGCCGCGGCCGCGACCTCTCGGAGGTCGCGATCTGCTATCGGACCAACGCCCAGTCGCGCGTGCTCGAGGAGGAACTGGTGCGGCGCGGCTACGCCTACGTGCTGGTCGGCGGCACCCGGTTCTACGACCGCAAGGAGGTCAAGGACGCGCTCGCCTACCTGCGCGTGCTGGTGAACCCGTCGGACGACGTGAGCCTCGTGCGCATCGTCAACGTGCCGACCCGAGGCATCGGCGCGACGACGGTGGCGGCGCTCGTGGCCGCGGCGCGCGAGCGCGGGGGCCCGATCTCCGCGGTGCTCGACGCGCTCGCCTCCGGGGAGCCCGTCCCGGGCATCGCGTCCGCGAGCCGCGGACGGGTGCTCGCGTTCCGGGAGACGATCGAGCGGCTGCGCTCGGGGCTCGGATCCTGCTCGCTCGCCGAGACCGTCGAGCGCATGCTGCAGGAGAGCGGGCTGGTCGCGCGGCTGCGAGCCGAGGGCACCGAGGAGGCGGAGATGCGCGCCGACAACCTCGACGAGCTCGTCTCCGCCGCGCGCGAGCTCGACGCCCTGGAGGCGGCCCCCGTGGGCGGGCTCGCGGTCGAGGCCTTCCTCGAGCGCGCGGCCCTGGTCGCCGACCTCGACTCGGCCGACGGACGCCGCTCGGCCGTGACGCTGCTCACGCTGCACAACTCGAAGGGCCTCGAGTTTCCCGTCGTGGTGCTGACGGGCATGGAGGAGGGGCTCTTCCCCCACAAGCGCGCGGTCGACGAAGGCGACGTCGAAGAGGAGCGCAGGCTCTGCTACGTCGGCATGACGCGTGCGCGCGAGCGCCTCGTGCTCACGCGCGCACGGCACCGCGTGCTCTTCGGAGTGTCGCAGCAGAACCCGCCTTCGCGCTTCCTGCGCGAGATCGACGGGGAATTCGTCGAGATGCTCGGCGGATCGCTCTCCGGCGACCGGACGGGCTGGTCCGGAGGCTGGCGGCCGTCCCACGGAGGCCAGGTGCCGCCCTTGCCCTGGGTGCGCGAACGCGAGGCTTCGGGCTTCGCCGCGCGCGCGGCCGCGGCGGGAGCCGCGGCGCCGACCGGTGCCGACGGTGGGCGCAGCATCGACTACTCCTACGCGCAGGAGCCCGGCGGGGGCTCGGCCCGGATCCGGCCGGGCACGCGCGTGCACCACGAGCACTTCGGACCCGGCGTGGTCCGGTGGGTCGAAGGCTCCGGCGATTCGACGAAGCTCACGGTGCAGTTCGAGCGGGCGGGCACCCGCAAGCTGCTGCTCCGCGTCGCCCCGCTCGAGGTGATCGGCGGCTGACTCCGGTCGCCCGGAGACGGACGATCAGTCGAGCGACTGCGGCTCCTCGAAGGTCACGCCGGTGCTCAAACCCTGCTCGTAGGTCTCGTAGTCGAAGCCGGCCTGCGGCGTGTAGGAGAAGATCGGCGCCATGTCCTGCTGGGCGACGACGCGATGGATGGGACGCGTGACCAGCCACTCGGCGAGGTACCCGACCGGCGCGAGGGCGAAGGACACGAGCCGCAGCGGGTGCGACTCGCCGTCGTTGTAGTTGCCCATGAGATGATAGCCGCCGTCGCCGTAGTAGGGCTGGCGGACGTCGAAGGTCGACGGCGGCGGGTACTGTCCCGAGCCGCGAGCGTAGTAGCCGTTCGCGTTTGGTTCTCCCGCCGGGACCGGCTGTCCGTAGGCGTCGGTGGCGGGCGCGTAGCCCGCGTACCCACCCGGCGCCGCGTAGCCGGCGGGAACGGTCGGAACCGCGCTGCCCGCGTAGCCGTTGCCGTAGGTGCCCTGCGTGGCGGGGTAGCCCGCGGTCGTCCCATAGGTGCCCGCGGTGCCGGCGCCGTACTGGCCGTAGCTCCCCGCGGCACTCTGCGGATACGCGCCGTAGGCGCCGGGCTGGGCGTAGGCGTCCGGCGCGAGCGCCTGCGGGGACGGCGTCGGCGCACAGCCGGCGAGCGTGGCGAGGGCCGCGATTCCGGCGAGGGCTGAGAGGCGGAATGGCTTCATGGCGTCCCCTTTGTCGGGTACATCGTCTATCAGGCACGGAAACTTTCGGCCAACGGGGGAGATCCTTGGAAAATCTGGAGAAAACGCGGGAGATCGTGGCGCGGGTCCTGCGGGTCCCGGCAGCGTCGCTCACCCCCGACGGCCCGATCGGCGAGGCCGTCGCGATGGACTCCCTGTCGCTCGCCGAGATCGCCTCGGCGCTCGACGACGAGTTCGGGGTCCGGGTCCCGGGGGACGACCTGGCGGCGTCCATGTCCCTCCGGGACCTGGCAGCCCTCGTCGCGCGCTCGCCGCGGCGCTGAGGTGGCGGTCTCGGACGCCGGCCGGGCGGACTGGCGCTACGGCCGGATCCTGCCGCTCGCTTCCCGGAGCCGCGCCTTCGGCCGGGCGGCCTCGGCCCTCGTCGCATGGTCGGAACTCCGCCGCGATCCCGAGCGGGCCGCGGTCGCGACCGGGAGAATCGCCTCGGCGCTCGGCGTGTCCCCCGGGGCAGCCCTCGGGATCTACCGCGACGCTCTCCGTTCCGAGGCTCGCGAGGAAGCCGACGCCGCCTGGTTCATGGCGCACGAGGATCGCATCCCGGCCGCGTTCGCAAGGAGCGGGGCGCGCCTCGATCCCGGCCCGGCGATCCTCGCGACGTTGCATTTCGGGAGCCCGGTCCTGGGATTCCTGCACCTGAGCCGCCTCCCGGGAGCCCGGCTCGCGATCGTGGCGCGGCCGCTCGACGACTCGAACCCGATGCCTCGGGCCAAGCGGGAGTGGGCGCGCCGAAAGGTGGCCTGGACCGAGCGCGTCTCCGGACGATCGTTCCTCTCGATCGACCCCGGCTCGGTCGCCCGCGCCCGCGCACACCTGCTCGACGGCGGACGGCTCTTCACCCCGGTCGACGTGCCGGGGGACGTGAGCGCCCGCCGCGCGCGGGTCCGCCTCTTCGGGGGGGTCGCGGAGGTCTCGGGAGGGATCGAGATCCTCTCCCGGCTCACGCGCTCCGCGATCCAGCCCCTCGTGACCTACCCGCGGGGAAACGGATTCGCATTCTGGTATGGGCGTCGCATCGAGCCCGGCGAGGGAGTCGAACCGCTCGCGGAGGCCTTCGCCGAACTCGAGGGGATCGTTCGCGAACGCCCGGGAGAATGGTGGATGTGGCCCTACCTGGATCTGCGGCCGAACGGCCGCGTCGGCGCGGAGAACGCCGCGGGGCCGGGCCACGGGCCGAACTCATGAATTTCGAGCAGAAGCGATTCGAGGATTTCCGCGTGGGAGACCGGGCCGAGTTCCGCAAGACGATCGGGGCCGAGGAGGTCGCCCGCTTCGCCGAGGTGACCGGCGACCGGCATCCCGCGCACCTCGATCCCGTCTACGCACGTGGGACGCGCTTCGGAGCGCCGGTCGCCCACGGGATGCTCACCGCGAGCCTCCTCTCGACCGCGAACGCGCTTTTGCTCGGCGTGCCCGGCGCGATCTCGGTCGAGCAGACGCTCCGGTTCCTGCGACCGGTCTTCGTCGGCGACACGATCACGGCGACGAGCGAAGTCGTGGAGATCCTGCCCGCCCGGAGACGGCTGCGCTGCCGCACCACCTGCACGAACCAGCGCGGCGAGGTCGTCGTCTCGGGACAGGCCGTCGAGCAGAAGGATCCGGACTGATGGCGAGGCTGCCCTGGCGTCCCGTCGACAGGAAGACGAGCTGGCGACGGCTCGCTCTCGCGACCTGGCGCGCGCCCGACGACCCGACCGTCTACGGGACGATCGACGTCGACATGACCAACGGGCTCGCGCTGATCGAGCGCCTGCGCTCGGAGCAGGGCGTCCACGCGACGGTGACGCACCTGGTGGCGCGCGCGCTCGCGCTCGGCATCGCCTCGGAGCCCGGCGGCAACGGCCTCGTGATCGGTCGACGGGTCTACCAGCGCGACTCGGTCGACATCTTCCTCCAGGTCGCGAGCGAGGACGGGCAGGACCTCTCGGGCTTCAAGGTGAAGAACGCGGACCGGGTCGGCGTCGCCGAGATCGCGCGCACGGTGCAGGAGCGCGCCGAGCGCGTCCGGAAGCGGACCGACGCCGAGGTGGAGCGCAGCAAGGCCTCGCTCGACCGCGTCCCGGAGCGCCTGCTCGCGCCGGCGATGAAGCTCGTGAGCTGGCTTCTCTACGAGCGCGGCCTCGACCTCTCGCGCTTCGGGGTCGCCTTCGACCAGTTCGGCAGCGCGATGGTCACGAGCATCGGCTCGATCGACGCCGGCCTCGGCCTGGCGCTCGCCCCGATCGTCCCCTTCAGCCACGTGCCGATCATCGTGCTCGTGAACGCGATGCAGCGGCGCCCGGTCGTCGTCGACGACGAGATCGTCATCCGACCGATGATCACGCTCGGCTGCACCTTCGACCACCGCTTCATCGACGGCGTCGTCGGGGCGAGGATCGCGCGCGTCCTGCGCGACGAGCTCGTCTCCGCGCAGCGGCTCGCGTGAGGGAACCCGGACCGGAGGCCTCCCCGGCCGAGGCGCCCGTCGCGGTCGGGGGCGGCTCGGGCGGCGGCTTCGGCGACGACGACGCCGGGAGCGAGCACTCGCCCGACCGGCCCGCCCATCCGCCCGGGCGGGTCGCGCTGGCGTGGCTCGTCCACCTCTACACGGCGCTCGGCGCGGTGACCGCCCTGGTCTCGATCTCCGCCATCGCCGGGGGGCGCATCGCCGAGGCGATGTGGTGGCTCTACGTGGCCGTCTTCATCGACGCGACCGACGGGACCGCCGCGCGCGCCGTGGGGGTGAAGCAGGTGCTGCCCGGATTCGACGGCGCCAAGCTCGACGACATCGTCGACTACCTGACGTTCGTCCTGGTGCCGATGTTCTTCCTCCTGCAGACCGGGCTCCTGCAGGGCACCGCCGGCACGCTCGCCGCCGGGGCGGCCGTCCTCGCCTCCGCCTTCCGCTTCTGCTCGTCGGACGCGAAGACGCCCGACGCCTTCTTCACCGGGTTCCCGTCCTACTGGAACATCGTCGGGCTCTACCTCTGGGTCTTCGAGGTGCCGCCCGCCGCCTGCGCCGCGCTCACGGCGGCTCTCGCGCTGCTCGTCCTGGTGCCGCTGCGCTTCATCTACCCGACCCGCATGCCCACGCTCATGGGCTGGACGATCGGGCTCGGCGTCGCCTGGTCGGTGCTGGTCGGGATCGTGCTGCTTCGCCTTCCGGAGCGAGCGACGACCGTCGCCGCGATCTCGCTCGCCTATCCGGCGTACTACACGCTCGCCTCGTTCTGGCTCGACTGGAAGTCGAGACGGGAGAGCTGAGCCGGCGACCCGCGAGGCCCGGGTGGGGCGGGGGCGCCGCGCGCGGCCGCGTGCGTGTCCGGCTCAGGAGACGCGGAGCGGGTCGATCAGGGTTTCCTTCAACTCGGCGATCGCGGTCTCGGCCTCGATCTCGCGCTGCTCGGAGACGAACCCCTCGACCAGCATCCCGTTCAGGGCCGCGATCACGATCCCGGCGTGCGCCGCTGCGCGCACTCGCGAGGAGAGCGTGCCCCTCTGCTGGCCGCGCTCGATGATCTGCGCCACCTCGCTGCGGAAGAGCCCGTACTGGCCGAGGACCTGCGCGAACAACTCCTCGGGGCGCGAGTCGCGCCGCAGGGAGAGGCCGAGGAAGAAGCGCACCGAGGACGAGTTCCGCGAGACGAACTGGTAGTAGTGATCGATCAGCTTCGAGAGGGCCTCGGGCTCGCTCATCCCCTCGAGGTCGATCTTCATGGCGTAGGGCTCGATGGTCCGGGAGACGACCTCCCGGAACAGGTGCTCCTTGGTCTCGAAGTGCCAGAAGATCAGGGCCTTGCTGACCTTGGCCTCGCGGGCGACCTGGGACAGCGACGTCCCGTCGTAGCCCTGCGCCGAAAAAATCCGGCCCGCGACCTCGAGGATCTTGTGGCGTGCCTCCATGCGGACCTCCAGTAAAGTTTCGGGGCGACTTCGTGTCAACCGGGCTTCCGGCCGCGGCCCTCGACCTTCGCCCGCAGCGGCGGGCGGGGGAGGATCGCTCCTCCGCC
>JAFMJW010000163.1 GCA_017853315.1 Alphaproteobacteria bacterium
CGCCGGACGTCGCGGCAGCGCAACATCATCTCGCGGAAGGAGCGCAGGTAGAGGTCGACCTGCTCGCGCCGGTCGTAGGGAAACCCGGTCGTGACGAGGCAGGCCCCCGCCTCGCCCTCGGCGGTCGTCGCGATCCGCTCCCCGTTGCAGGTCGCGGGCTCCTCGACGGTCGCCCGGAAGAGCTCGTCGCGCATCGGGTCGTAGACGATGCCGACGAGAGCGCGGCCGCGCCGGGCGGAGTCCGCGGCGATCGGATCGCGCGGGTCGAGCCCCGCCACGGCGGCGATCGAGACGGCGAACTGCGGCAACCCGTGCGCGAAATTGGTCGTCCCGTCGAGCGGGTCGACCACCCAGTGGAGCGGGGCGCGGCCGGGCGGGGGGGAGCCCGCCTCGGCGGACCGGGCCCCGCCTTCCTCGGTCACCAGCAGGTCGCCCGGGAAGGCCTCGCGCAGACGCCGGGAGATGAGCGCGTCGGCCGCCCGGTCGGTGTCGGTGACGAGGTCGACCGGGGCCGACTTGGTGGCGATGCGCCGCGGGGCGGCGAAGTTCGCCCGGATGATGGCGCCGGCCTCGCGGGCGATCCCGGCGGCGACGTCGGCTGCGTGGCGCAGGGCGTCCCCTTCCATTCGCGATCCTCTAGCGGCGGCCCCTCGTCGAGTCGACCGGGGGCCCGGACCTCTGGCGGCTGCGGGCGGAGACCGCTAGAAGGCGCCCCGGCGCCGGGCGAGGGTGGGCGGTCGCCAAGCTGGTAAGGCACCGGACTTTGGCTCCGGCATTCGAAGGTTCGAATCCTTCCCGCCCAGGTTCGCCGTTCCCGCCCGTCTCCGAGCACTTCCACCGCGATCACGAGAGGTCCAGGGTCCCCATGAGCGACAGCGCACGCAGCGCCGACGGCGCCAAGGATGCGATCAAGATCTTCGCGGGGAACTCGAACCCGGCGCTGACCGCGGCGATCTGCAAGGAGCTGGGCGTGCCCGTCGCCCGGGCCGACCTGCGCCGCTTCAGCGACGGCGAGATCAACGTCGACATCCAGGAGAACGTCCGCGGCGGCGACGTCTTCGTCGTGCAGTCGACCTCGATGCCGGGCAACGACCACCTGATGGAGCTGCTGCTCATGCTCGACGCGCTCAAGCGCGCGTCGGCCGGCCGCATCACCGCGGTGATCCCGTACTACGGCTACGCGAGGCAGGACCGGAAGGTCGCGCCCCGCGTGCCGATCAGCGCGAAGCTCGTGGCCGACCTGCTCGAGACGGCGGGCGCCTCGCGCGTGCTGACGATGGACCTGCACGCCGGCCAGATCCAGGGCTTCTTCAACATCCCGGTCGACAACCTCTACGCGACCCCGGTCCTGCTGCGCTACCTGCGCGACCGCATCAACGGCGATCCGACCACGGTCATCTCACCCGACGCGGGCGGCGTCGAGCGCGCGCGTGCGTTCGCGAAGCGCCTCGACGGCTCGCTCGCCGTCATCGACAAGCGCCGCTCCGGCCCGAACGAGGTCGCCGAGATGAACATCATCGGCGAGGTGCAGTCGCGCACCGCCATCCTGGTCGACGACATGGTCGACACGGCGGGCACGATCTGCAGCGCGGCGCAGGCCGCGATCGACGCGGGCGCCCAGGAGGTGCTCGCGGTCTGCAGCCACGCGGTGCTGTCCGGGCCGGCGATCGACCGGCTCGAGAAGTCGCCCATCCGGGAGCTGATCGCGACCGACACGATCGCCCAGGGGCCCCGCTCGACCGCCTGCAAGAAGGTGAAGATCCTCACGGTCGCTCCCCTGATCGCCGAGGCCATCCGGCGGACCCACCAGGAGGAGTCGATCAGCTCGCTGTTCGTCTGAGGGGGGAGACTCGCGTTCCGGCCCCCCGGGCGAGGGGGCCGACTCGCGTTTGGCCCCCCGATCTGCTTTCGGAGACGGGATCATGGAAACGCTCATCATCGAAGTCGAGGCCAGGGAAGCGGCCGGCAAGGGCCCGGCGCGCCGCACCCGCGTGAAGGGGCTCATGCCCGCCGTGTTCTACGGGCCGAAGGCCGCCGCCCGCGCGATCGCGGTCGACGCGAAGACCTTCAACAACCGGATCGCCCACCTCGAGGGATCTCACCTGATCGAGCTTCGGTCGCCGGACGCGTCCCTGAACGCGAAGAAGGTCCTGCTGCGCGACATCCAGTTCGACCCGGTCGCGGGCAAGCCGCTCCACGCCGACTTCTACGAGGTCGACCTGACCAGGCCGATCCAGGTGCGCGTGCCGCTTCACCTCGAGGGCAAGGCGGCGGGCGTCACGCTCGGCGGCATCCTGCAGCCGATCCTGCGCGAGGTGCTCGTGTCGTGCCTCCCGACGCAGATCCCCGAGTTCATCGTGCACGACGTCACCTCGCTCGGGATGCACGAGTCGGCGCACGTGGACGAACTCGAGATGCCCGAGGGCGTCACGATCGTCTCGCGCGAGAACGAGGCCTTCGTCACCATCGTCGCGCCTGCGGCCGAGGAGAAGAAGGGCGCCGAGGGTGCCGAGGGCGCCGCTGCGGCGGGCGCCGAGGGCGACAAGAAGGCTGCCGACGCGAAGAAGGCCGCGGACGCGAAGAAGCCCGAGGCCAAGGCCAAGAAGTAGCGTCGGCGCTCCTGCGGTGCCGTGGCGTCCCGGGCGATCATCGGACTCGGTAACCCGGGCGCCCGCTACGCGGGCACCCGCCACAACGCGGGCTTCCTCGTCGTCGAGCGCCTGGCCGCGCGCCACGCGCTCCCTTGGCAAACGGGGGGCGACGGGCTCGCGCGCGTGGCGGACGGCCGCATCGCGGGCCTGGAGGTGCGGCTCATCGAGCCGCTCACCTACATGAACCGGAGCGGCGAGGTGCTGGAGGAACTCGCGACCGGGCTCGCACCGGCCGACCTGCTCGTCGTCCACGACGAGGTCGACCTCCCGTTCGCCCGCCTGAAGCTGAAGAGCGGCGGCGGGAATGCCGGGCACCGGGGCCTCCGCTCGATCCAGGAGCACCTCGGCGGCGATGCGAACTTCGCCCGGCTGCGGGTCGGAGTCGGGCGCCCGCCCGCCGGCATCGACACGGCGGACTGGGTGCTGGCCGAGTTCGGGGGACCCGAGTCGGACCGGCTGGCGGATCTCCTCGAAGCCGCCGCCGACGGTTGCGAGGCCTGGCTCTCGCTCGATTTCATGGCCGCCGTGAACCGGGTCCATGCCCCCCCGACGGGCCCCGGAGAGCCGGGGGGCCCTTCCGACGGCGCCCCCGGGGGCCCGCCCGACAGGTTGCCCGCCGGCAAGCCTTGAGCGCGGCGCGCCTCGCTGTTAGACCGCTCTTTTCCCCGGAGGCTTTCCAGAATGCGTTCCTACGAGGCGATGATTGCCTATCACCCGGACACCGGCGAGACCGGCGTCAAGGACCAGCTCGAGCGCGCGAAGCAGATCATCGCCGGCGCAGGTGGCGAGGTGTCGCAGACGGTCGACTGGGGATCGCGCGACCTCGCGTACCGCATCGAGAAGCAGCGACGCGGCCAATTCCACGTGGTCGCATTCCGCGGCACCGGTGCGACGGTCGCCGAACTCGAGCGCAACCTTCGCATTTCCGACCACGTCCTGCGCTACATCACGGTGCAGGTCGACCCGAACAAGCCCACCCTCGAGCCGCCGCGTCCGCGCCGCGAGTTCGCACCCGGCGAAGGCGACGGATCCGAGGGCGGCGCGCCCACGGGCGAGGGCGCGGCGATGGATTCCGGCGACATCGAGTCGCCCGAGCTTTCCTGAACGAGCGTGACCCATGGCTGACGAGAGAGACAGGGATTTCGGTCGCCCCGGCGGCGGTGCCGGCGGCGGCGACGATCGTCGTCGCGGCCCGCGCGGCCGCTCGGAAGACGGCAACCCGTTCCGCCGCCGTGGCGGGCGTCGCAAGGTCTGCCGGTTCTGCGCCGAGAAGACGCTCGTGATCGACTTCAAGGACGTGCGCACGCTCGGCAACTTCATCACCGAGCGCGGCAAGATCATCCCGAGCCGGATCACCGGCAACTGCGCCCGCCACCAGCGGCGGCTCACGACGGCGATCAAGCGCGCGCGCACCACGGCGCTGCTGCCGTTCACGCTGCTGCTGCGCTCCTGACGCGGCGCGCTCAACCGGAACCGGATCCATGGAAGTCATCCTCCGCGAGAACGTCGTGAACCTCGGCGAGACCGGCCAGGTCGTGAAGGTCAAGCCCGGCTACGCCCGCAACTACCTGCTGCCGCGCGGGCTCGCCGTCGAGGCGAGCCGTCGCAACGTCGCCGAACTCGAGCACCAGAAGCGGGTGATGGCGGCGCGCCGCGAGCGCGAACTCAAGTCCGCGCGCGAGTACGCCGAGCGGCTCGACGGGCTCGTCATCGAGATCCGGGCCCGCGCCGGCGACGAGGACAAGCTCTACGGATCGGTCACGAACATCGACATCGAGCGCGTGCTCGCGTCGCGCGGCTTCGAGGTCGACCGGCGTCGCATCGACCTCGACGACCCGATCAAGCGGCTGGGCACCTACCGCATCCCGATCGGCGTCGCCCAGGACGTGAAGGCGACGATCACGCTCAAGGTCCTCTCCGAGGCCTGATTCGTCCGACGCGGGCGGCGCGTGGATGCGCCGCCCGTTCCGCCGGAAGGTCTCGCCGTGCGAGACCCTCGCGGCGCCGCTCGGCGGAGACTCAGTAGGCTCCGCCCAGCTTCGAGTGGTCCCATGTCCGGGTCTTCTCGGCCCGGAAGAGCAGCGTGACCCGCTTGCGAGCCTGCCCGCGCATGGCCTCGAGCGCCTCGACCGGCGGCGCCGCGACGGCGCCCGCCATCCGCGCCCCGACCGCGCCCAGCGTGCGCAGCGTGCGCTCCTCGTCGTCGACGATCTCGCAGCGGCCGCGCAGGAAGACGCCCTTCAGCCGGTCGTAGGTGGCGCCTTCCTCGAGGAGCAGCGAGCAGCGCGGGTCGCGCTGGAGGTTCTTCACCTTCTGCGACTTGCGGAAGGTGGTCATCGCGATCGCCCCGTCGGGCTCGAGCGCGTACCACATCGCGATCAGGTGCGGGTAGCCGTCCTCTCCGTTGGAGGCGAGATAGATCGTCTTGCCGGCGGCGAGGAACTCCTCGCGCTCGCGGGCATCGAGTCGGATCAGGTGTCGCTTGAGCGCCATTTCGGGACCTCCGTTCGCGGCGGGTCTACACGGAGGAGGGAGGCGACGCCAACGATCGCCGCGTCCGCCGGTCGCGCGCGCGTTCGCGGGCGGGGTGGTCGGCGCCTCCGGGCGCGGTCGGGGCGCGCCGCCGCGTCCGCGCGTTGTCGGCCCGGGCGGCGACCCGTATGCTCGCGCCATGTCCCGCGGCACGGTGCTCCGTCGCGACGTCGTCCACCGCGGGCGCGTGTTCGAGCTCGGGGTCGAGGAGGTGCGCCTGCCCGACGGGCGCGAGATCGGCCTCGACGTGCTCCGCCATCCCGGGGCCTCGGCGATCCTGCCGCTCACCGACCGCGGCACGATCCTCATGATCCGGCAGTTCCGCCACGCCGCCGACGGCTTCCTGTGGGAGATCCCGGCCGGCACGCTCGACCCGGGCGAGTCGCCGCTCGACTGCGCGCATCGCGAACTCGTCGAGGAGGCGCGGGTCCGGGCGACCGAGATGCTCCCGCTGGGCGAGATCGTGCCGGTGCCCGGCTACTCGACCGAGCGCATCCACCTCTTCCTCGCGCGAGGGCTCGATGCGGCCGAAGGCAAGCTCGACGCCGACGAGCTGATCGCGGAGGTGCGGCCGGTCCCGGTCGACGAGGTCGTCGCCTGGCTGCGCGACGGCTCGCTGATCGACGCGAAGTCGGCCGTGGCGGTCTCGCGAGCGCGGGAGCGGGGACTCCTGCCCGGCTTCGCGGCCTCCGGGGGCCCAGGATGACCCGTCGGCTCGGACACGGATCCCGTCGCGCGGGCGCCTCGGCGGTGCCCCGATGAAGCGCGGGACGTGGCTCACGCTCGCGGCCTTCGCCGGGATGGTGGCGGCCGTCTGGCTGTCGATGCGGACCGAGGAGCGCTTCGTGGTCGAGAGCCCGCGCCTCGAGAGCGGGGCCGACGGGGCTCGGGTGATGGGCTCGATCCGCAACACCGGGGCGCCCGCGAAGATCGTGAAGGTCGAGGTGACGACCGTCTCCGGCGCGGCGGGTCACACCGAGAAGGAGACGCTCGAACTGCAGGACGTCGGCTCGGGCGAGACCCGCACGTTCGCGTCGACTCCGAAGAGGGCCGGGGTCCGCAACTTCAGCGTCTACGTGAACGAGGGCCGCAATCCCTACGGCAACTGAGCGAAGGGGCGCCGTCCGGCGCGCGGTCGAGCGCGCGGGTGTCTCCTTCGGCTGGGTCGTCGTGGGCGTCGCCTTCCTCTGCTACCTCGTCGACACCGGCATCGTCTTCTACTCGTTCGGGACGATCCTCGCGACGATCGTCGCGGCCGAGGGCTGGAGCCGGGCCGGGCTCGGCGTCGCGTACTCCGTCGCGCAGGTCATGAGCGCGGTCTACGCGCCGTGGGTCGGCAGGCTGGTCGAGCGCCGCGGGCCGCGTTTCGTGCAGCTGCTCGGTACGGTGGTTCTCGCGGGGGGGCTCGCCCTGCTCGGCACCGCCCGCGGGGTGCTGCACTTCGACCTCGTGATGGGGCTCCTGGTCGCGCTCGGGGCGACGTGCCTCGGCGGGATCACGAGCAACACCGCGATCGCGTCGTGGTTCTCGACCGGCCGCGGCCGCGCGCTCGGGATCGCGACGGCCGGGATCTCGATGGGCGGCGTCGTGTTCGTGCCGCTCACGCACGCGCTGATCGAGCGACTGGGCTGGCGGGGCGCCTTCGGCGTGCTCGGCGTGATCGTGCTGGTCGTGCTCGTGCCCCCGATCGCGCTGCTCATGGAGACCGAGGGCGGCCGGGCCGCGGCCGGGATGAGCGCGGACGAGCGGGCCGCCCTCGAGCGCGAGATGCGCCTGTCGGTGTCTCCGCGCGAGGCGTTCGCGAGCGCGAATTTCGCGCGGCTCGCCTTCGCGCTCTCGATCTCGGGCGCGGCACTCGCGGTCGTCCTGCTGCACCAGATCACGTTCATGGTCGACCGCGGGCTCGGCGAGCGGCTCGCGAGCTGGATGCTGGGTGCGACGGCCGGCATGGGCGTCGTCGGCAAGCTCGGCTTCGGCTGGCTCCTCGACCGCTTCGACCAGCGCCGGGTGGCTGGGCTCTGCTTCGTGCTGCAGAGCGTCGGCATCGGGCTCCTGCTGCTCACCCGCGGCCCGTGGATGCTCGCGGTCTTCGTCGCGGTCTACGGCTTCGCGATGGGCGGCAACGCGACCTTGCAGGCGACGCTGGTCGCCGACTGCTTCGGGCGGGCCCACTACGCGGCGATCTTCGGACGCCTGCTCGCGTTCTCGGTCGGGCTGCAGGCCGTCGCGGTCCCTCTCGCCGGGTGGCTGCGCGACCGCACCGGCGCCTACGAGCCGATCTTCGCGACGCTCGGCGCTGCGACGCTGCTCTCGGCCGTCGCCGCGCAGCGCCTCACCTTCCTGCGGTACGCGGGTTCCGAGGCGGAGACGCCCGCGATCACCGGCGCAGGTTGACACCCCGGGGGTGCCTTGGTACCCGAAAGCGCTGATTTTCCCGCAGATTCAGGCACGTAGCTCAGTGGGAGAGCGCTTCCTTGACACGGAAGAGGTCGGCGGTTCAATCCCGCCCGTGCCTATCCTCCAGGACCGCCGATGCCCGAGATCTCCCTTGAAGTCCCCGGCCGGGGCATCGTCTCGGCGGCCGCCGGGGAGACCGCGCGCGA
>JAFMJW010000164.1 GCA_017853315.1 Alphaproteobacteria bacterium
ACGGCCGCGGCGACCGCGGGCGCGACGGCCGCGACGTCCGCGCGGACGTCGCCCCCGGCACGCCCGGTGCGCCCGGGGCCGGCGGGGAGCGCGTCGACCGCGACGCGCGCGGGCGGCGCGGTCGAGACGGCGACCGCCGCGATGGTCGCGACGGTCGCGGCGCGCCGCGAGCGACCGACCCCTCGGCTCCCTCGACCCCGCGCGGGATGCGCGCGGACGAGCGCCGGGATCGCGACCGTCCGCGGGGCGGCGATCGTCGCGACGGAGATCGCGACCGTCCGCGCGACCGGGATCGCGAACGCGACCACGAGCGGCCCCGCAGCGGCGACGCGCCGCGCACCGGTGGCGCCCCCCGCAAGTCGGCCGAGCCGTTCAACAACCCGTTCGCGGCGCTGCTGTCGAAGAAGGACGCGTTCCGCAAGCAGTGAACGGCGGTGCGCGCACCCCGCGGGCACGAGACGGTCGGCCCCGCGGGCAGCGCTCCCGCGCGGCGTCGGTTAGCCTCGGCGCATGATCGCCGAGGTCCGGGTGCGCGTCCCCCACGCGGAGATCGACGCCCCCGGCGCGATCGAGCGGGCGGCCGCGCGCGCGGCCGGGGTGCGCGAGGGCGAGGTGACCGGCGTCGTCGTCGTGCGCCGCTCGCTCGACGCGCGCCGCGGCGCCGCGGTCTGGGAGCTCCGCGCGCGAGTCTTCGTCGGCGAGCCGGCGCGGGCCGAGCCGCTCGGCGGCTTCGAGCCCCGCGACGTCGGTCGTGCCGAGCCGGTCGTCGTCGTCGGCTCGGGACCGGCCGGGCTGTTCGCGGCCCTGGGGCTGATCGAGGCGGGCCTGCGGCCGATCGTGATCGAGCGCGGCCGCGACGTGCGCGGCCGTCGCCACGACGTCGCGCGGATCTGCCGCGAGGGCGTGGTCGACCCCGACAGCAGCTACGGCTTCGGCGAGGGCGGGGCGGGGACCTTCTCCGACGGCAAGCTCTACACGCGCTCGACCAAGCGAGGCGACGTGCGCTCCGTCCTCGAGACGCTCGTCCGTCACGGCGCGCCGCGCGACGTGCTGGTCGACGCGCATCCCCACGTCGGCACGAACCGCCTTCCGGGCGTCGTCGAGG
Organism: Alphaproteobacteria bacterium; assembly: GCA_017853315.1. Taxonomy (GTDB): domain Bacteria; phylum Desulfobacterota; class Binatia; order UBA12015; family UBA12015; genus REEB422. The sequence continues at coordinate 1,106 of JAFMJW010000164.1, forward strand.
CGCTGCGGCGCTCGATCGTCGAGTGCGGCGGCGAGGTTCGCTTCGGCGTGCGCATGGTGGGGCTGTCGCGGGACGCATCGGGCGTGACCGGCGTCGAGGTCCTCCCCTCGACGCCGGGCGCGTCGGATCCCGCACCCGCCCCGGTGGCGGAGCGGGTGCGGGCGCGCGCGGTCGTGCTCGCGACCGGGCACTCCGCGCGCGACGTCCACCTGCTGCTGCGGCGCGCGGGCGTCCGCATCGAGCGCAAGCCTTTCGCGCTGGGCGTGCGGGTCGAGCATCCGCAGGCGATGGTCGACGCGATCCAGTACCACGCGGCGGTCCGCGCCCCGGGTCTCCCGCCCGCCGCCTACTCGATCGTCGAGCGCGCGGGCGGGCGCGGCGTGTTCTCGTTCTGCATGTGCCCGGGCGGCATCGTCTGCCCCGCCGCGACCGCCCCGGGCGAGATCGTGGTGAACGGCTGGTCGCCGTCGAGCCGCGGTTCGCGCTGGGCGAGCTCGGGCATCGTCGTCGAGATCCGCGACGAGGACCTCGCCCCCTTCGCCGCCGAGGAGGAGCTCGCGGGAACGGCCTTCCAGGCCGCGATCGAGCGCGCCGCCTTCGCCGCGGGCGGCGGCGGGCTGCGTGCCCCGGCCCAGCGGTTGCCCGACTTCTGCGCAGGCCGCACCTCGGCCGACCTCCCCCGCTCGTCCTACCGACCGGGCCTCTCGCCGGCCGACCTGCGCGCGGTTCTCCCCGAGCCCGTCGCCTCCCTGCTCCGCGAGGGGCTCGCGCGGATCGGCAGGCGGATGCGGGGCTTCGCGACCGGGGAGGCGGTGGTGGTCGCCCCGGAGAGCCGGACCTCCTCGCCGGTCCGGGTGCCCCGGGACCCCGAGTCGCTCGAGCATCCCGAGGTCCCCGGCCTCTATCCCTGCGGGGAGGGCGCGGGCTACGCGGGGGGCATCGTGTCGGCCGCTCTCGACGGCCTGCGCTGCGCCCGCGCGGCGGCGAGGCGCCTCGGCACGGGGGAAAAATCCCCGAATTGACGCGTCGGGGGCCGGACGGCAGGGATGAGGGCGTGACTGCCCCCGCACGACGCCCCACCCCCGAACGAGTCCCGTCCAGGTCGCCCGCCCGTCCGGCCGCTGCGCGCGTCCTCGCGCTGACGGCGCTGCTCTCGCTCGCGGTCCTGTCGGCCGCGGCGGAGGCGCAAGCGTCGGCGCCGCCGACGGCGTCGGGGATGAGGGCGGCGCAGGCGGCGCTGGAGCGGGACGCGGGCGCGCGGGTGACGTTGGACCGCGGCACGGGAGCGGCGCGCTCGATGCGGTTTGCGGCCGGCCGCGGGCCGAAGGGCCCGGCGGGCGGGACGCCTGCTGCGACGGCGGACGCGTTCGTGGCGCGGCACGCGGCGGCGTTCGGCGTGGGCGACGCGAGCCGGGAGCTTTCGGCGGGCGAGGCGCGCGTCGACGGGCTCGGGATGACGCACCGGCGCTACCGCCAGCAGGTGGAGGGCGTGGAGGTGTACGGCGGCGTGCTCGACGTGCACGTGGGGCGCGGGGGCGAGGTTCGGTCGGCGAACGGGCGGATCGTGCCGGGGATCGAGGTGGACGTGCGCGCGCGGGTGAGCGCGGAGCGCGCGGGACGGATCGCGGTGGACGCGGTGCTGTCGGAGCCGCCCGGGAGCGAGGAGAAGGGCGGGGGTGCGGCGGTGGTGGGCCCGGCGCTGGAGGCGACGGGCGCGAAGCTGTGGGTGTACGACGACGGGATGGTGCGCGGGCGCCGGGGGACGGCACACCTCGCGTGGCTGGTGGAGGTGAGAGGTCCGGGGGTGCGGGAGTTCGTGTTCGTGGACGCGCACGCGGGCAAGGTGGTGGAGCGCTGGTCGGGCGTGCACGACGCCCTGTTCCGCCGCCTGTACCAGGGAAACACGAGCACGCAGGTCTGGGCCGAGGGCGACGCCTTTCCGGGCGCGCTGAACCTCGACCAGCAGAACATCCTCGTCGCGTCCGAGGACGCCTACCGCTTCTTCGCGAACGCCTTCGCGCGCGACTCCTGGGACGGCTTCGGCGCCCAGATGGCCTCGGTGAACGACGACCCCACGATCAGTTGCCCCAACGCGAACTGGAACGGTTCGACGACCAACTACTGCTCCGGCGTGACCGCCGACGACGTCGTCGCCCACGAGTGGGCGCACGCCTACACGCAGGCGACCGACGACCTGATCTACCTCTGGCAGTCGGGTGCGCTGAACGAGTCGTACTCGGACATCTGGGGCGAGACGATCGACCTCCTGAACGGCTACGGGACGGACGCGCCGGCCGCGAAGCGCTCGGACGACCTCTGCTCCTCGTACCTCTCCTCCGGAGCCCCGGTCGACGTGGTCGTCGCCTCGCCGGCCGGCATCGCGGGGACCTACCTCGGCGGTGCGGCCGCCTTCGGGCCGCGACTCGACACGACCGGCGTGACCGGCGTCGTGGTGGCCGCAGAGGACGGTACCGCTCCGACCAGCGACGCCTGCGAGGCGATCGCCAACGCGGCGCAGGTCTCGGGCCGCATCGCCCTGGTCGACCGCGGCAACTGCAACTTCACGGTGAAGGTGAAGAACGCGCAGAACGCGGGCGCGCTCGCGGTCATCGTCGCCGACAACGACCCGGCGGCCACCGAGGGGTCCGGCATGGGAGGCACCGACGCGACCGTCACGATCCCGTCGGTGCGGATCACGAAGGCGGCGGGCGACCTGCTGCGCGGCGCGCTCGCGTCCTCGCCGGTCGCGACCCTGCGGGACGAGGCGCGCGAGAACTCGGTGCGCTGGCTCATGGGCGAGGACGCCGACGGCTTCGGCGGCGCCATCCGCGACCTGTGGAACCCGGCCTGCGCGGGCGACCCCGCGCGGGTCGGCGACGCGCGCTACTATTGCGGCACCGGCGACGGAGGCGGCGTCCACACGAACTCCGGCGTCCCGAACCACGGCTTCGCGCTGCTCGTCGACGGGGGCACCTTCGAGGGCCACGTCGTGCCGGCGATCGGGCTCGTCAAGACCGCGCACGTCCACTGGCGCGCACAGGTCGAGTACCTGCAGCCGGTGTCCGAGTTCCCCGATCATGCCGACGCCCTCGAGGCGGCCTGCGCCGACCTGGTCGGCGTGCCGCTGGCCGGCCTCGGCACCGACGCGACGCCCCCCGCACCCTCGGGCGAGACGATCACGCAGGCCGACTGCGACGCGGTCGCGGCGATGACCGAGGCGCTCGACCTGCGCGCCGACATCCAGTCGGTCTGCAACTTCGCGCCGATGCTCGCGCCGAACCCGCCGGCGCGCTGCGCCGACAACGGCGCCACGCCCGTCGAGATCTGGTCCGAGGGCTTCGAGGCCGGCTCGGCCGGCTGGTCGACGACCTCGACCGGCGTCTACGCGGGCTGGCCGGGGATCACCTGGAGCGTGAGCTCGTCTCTGCCCGAGGGGCGCGCGGGCAAGGCCGCCTTCGCGTCCGACCCGCGCGGCGGAAGCTGCGACGCGGGCGCGGGCGACGTCTCGGGCCTGCAGACCTTCACGAGCGCCCCGATCGCGATCCCGGCCTGGCTCGCGATGGCGCCCCGGCTCGACTTCGACCACTACGTCGCGACCGAGACCGGCTGGGACGGCGGCAACCTGAAGATCAGCGTGAACGGCGGCGCGTACTCGCTCGTGCCGTCGTCGGCGTTCCGCTTCAACGCCTACAACTCGACCCTGCGCTCGGCGTCGGGCAGCCCCGCCAACACGAACCCGCTCGCCGGCCAGTCGGCCTTCACCGGCACCGACGGCGGCAGCCTCGGCGGCAGCTGGGGGCGCTCGCAGGTCGACCTGGCCTCGGTCGGCGTGAAGCCGGGCGACGTCGTCCGCCTGCGCTTCGAGATGGGCACCGACGGCTGCACGGGCAACGACGGCTGGTACGTCGACGACCTCGCGATCTACGCCTGCGACTCGGTCGGGGTGGACGCGATCGCGATCGATCTCGCGGTGCTGGCACCCGCCTCGGGCGGTCGGGCGACCGGCAAGGCGATCGCTCGCATCACGACCGGGACGAGCCCCGCGGACGTGATCGGCCCCGGGACGGGGTGGATCTTCGAACTCTCGGACGGAAGCGGTGCGGTGTCCGAGTCGGTCTCGCTGCTCGCCTCGGAGTGCGTCGCGTCTCCCGCCGGGAACCGCATCACCTGCAAGAGCGCCGACAAGTCGACGATCGCGGTCTTCGTGACCTCGTCGAAGACGCCCGGCGTCTGGAAGCTCACGCTCACGATGAAGAAGCGGTCGTTCACCGCGGCGCCGACCGCAGCCGTCTCGCTCGGGGTCTCGCGTTCGAGTCGCGCTTGGACCGGCTCGATCTCGACCTGCAGCTCGAACTCGAGCGGCAAGCTCTCCTGCCGGTCCTGACGATCGTTTCCGCCGGCCCGCTCGCGAGCGGCGTCGGCGGGACCCGAATCGCGCATTGACCACCTCGCCCCCGGCGGGCACGCTCGGGGCGCCATGCGTTCCCCGGCACTCACCGGCTCGCGTTCGGACCTCGTCCGGGCCGCGACCGCGGCCCTCCTGCTCGTCGCCTCGTCCCTCCCGGCGGTGGCGTCGGCGCCGCCGACGGCGTCGGGGATGAGGGCGGCGCAGGCGGCGCTGGAGCGGGACGCGGGCGCGCGGGTGACGTTGGACCGCGGCACGGGAGCGGCGCGCTCGATGCGGTTTGCGGCCGGCCGCGGGCCGAAGGGCCCGGCGGGCGGGACGCCTGCTGCGACGGCGGACGCGTTCGTGGCGCGGCACGCGGCGGCGTTCGGCGTGGGCGACGCGAGCCGGGAGCTTTCGGCGGGCGAGGCGCGCGTCGACGGGCTCGGGATGACGCACCGGCGCTACCGCCAGCAGGTGGAGGGCGTGGAGGTGTACGGCGGCGTGCTCGACGTGCACGTGGGGCGCGGGGGCGAGGTTCGGTCGGCGAACGGGCGGATCGTGCCGGGGATCGAGGTGGACGTGCGCGCGCGGGTGAGCGCGGAGCGCGCGGGACGGATCGCGGTGGACGCGGTGCTGTCGGAGCCGCCCGGGAGCGAGGAGAAGGGCGGGGGTGCGGCGGTGGTGGGCCCGGCGCTGGAGGCGACGGGCGCGAAGCTGTGGGTGTACGACGACGGGATGGTGCGCGGGCGCCGGGGGACGGCACACCTCGCGTGGCTGGTGGAGGTGAGAGGTCCGGGGGTGCGGGAGTTCGTGTTCGTGGACGCGCACGCGGGCAAGGTGGTGGAGCGCTGGTCGGGCGTGCACGACGCCCTGTTCCGCCGCCTCCACGTCGGGAGCACGGCCAACGAGCCGATCTGGGACGAGACCCAGCCGTTTCCCGGCTTGCTCGACGGCGACAAGCAGCGGCTCATGACTTCGACCGAGGACACCTACCGCTTCTTCGCGAACGTGTTCGGTCTCGACTCCTGGGACGGGCTCGGTGCCGCGATGCCGGTCGTCGAGGGGCCGGTGATCGGCAAGTGCCCGAATGCCTGGTGGGACGGGACCGCGACCAACTTCTGCATCGGGCTCGGCTCCGACGACGTCGTCGCCCACGAGTGGGCCCATGCCTTCGGCGAGCGGGCGAACCCGCTCGTGTACCTCTGGCAGTCGGGTGCGCTGAACGAGTCGTACGCGGACATCTGGGGCGAGACGATCGACCTGCTGAACGGCATGGCGAGCGACTTCCCCGATACGCCCCGGACGGCCGGCGCGTGCAGCGCGTACATGGCGTCGACGCACCCGGCGGAGGTGGTCGTCACCGCGCCCGCGGGCGTCGCGGGCACCTACGTCGCCGGCCCCGCGGTGTTCGGGCCTTCGCTCGACGCGTCGGGCCTGCCCGGCCTTCTCGCGGCCGCCGTCGACGGCGTCGGCACGACCACGGACGCCTGCCAGCCGGTCTCCAACGGCAGCGCGGTCGGCGGACGCATCGCGCTCGTCGACCGCGGCGGTTGCAGCTTCGTGACCAAGGTGAAGAACGCGCAGGACGCGGGCGCGATCGGGGTCGTCGTCGCCGACAACGATCCGGACACGGTCCCCGGCAGCGCGATGGGCGGGACCGATGCGTCGATCGTCGTCCCCGCGGTGCTGGTCCCGCTCGACACCGGGTCGAAGCTCCGCACGGCGCTCGCCTCGGGCGCGGTCTCGGTCGTCCTGCGCAAGGATCCCGTCGACGTCTCGCTCCGCTGGCTCTTCGGCGAGGACGCGGGCGGAGTGGGCGGCGCGTTCCGCGACCTCTGGAACCCCGGGTGCGCGGGCGATCCCGGCAGCATCGACGACCCGCTCTACCACTGCTCGGAGGAGGACGCGGGCGGCGTGCACGTGAACTCCGGGGTCACGAACCGCTCCTTCGCCCTGCTCGTCGACGGCGGCGTGGCGGGGGGCCGCACGGTCCCCGCGATCGGGCTCGTGAAAGCCGTGCACCTGCACTGGCGCGCGCAGACGACCTACGAGACCGAGACGAGCGGCTTCGCCGACCATGCCGACGCCCTCGAGGCGGCCTGCGACGACCTGCTCGGGATCCCGCTCGCGGGACTCGGTACGACCGCGACCCCGCCGGCGCCCTCGGGCGAGGCGATGGCCGCGGTCGACTGCGACGCGGTCGCCGAGGCGATCGCGGCCGTCGAGATGCGCCTCGACCCCGTCGAGCGCTGCGGCGGCAACCGCATCCTCTCGCCCGACGTGCCGGCG
>JAFMJW010000165.1 GCA_017853315.1 Alphaproteobacteria bacterium
CGCGCCGCATCGGACTTCGGCGACCGTCGCGGCGGGCTGTCCGGCAACCTGAACCGCGGCAAGCAGAGCGTCGTGCTCGACCTCTCGAAGCCCGGCGGGCTCGAGGCGGCGCGGCGGCTCGCCGCGAAGAGCGACGTCGTGATCGACAACTTCTCCGCGCGCGTGATGGGCAACCTCGGCCTCGACCACGAGAGCCTGCGCCGGCTGCGCCCCGACGTGATCTCGGTCGGCATGTCGGGCTTCGGCCGCAGCGGGCCGTGGCGCGACCACGTGAGCTACGGCCCGACCCTGCAGGCGCTCGTCGGCTACCCCTACCTGATGCGGCTCCCGGGCCGACGTCCGGCGGGCTGGGGCTACTCGTGGTCGGACATGGCGGGCGGGATGATGGCCGCGTTCGCGACGCTGGTCGCGCTCGACCACCGGCGCCGAACCGGTCGCGGCCAGATGGTGGACCTGGGCCAGTACGAGACGCTCGCGTTCCTGCTCGGTCCGTGCGCGATCGACGCGCTTCGCGGCGTGGCGATCGAGCCGCCGGGCAACGCGTCGCAGGAGGGACCGTCGGTGCCGCACGGGATCTTCCGATGCGCCGCCGAGGATCGCGCGGGCGGCCGGCGCGACGACGACCGGTGGGTCGCGATCGCGGTCGGGGACGACGACGCGTGGCGGGCGCTCGCGACCGTACTCTCGGAGGACGGCTGCGCCTGGGCGCTCGCGCCCGCGCTCGCGAGCCTCCGCGTGAGGCTCGCCGAGGCGGCGTCGATCGAGGACCGGATCGCCGACTGGACGCGCGCCCGCCGCGCGGGCGACGTCGTCGAGCGCCTGCAGGCGGTCGGCGTGCCGGCCGCCGTCGTCGCCGACGGGGAGGATCTCGCGGCGGACCCGCAGCTCGCCTGGCGAGGGTTCGCGCGTGCACCCGCCGGACCCGACGGCGTCGAGCGGGTGGTCGACGGCATCCCCTTCGTGCGCGGCGAGCTCGGCAGCGACGTGCTCGCGCCGGGCCCCCTGCTCGGCGAGCACACGACCGAGGTCCTGACGGAGGTCGCGGGCTACGGGATGGACGAGGTGGAGGCGTTGCGGGAGGCCGGCGCGGTCGAGTGACGCCCCGGCGCCCCGCGGCACGGCGATCGGCGCCGTCGCTCCGCGCGGGCCCCGGTTGAACATCCGCCGGACTTGGACGATGCATTGCGTGCGGCGCCGCTTCCGGTGCCCGCCGGGTCCGGGGAAGGGGTGAACGCTTGAGCACGAAGGCACGCGGCGCGAGCTACGCGGAGTCGGGCGTCGACGTGGCGCGGCTCGAGGGCGGCCTCGGCCGCCTCCTCGGTCGGCTCGCCGCCACCAACGACTACCCGCGCCGCGGTCGCCCGGTCCTGCCGAACGGCTTCTTCGCGAACGTCCTCGACCTCGGGCAGGGGATGGGCCTCGCGCTCAGCACCGACGGCGTCGGCACGAAGGTGCTCGTCGCCGACGCGCTGCGCCGCTACGACACGATCGGGATCGACGTCGTCGCGATGAACGTGAACGACGTGCTGTGCGTCGGCGCCGAGCCGATCGCGCTGGTCGACTACGTGGCGATCCCGGCGGTCGACGCCGAACTCATCGAGCAGCTCGCGATCGGCCTCGCCGAGGGTGCACGCCAGGCGCGCGTCAGCATCCCCGGCGGCGAGATCGCGCAGGTCCGCGAGCTCCTGCGCCCGCACGGCCCCGACGGGCGCGAGGGCTTCGACCTGGTCGCGGCCGCGGTCGGCGTGGTCTCGCTCGACCGCATGATCCTCGGCCGCTCGATCCGTGCGGGCGACGTCGTGATCGGGCTCGACTCGGCGGGGCTGCACTCGAACGGGCTCACGCTCGCGCGCCGGCTGCTCGCCCCCGGCGAGTCGCCCGAGCTGCTCGCGTCGAAGCCGCCCGAGCTCGGCGGGGCGACGATCGGCGAGGAGCTCCTGCGCCCGACGCGCATCTACGTGCGCGAGGTCATGGCGCTGCTCGACGCGGGCCTCGACGTCCGCGGGCTCGCGCACGTGACCGGCGACGGCCTGCTGAACCTGCTGCGCGTCGACGCGCCCGGGATCGGCTTCCGGCTCGACTCGCTACCCGAGCCGCCGCCCGTCTTCCGGATGCTCGCCGAGCGCGGCGGGATCGAGGCCGCCGAGATGTACACGACGTTCAACATGGGGATCGGCTTCTGCATCGTCGTTCCGGAGCGGGAAGCCGAGCGGGCGATCGGCATCGTCGGAAGCGAGGGAACCCGCTCCCGGGTCGTCGGGCACGCCGTCGAGGATCCGTCGCGCCGCATGGTCCTCCCGGGCCCCGGGATCGAGGGCACGGGGAAGGCTTTCCGGCCGATCGCCTGAGCCCGGGGCGCCCGGGCGGTCGTCCCGGGATGCGCGCATCGCCCCGCGTGCGAGCCGGCCGTCGGCGCGGCCGACCCGGTAGGCCGTCGACCAGGTGACGCCCCAGGCGGCCACGAGCAGCCAGGCCGCCGCGATCCAGGCGATCGGAAACACCGTCAGAAACGACGCCTCCCGCGCGTCTTTCCTTCTCCACCCGTGGTGCTGCGGCGACGGAGGAATTCCTTGCCCTTTCGACGCAAGCGCCATAGACACTTGCAGCGGCCATGAGCGGTGCCGACACCAGGGCCGAGGGCGGCCTCGCGCTGCCCGCTTCGCCCGACCCCACCCACGAACTCCTCCAGGGCTGCATCCGGGGAGACGCGGGTTCGCGGCGTCGGCTGGTCGAGGAGTACTCCGGGATCGTTTCCTACGGGGTCTCCGTAATCTTTCAGCAGTTCGGCCGTCCATCGAGGAAAGAGGAGATCGAGGACATGAGCCAGGAGGTCTTCCTGGCCCTGTTCGACCAGGACGCCCGCAAGCTGCGCCAGTACCAGGGCCGCAACGGGTGCTCCCTGGCGAGCTGGATCCGGGTCGTGGCCAACCGGCTCACGATCGATCGACTCCGAAAAGAAGGCCGGACGATTTCGCTGGACGATCCCGGAAATGCAGAGGCGACGAAGATCCGAGAGACCCGGCCCGACGGTACGCCGGGCCCCGAGCCGCAGGTCGAAGAGGCCATGCGGGCGGCGCGGGTGCGCGAGATGATCGAGGACCTCCCGAGCAAGGACCGGATGTTCGTCCAGTTGTTCTATTTCCAGGGCCTGCCGATCGAGGAAGTCGCCCAGAACCTCTCGATCACGACCAACGCCGCCTACGTCCGCAAGATGCGTCTCCACGAGAAGTTGCGCCGCATCGCCGCGTCCCGGTTCGGGGGGGAGGTCTGATGGCCCTCCTGCGATTCCCGGGACGCGCGGCGAAGAACGGGGGACCCGGCGAGGCCGAGGTCCGCCGGATGGTGCGGCGCGCGTTCGAGGGGCAGGCGGCCGAGGGCGACCACCCGGCCGAATACGCCTTCGCGAGCTACCTCGAGGGCAGCCTCTCCGGGAGCGCCGAGGAAGCCTTCGAGCGGCACGTGGCCTTCTGCGACGACTGCGCGGTCGAGCTCGTGCTCGCGCGTCGAAGCGGCGTCGGGGCCGAGTCGGCGAGCCGCACCTGGGCGTGGCGGATCGCCGCCTCCCTCGCGGTCGTCCTGGGCGGCCTCGTCGCCGCCCTCCTCGCCGCGCGCGCCGTCTCCGGACGCGTCGAGGAGCGCATGGCCGCCGCGCTCCGGGACGCGATGGGCGGCAAGGCGTCGGTCCAGGACGTGAGCCTCGCTCTTCGCGGCGGGCCCGGAGTCGACGTCGCGGGCCTCTCGATCGCCGACCCCACCGGCGGCCCCGCGATGGTGACGGTGCCGCGTGCGCGCTGGTCGGTGAACCTCGCTTCGCTCGTGCGCGGGGACCTCGAGGGCTCGCTCGTGCTCCACGACCCGACGATCCACATCGTGCGCGATCCCGACGGACGGCTGAACGTCGACGGGGTCCTGCCGACGTCGCGCAGCACCGACGACCTCTTCTCCCGTGCTCGGCGCAAGGCGATCGACCGCGTCGAGGTCGACAACGGCACCGTGAGCCTCGTCGACCGCTCCGCGGGCGAGCGGCGCGAACTCCGGATGGCGTCGGTCGACGCCCGGCTGAACGGTCTCGCGAGCGCGGGTCCGACCCACGTCGTCGCCCGCGGCGGCCTCGAGTCGACCCGGCGCAACGCCTCCTTCGAGGGCGACGTCGGGCCGTGGGGCGCCGGCCGGAAGCCCGCCTACCGTTTCTCGCGAGTCGCCCTCGACGGCGTCGCGCTGCGCAACCTGCCCGTCGGGCAGACGGTGCGCGGCGGACTGTCCTTCGACGGCAGCCTCGCCGGGACCGGCGACGGCTGGGCGGAGATCGCCGGTGGCGCCGAGGGCCGGGGCGACCTGCGCGTGGTCTCCGGCTCGATCGCGGGCCGCAACGTGGTGCGCGAGATCCTCGTGCCGCTGCTCGGCGCCGAGGGCACGGCCGCAGCGCCGGCCGGCCTCGCGACGATGCTCGCTTCGGCCGACACCTCCTTCGACCGCATCGGCGGCCCCGTCGAGGTCTCCGGATCCCGGATTTCGAGCGCCGCGATGGAGGCGCAGTCGGGCGACTTCGGCGCGACCGGCCGACTCGCGGTCGCAGGCGGCGGCGACGTCCGCTTCCAGGGCGATCTCCGGGTCGCGCCCGCGGCGGCGCGCGAGATCGTGGCGCTCCTGCCCGGTGGCGCGAGTCTCGTGAACGACGACGGGAGCCTCACCCTGCCCTTCTCGGTGCAGGGAACCTGGCCGGCGGTGCGCGTCACCGTCGATGCCGAGCGCTTCGCGGCGCGCACGATGCTGCGGCGCGGGCTCGCCCGGCTGTTCTCCGCTCTCTCGCCGCTCGGCTGAGTCACCGAGCCCGCCGCCCGCTCGTTGCGGAGGGGCGGGTCGGGTCTGCTAAGCGGGAACGCATGGCGGAGCCCGCGAGCACGTCGAGCGCCCCGGGAGACTCGTCCGTCGCGGGCCGCTCGCTGCTCGCCCAGGCGAGCGACGCCTGGGTTTCCGAGGCCGTCGCGCACCTGCAGGCGATGCTGCGGATGCGCACGGTGAACCCGCCCGGCAACGAGGCGGTGGTGATCGACCACGTGGCCGGCGCGCTGCGCGCGGCCGGGCTCGAGCCTCAGGTGTTCGAGGTCGCACCGGGGCGCTCGAACCTCGTCTGCCGGATCGCCGGCCACGGCCCCGAGGGACCGCTCCTGCTCGCCTCCCACGCCGACGTCGTCGAGGCCGAGGCCGAGAGCTGGCGGCGCGACCCCTTCGGCGGCGAGATCGCCGACGGCTGCGTCTGGGGCCGCGGTGCCGTCGACATGAAGGGCAAGATCGCGATGGACCTCGCCGCGATGCTCGCCATGGCCCGCGCGGGCGTGCGGCCGCGTCGCGACGTGGTCATGCTCGTCGTCGCCGACGAGGAGGCGGGCTGCACGCTCGGGTCCCGCTGGATGGTCGAGAACCATCCCGACCTGGTCCGTGCGGAGATCTGCCTGAACGAGGTCGGCGGCTTCACGATGCACCTGCTCGGCGTACGCTACTACCCGATCCAGGTCGCGGAGAAGGGCGTGTGCTGGCTGCGCCTCACCTTCCGCGGCGAGCCCGGCCACGGCAGCCTGCCCCGCCCCGACAGCGCGCCGGTGCGCCTCGCTTCCGCCGTCGCGAAGCTCGGCACGACGCGCCTCCCGGTCCACCTCTCGCCCGAGTCGATGCGCTTCGTCGAGGCGCTCGCGGCGGCCCAGCCCGGCCCGGTCGCGCTCGCGCTGCGCGGCCTGAACCAGCCGCTGCTCTCGACCACGATCCTCGACCTCGGCGTGCGCGATCCCGGCCAGAAGGGCGGGCTCGACGCGATCCTGCGCAACACGGTCTCGCCGACCGTCATCCGCGCGGGGCACAAGACGAACGTGATCCCCGGCGTCGCGACCGTCGAGCTCGACGGTCGCACGGTGCCCGGGCAGTCGAGTGCGGACCTGGTGCGCGAGGTTCGCGCGCTCGTCGGCGACGATTTCGAGGTCGAGATGCTGGAAGACCTCGACCCGGTCACGACCTCCTGCGACACGCCCGAGTACCGGCTGCTCTGCGACGTGATCCGCCGACACGACCCGACCGGCATCCCGGTGCCGTGGCTCATCCCGGGGTTCACCGACGCGAAGTTCTACGCCCGGCTCGGCACCCGCTGTTACGGCTTCATGCCGCTCATGCTGCCCGAGGGCATGAGCTTCGCGTCGATGTTCCACGGGCACGACGAGCGGGTGCCGCTCGACGGGTACCGCTGGGGGCTGCGGGTCCACCTCGACGCGATCGCGCGGCTCGCACTCGACGCCGAGGCGCGCTGAGCGGGCCCGGCGGGCCTCCGACCCGACGACCACCGAAAGGATCACCGGAAGATGGAACCCGAGCTGCAGATCGGCAGGCGCATCCTGCTCGGCCCCGGCCCGAGCGACGTCCACCCGCGCGTGCTGCGCGCGATGTCGATGCCGCTCGTCGGGCACCTCGACCCGGAGTTCGTCGCGCTCATGGAGCGCGTGAAGCGGATGCTGCGCGAGGTCTTCCGCACGAAGAACCGATTGACGCTTCCCCTGTCCGCGACCGGCAGCGCCGGCATGGAAGCGGTCATGGTGAACCTGCTCGAGCCCGGCGACACGGCGGTGATCGGCGTCGCCGGCGTGTTCGGCGGGCGCATGGCGGAAGTCGCGCGCCGCGCGGGCGCGGAGGTGACGCAGATCGAGGTGCCGTGGGGCGAGGTGATCGAGCCGGCGCGCTTCGCGTCCGCGCTCGCGACGCTCGCCTCGCAGGGAAAGCCGGCGCGTCTCGCGGCGGTCGTGCACGCGGAGACTTCGACCGGGGCCTGCCAGCCGCTCGAGGAGATCGGCCGCATCGCGCGCGAGCACGGTGCCCTGTTCGTCGTCGACGCCGTCACCTCGCTCGCCGGGCGGCCGCTCGAGATCGACGCCTGGGGTGTCGACGCCTGCTACTCCGGCACGCAGAAGTGCCTGTCCTGCCCGCCGGGACTCTCGCCGGTCACCTTCTCGGACGCGGCGGTCGAACGGATTCGCGGCCGCTCGCGCCCGGTGCAGAGCTGGTACCTCGACCTGTCGCTGCTCGAGCAGTACTGGGGCGATTCGCGCGTCTACCACCACACCGCGCCGATCACGATGAACTACGCGCTCCACGAGTCGCTGCGCGTCGTCCTCGAAGAGGGCCTCGAGCGGCGCTTCGAGCGCCACCGGCGCAACCACGAGGCGCTGGTCGCCGGGCTCGAAGCGCTCGGACTCGAGATGGCGGTCGCCGCGCAGCACCGGCTCCCGATGCTGAACGCGGTGCGCGTGCCGGAGGCGACCGACGAGGCCGCCGTGCGCGCGCGCCTCCTCGAGCGCCACGGGATCGAGATCGGCGCCGGGCTCGGCCCCTGGAAGGGGCGGGTCTGGCGCATCGGGCTCATGGGCGAGTCGAGCACGCCGCAGAACGTGCTGCTCGTGCTCGCGGCACTCGGCGAGGCGATGGGTGCGGTCACGACCGGCGACGCGCTCGCGGCGGCCGAGCAGGTGCTCGCGCGCCCGTGATGCGGCCGCCCGGTTCGACGACGGCGCGCGCCGTCCGCGCGCCGCGACCACCGCGTGCGATGGGTCGAGCCGGGAGGGCGGCGATCGCGGCCGTGCTCGTGCTCGGGGCCTGCGGTGCGGCCCCGCAATCCGGCGTCCGTGCCGCTCCGGGCGCGGCGACGAACTCCCCGCGGGACGCGGGCACCCCCGGCGTCGCCTCCACGGCCGGCGTTCGCGGCTCGCTGCGCGACGCGATCGCCTCGGCGTCGACGGC
>JAFMJW010000166.1 GCA_017853315.1 Alphaproteobacteria bacterium
TCGACGGCCGTGTCGTGCTCGCCGGCGCGCGCGACGACGTGCACGAGATCCTCGCTGCCGCCGACGCGTTCGTGCTGCCGAGCGTGATCGAGGGATCGAGCCTCGCCGCGCTCGAGGCGCTCGGGTCGGGTGTTCCGGTCGTGCTGACGCGGACCGGGGACGCGGTCGAGCTGCTCGGCGAGTCCGCGGCGGCTCCCGGCGAGTCGGCTCCGAAGCTCGCGGGCGCGCTGCTCGACGGCCCCGTCCTCGACCCGTGGTCCGTCGATGCCGACCGCCTGCGCGAGATCGCCGGGAGCGAGCACCCGTCGCACGCACCGGCGCTCGCGCGCGCGATCGGCGAGGTCCTCGACGACCTCCCGGCGCGCCGGGCCGCGGCCGTGACGCGGGCCGCGGAGCTCGCCGCGACGCGCTCGCCGGAGGCGATGTGCCGCCGCACCGCGGGCTTCCTCCTGCGCGTCGGTGCGACCGAGGCGGCCGCGCGCGCCCGCTCGCTCGCGGGCGAGCTCGAGCGCGAGCGTCGGACGATCGAGGACCTGCGCCGCAACGACGAGGAAGTTCGCGCGCTGCGCGAGCGATTCTCGGGCTTCGAGTCGCAGCTCGGCGGCATCGAGGCCGAGGTGCTGACGGTGTCGCGGACGGCGTCGAGCACGCTCGCGGTCGCGACCCGCACGCTCGACAAGCTGCGGCTGAAGGCGCGACTGCAGGGCGCGTGGCGCGGCCTCGTCGGGGGCGGTGCGCCGGCGTCTGCGGTGCCGACGCCGCGTCCGACCCGCGAGGGGGCGCCGACGAC
This sequence comes from Alphaproteobacteria bacterium, assembly GCA_017853315.1. GTDB lineage: Bacteria > Desulfobacterota > Binatia > UBA12015 > UBA12015 > REEB422. The sequence continues at coordinate 791 of JAFMJW010000166.1, forward strand.
GGGTCACGTCCCGGCACCCGCACCGGCCGCCGGACCGACGCCCGCACCGCCGAGAGGTTCGGTGCCCGCGGTCGCGCCCGGTGCGCGCGGCGAGCGCTGGCTGCTCCTCGCCGTGGTGCCCTACGACGACATCGGCGGCGCCCAGCGCAGCGCGCAGCTCGCGCGCGCGCTCGCCCGACGCGGCGTGTCCGTCGGCTATGCCGCCCGGTTTCCGCGCGCCGAGTCGGTCGACCTGGGCATCCGTCCCGACGTGCCCGGGCTCGAGATCCTGCCGTGGGACGAACGGGGGCTCGTCGACTGGGTGCGCGCGACCGACGATCGCGTGCACGTGCTCGTGGAGGTGCCCGATCCGCAGGCGCTCGCGATCGCCCGGGCGGCGCGCGCCGCGGGGGCGCGCGTCGTCTACGACAAGGTCGACGCCTGGGAGTCGTGCTCGTGGGCGACGTGGTTCGACCCGTCCGTCGAACGCGAGCTCGTCGAGTCGTCCGACGACCTCGTCGCCTCGGCGAAGCTCCTGCAGCGCGGGCTCGCGTCGGCCGGACGGCCGGTGGCGCTGGTTCCCAACGCGGTCGACCGGCGACTCTTCGATCCGGAGTCGCTGCGTGCGCGCGCGATCCCGGCCGACCTCGAGCGCGGCGAGCGGACGCTCGTCTACGCCGGTTCGCTCTGGGGCGACTGGTTCGACTGGGGCATCGTGATCGGCACGGCCGCGGCCCGGCCCGGATGGCGGATCGCGCTCGTCGGAGACCCGCCGGCGGAGCGTCCGCCCGGGCTTCCCGACAACGTGCGCTTTCTCGGCCTGAAGCCGCAGTCCGACCTGCCGGCCTACTACGCGGCGGCCGACGCCTGTCTCATCCCCTTCACCCCGGGCCCGGTGGTCGACGCGGTGAGCCCGCTCAAGGTCTTCGAGTACCTCGCGATGAACCGGCCGGTCGTCGCGACGCCGATGCCCGAGCTCGCGGGGCTTCCGCACGTGTTCGCGGCGGCGGACGCGGAAGCGACCGTGGCCGCGGTCGAGCGCGCCTGCGCGACGCCGGTGCCGGCCGCGGAGATCGAGGCCTTCCTCGGCCGCAACACCTGGGAGGTCCGGGCCGCGGCGCTCGCGGAAACCGTGGCGCGGCCGACGATCAGCGTGATCGTCCTCTGCTACGACAACGAGGACGTCATCGGGAAGTGCGTCGAGTCGCTGCTGCGCCACCGCGGCGACGCCGGCTACGAGATCGTCGTGGTCGACAACGGAAGCCGCGACGGCTCGGTCGAGCTGCTGCGATCGCTCGAGCGGCCGGGCGGGATCCGGCTGCTGCGCAACGTGCGCAACGGATGCTCGTCGGGTCGCAACCTGGGCGTGCGCGAGACCTCGGGCGAGGTCGTGGTCTTCCTCGACAGCGACCAGTGGGCCGAGCGGGACGGCTGGCTCGACCCGGCCCTCGCGGTCCTCGCGGCCCACCGCGACGTCGGCGCGGTCGCGTGGAACGCGGGATGGTTCGCGCCGGGCACCGGCGGGGGGCCGATCGTCGACGACTACCCCGAGCGCGCGATGGGCGGCGCGCACGCGGGACGGCCGTTCCGCGACGACGTGGCCTACCTCGCGACCTCCGGCTTCGTCGTGCCGCGCCGCGTGCTCTCGCGCACCCGCGGCTTCGACGAGTTCTACGACCCGACCTGCTTCGAGGACACCGACCTCTCGTTCCAGGTGAAGGCCGCCGGCTACCGCATCGCCTACTGCCCGGCGATGGCGCTCGGCCACCGGCCGCACGCGACCACCGGCTCGCTCGGCTCCTACGACGCCGTGCGCGCGCGCAACGAGCGCTACTTCCTCGCGAAGTGGCGCGACTACCCGGAATACTTCTTCTCGCCGCCCTGAGCCGCCGCGGAGGCGCGCGCCGCGCGGAGCATCCCACCCCGGCGAGATCGGTGCCCGACCGCCGTCCTCAGGCGGGCTTTTCGACGACCGCCTCGGGACGCGACGGGTCGACGATCGCGCCCGCGGCCCGCAACGCGAGCGCCTGCAGCGTGAGCGTCGGGTTGTAGCCGGAGCCCGTGGGCAGGACGCCGCCGTCGACCTGCCAGAGGTTGTCGAGGTCGTGGAACTTCTGCCACCGGTCGACGACCGAGGTGCGCGGGTCGTCGCCCATGCGCGCGGTGCCGAGCACGTGGCGGGTCCGGGGCGCGGGCTGCCCGTCGTAGCGCGGCGCGACGAAGGCGAACTGCGCCCCGGCGGCGCCGTGGAGATCGATCAGCTTCGGGGCGTAGAAGCGGCTCGCCGCGAGTTCCATCGCGTGCGGCTGGTAGGTGACGCGCGACACCGGCAGGCCGTCGACGTCGCGCAGGTCGGGGTCGAGATCGACCCGGTTCGTCGGCTGCGGCGCGTCCTCTCCCTGCATCGTCATGACGGCGATGTGGGCGCCGAACGGACTCGAGCGCAGGAAACTCTTGAGCGAGGCGCCGCGCTGGCCGGTGTCGAGCAGGTAGTTCTTCGCCTCGGCGATCTTCTCGGAGTTCGTGCCGAACTCGACGATGCCGCCGAGCGGGCGATCGGGGTCGCCCGGGACGCCGCGGAAGTCGGAGAAGCCGGCGCTCACCGACTTGCCGCGCTCGCCGTGCAGGCTCTGGCGGTAGATGCCGATCGCGAGCGTCTGGAAGTGGAACATGAGGTTGCGGCCGAGCTGGCCCGACGAGTTTCCCAGGCCCGGCCCGCCCGGGTCCGAAAGCAGGCACAGGCGCGCGGACTCGATGCTGCTCGCCGCGAGCAGCACGCGGTCGCCGGACACCGACGCCGGTCGTCCCTGCGGGTCGAGGTAGTGCACCGCGACCACCCGGCGCCCGCTCGCGTCGGTCTCGAGCCGGGTCGCCTTGCACTCCGAGCGCAGCTGCACGTTGCCGGTCAAGAGGGCCGCGCGCAGCGGGGCGACCGAGCCCTTCGCGTTCACCGGGCAGCCGTAACCCGAGCAGAAGCCGCAGTCGTTGCAGGCGGGACGGCCGTCGCGCGGAATCGAGTTCACCGCGGCGGGGTAGGGAAAGGGATGGAGGCCGAGCCTCCGCGCGCCCTCCGAGAGGAGCTGCGACACGTACATCGGTGCGCCGACCGGCATCGGGTACGGCCCCGAGCGCCGGGCGGCGAACGGATCGGCCCCGACCTCGCCCTGCACGCCGACCAGGCGCTCGGTCGCCGCGTAGAACGGCTCGAGCTCGTCGTAGTCGAGCGGCCAGTCGGCGAAGCTCGCGCCGGGGACGTCGCCGAGCTCCGAGTGCATGCGGAAGTCGAACTCGGCGAAGCGCGGCGACTTCATGTCGGCGATGACCCAGCCGCCGCCCACCGTGCGAGGCAGGTCGTTCACGCTGCCGACGTACCCCCGCGGGCCGTCGGCCTCCGACGCCCGGAAGCTCCGCGGCTCGACCCGGGCCTGCCAGGAGAAGAAGCCGCGCACGCTCGTCTTGATCTCGTCGTTCGCGAAGATCGGGCGCGGGTTGCCGGGGGCCGGGTCGTCGAGCCCGGGGAACCAGTTCGGGCCGGCTTCGAGGACGCAGACCTTGAGCCCGTTGGTCGCGAGCACGCGGGCCGCGATCCCTCCGCCCGCGCCGCTGCCGACGATCACCGCGTCGAAGCGGTCGAGCGAGGTGTCGCCGAGCACGTGCGGCACGCGCGAGGGAAGCCGGGCCATCAGAAGAACCTCTTCCCGCCGAGCCCGAGCACGGTCGCCGCGACGAAGCGCTCGACGTCGGGCTCGAGGCCGTCGTTCGGCAGCGCCGGGTCGAGCGACTGGTTCGGGCGGTCGGGACGGTCGAAGACGGCGCCGGTCGCGGGATCGAAGAGCGTGTGGCCGAGCGGCTGGCTGTCGCCGTCCCAGTGGAAGTCGCGCCACGCGACTCCGTCGCGGTTGCCGCCGTACTCGGGTGCGCAGAACAGGCCTTCGGCGAGGTGGTTCAGCACCGCCTGCCGGAACTCGCCGTCGCTCGCGTCGAACGCCGAGAGTCGCGCCGGCTCGTCGAGCGAGGCGAAGTCCGCCGCCCCGCGATCCCGGGCGAGGCGCTCGAGGTCGGCGAGACCGTCGCGGTAGAGCGCGCGCAGTCCCCGGGTCTTCGGCACGATCGGCGCGTTGATCGAGCCGTTCTCGACGGCGTCGGAGCCGAGGAGTTCGATCCGTGCCGCGATCTCCTGCAGTCTCGACGGCACGACGACCTCCACGAAGTCGTCGTCGGGGAACTCGGAGCCCGCTTCGCCGGTGCGCGGGTCGGGCCAGGGCTCGCGTCCGCTGAACGGGCCGCCCCGCAGCAGGTCGGGCGAAGGTCCGTCGAGCGAGGCGAGCAGGCGGTCGACGTAGTCGACCGCGCCCGCGCCGACCGCTCCGACCGTGTCGTCCTCGGGCACGACGGCCGCGGCGAGCGCGGTGAGCGTCGCGCGCTCCGCGTCGTCGAGGAACGAGCGGACGGGGAGCGGCCCCGGCCCGCTCGCGGTCGTGCCGCAGCCCGCGAGCGACGGCGCCCAGAGGGCGAGCCCTCCCGCGCCGGCGACTTTCAGGAACTCCCTGCGTCGGATGCGGATGCGCATGACGCCTTCGTCTAGGGGCGAGCGTGGACGCCTGTCAACGCGGCTCGGGACGCGACTCGCACCCCCGGCCCGCTCGCGACGCGTGAGAGGGCGCAGCGGCCTTCGCGCGCGCCCGGCTCCGTCGCGTCCCGACCCCGGTCAGCGCCCCTTCCAGTTCGGCGCGCGCTTCTCCTTGAAGGCCGCGATTCCCTCCTTCGCGTCCTCGCTCATGAACACCGAGGACGAGAAGCTCATCTCGTTCACGAGCGCGGCCTTCAGGTCGAGGAAGGTGCTCTGCTTCGCCGACTGCTTGCAGGCGCGCACCGCGAGCGGTCCGTTCAGGCAGATCGTGTCGGCCCACTCTCGCGCCTTCGCCATCACCTGGTCGCGGGGGACGATCGCGTTCACGAGCCCCATCTGGAGCGCGCGTTCCGGCGTGATGCGGTCGGCGAGCAGCAGCACCTCCATCGCGTTGCACCACGAGAGCTGGCGCGCGCTGTGGACGGTCGATCCGCCGCCCGGGAAGAGCCCGCGGCGCGGCTCCGCGAGCTGGAACCACGCGTCCTCGGACACGACGCGCAGGTCGGTGTTCCACATCATCTCCATGCCGCCCGCGGCACAGATGCCGTTGATCGCGGCGATCACCGGCTTGTAGAGGGCGAACTCGCTCCCGTCGGGCAGCATCGCGCCGTCGCGGAGCACCGCGATCAGGCTGTGGGCCATCGTGTACTGCGAGCCCTCGACCTGCTCCTTGGACTTGCCGGCCGCGAGCTGGTCGGCCTGCTCGGTCACGATCGTGATGAACTTCTTCAGGTCCGCGCCGACGCAGTAGACGTCGCCGACCCCGGTCAGGATCGCGACGAAGGCGTCGTCGTCGTCGCGGTAGCGGACCCAGGCGTCGGCGAGCTGGCCGAAGTGCTCCAGGTCGAGCGAGTTGCGCGCCTCGGGGCGGTCGATCGTGATCGTGACGACGTGTCCGGACTTCTCGTAGTGGATGGCCATGGGCCGCAGGATCCACGGGGTCGGACGCGAGTCAAACGGGACGCGTGGCACCCGAGGGAACCGGCCCCCGCGCTCGCGCTGCCCCGGGCGCCTCGCGCGGGTGCGCGCGTGCCGCGCGGGCTGCCAGCGGAGTCGCTCACGCGCTCGCGAGCGCCTCGAAGGTCCGCCGGGTGACCGCCTCGTCGGGGAAGAACGGCGCCACCATCGGGGTCGTCACGCCGGCGTCGCGGAAGGCGGCGATGCGCTCGCGGCACTCCTCGGCGCTGCCGATGATCGCGATGCGGTCGATCATGTCGTCGGTCACCGCCGCCGCGACCCGGCCCCGGTCCTTGCCCTGCCAGCCGGCCAGGATCTCGGATGCCTCGCCCTCGAACCCGCACCAGGAGACGAACCGGTTGTAGACCGAGGTCGCGAAGTACGGACCGAAGAACGACCGCAGGATCGCGCGTGCCTGCGACTTGTCGTCCGTCACGCAGACCTGGAAGCGGGCGACCACCTCGAGGGCGCCCGGGTCGCGCCCGGCGTCGCGGGCGGCCGCGCGCGCGATGTCGAGCATCCGCGGCACGGCCTCGACCGGCATCATGTTCAGGGTGACGCCGTCGCCGACTTCGCCGGCGACCCGCAGCATCGGCGGCATGAGCGCGCCGACGTGGATCGGGATCGGCGGCGAGGGCGTCTTCATGAGCAGGCGATAGCCGTGGCTCGTGACCGCGCGGCCGTCGAAGGAGGTCTTGCCGCCTTCGAGGATCGAGCGGACGAGCGTCACGGTCTCGCGGACCCGCGCGAGCGGTCTGCGGAACGGGATCCCGCTCCAGGCCTGCACGATGTTCTCGCTCGAAGCACCGATGCCGAGCACGAAGCGCCCGGGGGCGAGCTCGTTGCAGGAGGCCGCCGCCCCCGCGATCACCGGCGGCGTACGGGTGTAGGCCGGGATGACGGCCGTCCCGATCCGGACCCGGGAGGTCACCGCGGCCGCGGCCGCCGCGACGACGAAGGGGTCGGGGCCGCCGACGTCGGCGATCCACAGGCTCTCGTAGCCGAGATCCTCGGCGAGCCGCGCCACGTGCTGGCAGGCGGGGAGGTCGGGCGGGGCGGGCAGGCTCGCGGCGATCCGTCGGGTGCTCATGCCGGTGGATTAGCCCCGGGGGGTTGCCGGAGCCAAGTCGCGGGCCGACAAACGCCCGTGGACACGGAATCGCGCCGCGGGGGCCGATTTTCGGGCATCCTCCGAATACCCGGCGGGGATCCGGCGTCCATTGCGACGGGGCCGGCGGGGCCGGTCACCGGGAACCGAAGGAAGAAGCGAAGGAAAATGGAGACGATGGACGACATCCGACGCGCGGTCCTGCAATGGAGCAGGGGAACCACGCTCACCGCGAGCATCGAGGAGGGCTGGATCGCCCCCGAGCCGACGCTCGCCGACCTGCTGAACCGGGGCTGGCCGCT
>JAFMJW010000167.1 GCA_017853315.1 Alphaproteobacteria bacterium
CGCCACAGCGTCGTGTGGCGCTCGCTGCGCTCGGCGTCGGGGCGGCCGTTCGAGAAGTAGTACATCGCGACCGACTTCCGGGTCGTCCCGGCCGGGCAGCGCACCGGCTCGGGATGGCCGTGGAACGAGACGTCGGTCGTGCCGAAGATCACGGTGCGGTTGAACGTCGGCACGACCTTCGTGACGCAGCGCGAGAGGTCGCGGTCCCAGAGCTCGAGGCAGCCGCCCCACTCCTCCTGCCAGCCGTGGTTCAGGTAGACGAGCACGTTCAGGCGACGGTCGAGAAACCACGCGCCGTGGAAGTTGAAGTCGGCGTGGACGTCGAGGAAGCCGCCCGGGAGCGTCTCGTGGAGCCCCGCTCCGTCGAACCAGGGGTCGGACACGAGGTCCGGGATTCCCGTCAGCTCGCGCAGGAACTCGATGAAGAAGATCGAGTTCAGGTGCGACAGGAAGAAGCGCACGAAGGTCGAGAAGCCGACCCGTCCGGGCTCGTCGCGCAGCGAGCGCTTGGAGGCGACGTGCCCCGGGAGGTTCTCGACGATCGAGCCCACCCGCTCGGTCGAGAACTCGTCGAGCACGCGCTGGAGGACGGCGTCGTCGAACAGCCCGTCGATCACCGCGTGCGGAAACGGCTCGGCGGTCGCCCAGCCCTCGCGGTGCGCGGCCGCGACGGCGCGCAGGCGCGGCAGGTCGAGCAGCGACCGCTCCGCCTGCTCGAAGTCGATGCCGGCCCCTCGGGGAGCCCGGGGCTCGGGGTCGATCGCGCGCGCGATCGCACGGCGGAGGCGTCCCACGGGGTCGCTCTACCGGCGAGGCGCAGGCGCGGCAAGACGCGGGCCGAGCGCCCGCGCCGCCGCGCGAGCGGCCGTCAGGCCTGCCCGCAGTCCTCGATCACGACCGGCTTCGAGGTGTCGCCCGAGCGCGTGCCGCAACGCTCCATCGCGTCGAGCACGTCCATGCCCTCGACGACCTTGCCGAACACGCAGTGCTTGCCGTCGAGCCACGGCGTCACGACGGTCGTGATGAAGAACTGCGACCCGTTCGTGTTCGGGCCGGCGTTCGCCATCGAGAGCAGGCCCTTGGTCGTGTGCTTGTGGACGAAGTTCTCGTCCTTGAACTTCTCGCCGTAGATCGACTCGCCGCCGGTGCCGTTGCCGCGGGTGAAGTCGCCGCCCTGGCACATGAACTCCGGGATGATGCGGTGGAAGCGGCTGCCCTTGTAGTGCAGCGCCTTGCCCTGCTTGCCCATGCCCTTCTCGCCCGTGCACAGCGCGCGGAAGTTCTCGGCCGTGTTCGGGACGGAGTCGGCGAAGAGCTCGAAGACGAGGCGGCCGGCGGGCTGGCCACCGATCGAGATGTCGAAGAAGACGCGTGGGTTGCTCATGTCCTGCGGCTTAACGGGATCGATCGCCGGCCGCCAACCGGGGGCTGCCAGTCGGGACGGGCGCACGCGGGGCCGCGCAACCGCACCGCGGGACGCAGCCGATCGAGGCACGTGACCGAGATCCGGCACCCGTGTAGGAGCGCACCATGTCGCTCCTGGTCGCCGAGATCGCCTCCCCGATCGGCCCGCTCGTGCTCGCGACCACCGAGGGGCCACGCCCCCGGGTCGCAGCGCTGACCTTCGGCGACGCGTGGGAGCGGCTGCGCCCGCGGCTCGCCGATCGCACCGGGACCGACCCGGCCGCGTGGCGGGCGGCGCGAGCGACCGGCGACCCCGCCCGCCGGCTGCGCGACTACTTCGCGGGCGACCTCGCGGCGCTCGACGCGATCGAGGTCGACACGGGCGGTACCCCGTTCCAGCGCTCGGTCTGGAAGGCGCTCCGGCGGATCGGCCCCGGCCGCACCGCCTCCTACGCGGACGTCGCGCGTCGCATCGGGAACCCGCGCGCCGTGCGGGCCGTCGGGCTCGCCAACGGGGCGAACCCGGTCTGCGTCATCGTGCCCTGCCACCGCGTGATCGCGTCGGGCGGCGGGCTCGGAGGTTACGGCGGCGGGCTCGAGCGCAAGCGCTGGCTGCTCGCGCACGAGGGGGCGCTGCCGGACGGCTGCGGCTGACAGCCGGCGACGCTGCCCGGCGAGCCGGCGGCTCCTTCGGGCGGAAGACGACCGCGATCCAACGCCCTCGCCCGAAACACCACGGCCCGCCGCTCTCTCCGAGCGGCGGGCCGTTCGTCCATCAGGGGTGAGTGAAGGGGATTGAACCCTCGACCCCCGGAGCCACAATCCGGTGCTCTGCCAGCTGAGCTACACCCACCAGGAGACGACAAGAGGCGAGGTACCGCTACGTCCCGCGATCGTCAACGCGAACGCGCGCGGGAGCCGCGGCTCGAGTGGACCCGCGGTCGCGCCCGGGCCCGCTTCGCCCGGTCGCGACCGCGCGACCCCGCCCGTAGACGCGCCAGAAGGGACTCGAACCCCTGACCCACGGCTTAGAAGGCCGTTGCTCTATCCATCTGAGCTACTGGCGCTCGGCCCGGCGGGCGAGGACGGACGAGTCGGTCCAAGTCGGGGCGAGAGGATTTGAACCTCCGACCCCCTGCACCCAAGGCAGGTGCGCTACCAGCCTGCGCTACGCCCCGAGAACCGCTCCCGCCGCCGCTGCGCCGGTCGCCGGAACCTACGGGTCTCCGGCCGGCCGTGTCAACGCGGCGCGGCGGCGAGCCGCTCGAGCAGGGCCGCCATCGCCCGCGCCCGGTGCGAGATCCGGTTCTTCTCCTCGGCGCTCGCCTCGGCGAAGGTCCGGCCCCCGAGCCCGGCCGCCACGAACACCGGGTCGTAGCCGAAGCCCGAGGCACCCCGCGGCGCGCGCGCGATCTCCCCTTCGAGCACTCCGCGGGCGAGCACCTCGCGCTCGCCGTCGACGAGCGCGAGCACGCAGACGAAGCGGGCACCCCGGTCCGCGCGGTCGCCGATCTCGTCGAGAAGGCGACGACAGCGGCCGGCGTCGTCGAGCCCCTCGCCGCCGTAGCGCGCCGACCGGACGCCCGGGCGCCCACCGAGCGCGTCGACCTCGAGGCCGGAGTCGTCGGCGAGCGCCGGGCCCTTCACGTGGCGTGCGATCGCGCGAGCCTTCGCGAGCGCGTTCGCCTCGTAGGTGTCGCCGTCCTCCTCGACCTCGGGCGGGGCCGGGTCCGACGGCATCGCGACCAGGTCGAGCCGTCCGCCGGCGAGCGCGCGCAGCTCGGCGAGCTTGCCCGCGTTGCGGGACGCGAGCGCGATCGCGCGCGAGGCGCCGCTCACCGACGCGAGGTGCGCCCGCCGGCGCGCTTCGTCGCGACCGCCCGCTTGCCCTTCGTCGCGCGCTTCGCGCGCCCGCGGCCGTCGACCGCGGCGGCGCCGGACGAGCCGCGACCGACCGAGAGCGCCGCCTTCTGCAGGCGCTGGATGCCGGAGATCGCCTTCCACGCCGCGTCGAGCATGCGGTCCAGGTCGCGGCGGCCGAAGGTCCGGCCCTCGGCCGTACCCTGCACCTCGACCAGCCCGCCGCTGCCGGTCATGACGAAGTTCGCGTCCACCTCCGCGCGGCTGTCCTCGCGGTAGGCGAGGTCCACCAGCAGCTCGCCGTCGACGAGCCCGACGCTGATCGCCGCGACCGGCTCGCGGAGCGGGTTGCGCTCGAGCACCCCGTCGTCGACGAGCTTGCCCAGCGCCTGCGCGACCGCGACCCAGGCGCCGTTGATCGCGGTGGTGCGCGTGCCGCCGTCGGCCTGGAGCACGTCGCAGTCGACGAACAGCGTGCGCTCGCCGAGCGCGTCGAGGTCGACCACCGCACGCAGGCTGCGGCCGATCAGCCGCTGGATCTCGTGCGTGCGGCCGCCGATCTTGCCCTTGGCCGACTCGCGGTCGCTGCGCGTGTGCGTCGAGCGCGGCAGCATCGCGTACTCGGCGGTGAGCCAGCCGCGACCCGATCCGCGCAGGAACTCGGGCACGCGATCCTCGACGCTCACCGCGCACAGCACGCGCGTCGAGCCGCAGGTGACGAGCGCCGAGCCCTCGGCGTGATCGAGCCAGCCCGGCTCGATCCGCAGCGGACGGGGCCGGTCGGGCGCGCGCCCGTCGACGCGCTTGCCGCGCGCGGACGCCCTCGACCCGGACTTCGATCCCGCGGAACCTCTCGGACCCTTCTCGCTCGCCATCGGTCGCGCCTACCAGCCGTGCCGCGGCGCGGCAATCGCGGGCAGGCCGCGCCGGGCGTCGTTTTTTCGCCCCTCGCTAAAGTCTCGACGCACCAGCGTCCGAAACACCTCGTGGACGAGACAGCCCGGTCGGGAGGGCGGCGCGGCAACGGCCGGGCCCCTCCACCCTCGGCCGACGGCTGGCGAGAGACGCGGAGGCGGGGGAACGGATGCAGGACAGGGAGCAGGCGGTACGACTCGTCGGCGAGCACACGCTGGTGCGCCAGGTCTCGGACCTCGCGCGCCGGGTCTCGTCGAGCGACGTCACCGTGCTGCTCCTCGGCGAGAGCGGCACCGGCAAGGAGGTGCTCGCCCGCTCGATCCATGCGAACGGCCCCAGGCGCGAGCGTCCCTTCGTCGCCGTCAACTGCGGCGCCATCCCGACCGAGCTGCTCGAGTCCGAGATGTTCGGGCACGAGCGAGGAGCCTTCACGGGCGCGACCGTCGCCCGCACCGGCCTCTTCGCCCAGGCCCACGGCGGCACCATCTTCCTCGACGAGATCGCGGAGATGAGCCCCGCCCTGCAGGTGAAGCTGCTGCGCGTGCTGCAGGACAAGGAGGTCCGGCCCGTCGGCTCCGACCGCAGCCAGCGCGTCGACGTGCGCGTGATCGCGGCGACCAACAAGGACCTCGGCGAGCAGGTGCGCCGCGGCCTCTTCCGCGAGGACCTCTTCTACCGCCTGCAGGTGATCCCGATCGCGCTGCCGCCGCTGCGCGAGCGGCGCTCCGACGTGCCGCTGCTCGTCGAGCACTTCCTCGCCCGCCACAACGCCGGACGGACCCGGCCGATCGCGATCGCCGAGGAGGCGCTCGTGCATCTCTGGGAGTACGACTGGCCGGGCAACGTGCGCGAGCTCGAGAACGTGATCGAGCGCGCCGTCGTCCTGTGCGACGGAAGCCGCATCGGCACCGACGACCTGCCCCCGAACGTGCGGGCCTTCCTGTCCGAGAAGCGGCTGCCGCGCCCGGTCCTGGGCGCCGACGGCATCGACCTGAATCGCGTCGTCGAGGAGTTCGAGGGGCGGCTCATCGCCGAGGCGCTCGAGCGGACCCGCGGCAACAAGCAGGCGGCGGCGCGCCTGCTGGGACTCAAGCGCACGACGCTCGTCGCGAAGTTGCGCAAGGTCCGCGACCTGCCGGGCGCGGACGACACGGCGCCCCGCGACGGCTCGGCCCACGCGGCGGCGGGAGGGCGGTCGCGCGCCTGAGGCGCCGCGACCGGCCGCGAGCGGATCGACCGATGGAGACGCCCCGGATGCCGAGGACGCCCGTGAACGGAGCGAACGGCAGCGCGGTCGCCGACGACGCGCGCGACGGCGCCCGCGAGAAGAACGACGAGCCCCGGAGCCCGCACGCGCCCGACGCGACGACGTCCCGCGAGCCCCGCGGCCGCGTGCTCGTCGTCGAGGACGACGCCGACGCGCGCGACCTGATCTCGCACCTGCTGCGACGCGAAGGCTACGAGGTCTCGCAGGCGCCGGGCGGCGCCGAAGCCCTCGACCTGCTGCGCGAGACTCCGGTCGACGTGATCCTGCTCGACGTGATGATGCCCGAGGTCGACGGCCTCGAGGTGTGCAGGCGCCTGCGCCGCACGCCCGATCTCGCGGCGATCCCGGTCGTGCTGCTCACCGCGCTCGACGACATGGAGACGCGCGCGGCCGGCATGCGGCTCGGCGTGAGCGAGTTCCTCACCAAGCCGATCGTGAAGGACGAGCTCTACCGGCGCGTCGCGACGCAGGTCGGCGTCCGGCGGCGCGAGGCCGCGCTCGACCGCGTCCGCACGCGACTCGACTCGCCCTGACGGCGGAGTCGCGGGCCGCGGCGCGGGCTCCCGCCCACGCCGGGAGGAGCCTGCGGAGCCGCCCTCGCGGAGCGCGACGAGGCGCCTGGGGAACTCTCGCGCCCGACCGCTCGGTTCGCACCTTCTTTCGTTGACAGCCCCCCGAGGCCGGTGATCTCACCCGCCCATGAGAGAACCCTCGGTCGCTGGAAGCACCGTCGCGAGGCTCTTCGGCCTCGTCCTCGTCCTCTCCTCTCTCGGCGCAGTCGCCTGCAACGACTCGGGTGGCGGACCGCGCGGCGACGGCACGATCGTGTTCGGCGCCGAAGGCAACCGTCTCTGGGCGTACACCGCCGACGGCAGTCGCAAGCAGGTGGTGATCCACAGCGCGTCGGACGAGACCGAGAACGGAACGGTCGATCCGACCGGCCGGGACATCAACGCGCAGATCTGCTTCGCGCCCGACGGATCGCACCGCTTCATCGCCGGCGAGGACACGAACCAGCCGAACCCGCCGCAGGGCTGGGGCTTCTTCCAGCTGCACGGCGACCGCGTCGGCGACCTCTCGGCGACGCAGCTCGGCAAGCTCACGCCGACCTACCAGGGCTCGGTCGACAACGCCGAGAACTACGGCTGCGGCTTCCTTTCCGACGGGCGTCTCGTGACGACCGACGTCGGCGACGAGGCGACCGGCCCCGCCAACGGCCAGCTCATCGTCTGGTTCCCGCCCTTCGACTCGTGGGAGGTGAAGTACTGCAAGATCGACGTCGCGATCGGCACTGCGGGCGGCATCTGGGTCGACGCGGCGGACCGCGTCTACCTGACGAGCGCGCGCGTGTCGCCCGGCGTCTGGCGCTACGACCCGCCGTTTCCGACCTGGGACGACGCCGCGAACGGCTGCGGCAAGGTCGACGCGACCGGCGCCCCGCTCGCGACGACGGTGCGGAAGTCGCTCTTCATTCCCGGCGACGCGAACCTTCCGACGCCGAACGCGGTCGCCCCGGCCCCCGGCGGCGGCCTCTACGTCTCCTCGGTCATCAACGGCGTCATCGCCCAGTACGACCGCGAGGGCACCTTCGTCCGCCGCGTGCTGGAACCGCCGGCCGGCGAGACGCTGGGCCCGCAGCCCTTCTCCACCGGCACGCCGCTCGGCATCGGCGTCGACTCCGCCGGGACCATTTACTACGCCGACATCGGCGTGATCGTGACCCCGACGAGCGTGGGCCCGGGCCGCAGGACCGGGACCTTCCGTCGGATCGAGTTCGTGGACGGCGAGCCGCAGTCGCCGATCACGATGAACTCGGGCTTGGCCTTCCCCGACGGGGTGGGCATTCTCGAGGAGTGATCCCCACCCCGCGCGCAGTCCGGCCGCGACCCGCTCGCGGCTCGCTCTCCCTCCTGTTCGCGGCCGCCTGCGCCGCGAGCCTCCTGCTCGCGGGCCGCGACGCGGCGACCGCGGCCCCCGCCGGCGGCGCCGCGAAGTCGAAGAAGGCGCCATCCGCGACCGCCCCCGGAAAGGCCGGCGCGAAGCCGAAGGCGGCAGCGGCGGAAAAGGTCGCGCGCGGCTCCACCGCGGCCGGCCGGGGCGGAGCGTCGAAGCCCGCGCCACCGTCGCGCCCCTCGAAGGGGCGGGCCGCGAGGACCGCCGTCGAGGGCGACGCGCCCCGCCCCTCCCCCACGCCCGTGCCGCCCCGCGAGATCAGCGTGACCGGCGAGCTGGTCGAGACGGGGTGCTTCTTCGTCGGAGGGCGCCGCGGCCCCCATCACCGCGCGTGCGCGATGGGCTGCGC
>JAFMJW010000168.1 GCA_017853315.1 Alphaproteobacteria bacterium
CCGTCGGCGTCGACGGTCATCACGCTCGCGCGGAAGTTGCCGGGCAGCCGGTAGACGTGGGTGGGTGCAGCACCCTCGACCGCGTCGGTCGCGTCGCCGAAGTCCCAGACGTGGCGGTAGGGCGCGCGACCGCTCCCCTCCTGCACCGCGACCGAGAAGCGGACGGTGAGCGGGGCGTCGGTCTCGCCGCCGTCCTCGGACGACGCCGTGGTCGAGAGCGTCGAGGGCTTGAGCGCGACGGACGGGTCGACCGTGGGGGCGGCCGCGGACGCGTTGCCCGAGCCCGACGCCGCGCCCGACGCCGGCCGTGCCGCGACGGTGGCAGCGGTCGATCCGCCGGCCGCAGCGGGCTTTCCGTCCGCGCGAGCTCCGGCGCCCGTCGTCGCCGGCCCGGACTGCGGTGCCGGGGTGCCGCCCGAGCACGCGGAGACGATCGCGGCCGCGAGCGCGGCGAGGACCGCCGTGCGCAGCGGATCGAGCGACGAGGATGCTGGCTTCGAGCCGTTCATGAGTCCTCCGCACGGCAGGCGAGGCCGGCTCGGCCCCACCTGCGAAGAAGGGCCCCGGTCTCGCGACCGGGGCCCTCCAGCGACCCCCGGCCGGAGCCGGGGGCGATCGATCCGGGTCGGATCAGTTGCAGTAGATCACGTCGCCGATCGAGAGGATCGCGTCGGCGAGCGAGTTGGTCGTGGCGATGAGGGTCGCCGACTGACCCGTGCCGAGGAGGCAGGTGGGCTGCTGGCCGGTCTTCTCGGCGAGCTTGTTCACCGCCGTGAGGCCGCTCAGCTTCGCGTTGTTGATGCAGAGGCCCGCGTTGCTCGAGCCGGGCAGCTTGACCTCGGCGGCGACCGCCTTGTCGATGCACTTCGCGACGGCGGCACCCGCCTTCGAGGCGATGCCGATCGCGGAGCTCTCGGTCTTCAGGCTGTCCTTGGTCGTCGGGATCACCGAGCCCGTGCCGTAGTCCGCGCCGGCGCAGGTGCCCGCGGCGCAGTCGCCATCGACCGTGCAGCTCGGGCCACCGGCGACGCTGCCGCAGATCTTCGCGACGAGCGGGCTCGTGTTGATGTCCGCCGTGCCCTCGCACAGCGCGACCGGCAGCAGCGACGGAATCAGTCCCGTCAGGTTGTTCACCTGGGCGAGCAGGCCGCTCAGGATGCAGGCCGTCGAGCCCGCGGGGGCCTTCTCCTCGATCTTCGCGAGGCCGACCAGGACCTTGCCGATCGCGCCGGTCTGGGTGGTGAGGCCGCCGAGGCACGCCGCGGTGCCGTCCGGCTTGCCGCCGAAGATGTTCGAAACACCCTTCTGGTAGCACTTCGCACCGGTGCCGAGCGCCTTGTTGATGAGACCGTTCACGGAGGCCTCGGTCTTCAGCAGGGCCTTCGCGTCGGGACCCGTCGGGTAGAGCGCGGTGGTGAAGGGCGGGTTCGGCATCGGGTTGCCCGCGAGCGCGACCGTGCCCGAGACGAGGACCGCCGCCGTGGCGACGAACGAGGTGAACTTCGACTTCATTTTTCGGACCCTCCGTGGGTTGTGGATTTCGGTCGACCCCGACATGGGCACCGCCGACTTGCCGCCGTCTTAACGCGATCTCGCGGGCGTGGTCAACACGATATCGTCGCTCGAAAGTCGCTCGAGGATCCCGAGTTCGCGCACCGTCGCGGGCGCCTCCCTCGCGGCGTCGCGCGCGCGTCTCCCTCGCTCCCGCCGGGGCCCGGCGAGCGACCATCGACGCGCCGCGCCGTCGTCTCGCCGCGCCGTCGTCCTGACGCGCCACGCCCGCGCCACGTCGCGTCGTCGTCCCGCGACGTTGCGCTGCGTCGTCGTAGCACCGGCACCGCGCAAGCACGCCGCCCTGCCGACCGTGTCCCCCCGAACGCAGCGAGGCCCGCGGGATCTCTCCCGCGGGCCTCGCCAGGGTCGCGCCGTCCGGCCCGCGTCACGGACCGGACGACGGTGGAGTCAGGCCTCGATCACGGCCCCGCGGTCGTGGCGTTCGCGAGGACGCGAGCCACGATCGCGATGTCGCCGCAGTTCGAGCCGTTGGCCGAGCCACCCGTCGGGTCGCACACGCCGCTGCCGAACTGCGAGTCGAGGAAGAAGATCGGCATCTGGACGAACTTGGCGGTCTGGTTCGGCCAGTTGCCGCACTCGAGGGTCGCATGGTTGCCCATCAGGTTCTGGAAGGTCGTGGCGTTCGTGGTACCGCCGGGGACCGTGTACGAACCCGGGTTCGGGCAGTTGGCGAGACCGGCCACCGCCGACGGGCACTTGTGCGCGCCCTGGATGATCGAGTGCGCGAAGCCCGTGGTCAGCGACGAGCGGATCTCGGCCACGGCGTCCCAGGCCGCGTTGTCCGGGCCCACGCAGGCCGACGGACCCGTGATCAGCTTGGCGCGGACCGGCAGGATCGACTGGCCCGTGGTGGCGTCCCCCGTCGGGTCCACGCCGACCGAGAGCCAGGTGTCGTCCCAGCTCGGCTCGGGCGGAGCCGCAGCGCCGTTGCTGTTGACCACGGCGCGAACCGTCGAGTCGGTGCCGCCGTTGCAGTCGACCCAGCCGGGGCCGTTGCTCTCGATGCGCACGCAGATCCAGTCGTTGCTGGCAGCCGAGGGCTGCTGCACCCGGAGGACGCGCGGTGCGACGAGGCTCACGGCCGCCTGGCCGTTGCTCGGGTCCGTCCCGCCGGCGCGGACGTCGAAGCGTCCGGCCGTGCAGGTGCCCGCGCCGACCCCCGAGCAGTTCGCATCGGCGGTGCAGGCGAGGTCCGTGTTGCCGCTGCAGTAGCGGTTGTCGAAGTTGCCGCGGCTCAGCGAGCACACCGGAGGCGTGCCCGTGCCGTTGCCGGCGCTGGTGCTGCCGGGCATGCCCGCGCCGCGCAGGAACGAGCCCTGGCTGGTCGCGGTGGTCGGGCAACTCGCGCTCGCCCCCGTCCCGACGTTGAAGTACCAGTCGCCGATCGGCGTGCCGGTCGCGACCGGGGTCGCGGTCGCCGCCGGGGTCGGCGTCGGGGTCGCGGTCACCGGGGTCGGAGTCGGCACCGGGGTCGACGTCGGCGTCGCGGTCGGCTCCGGGGTCGGAGTCGGCGTGGGAGTCGGCGTCGGCGTCGGGGTGGGCGTCGGCGTGGCGACGTAGGTCTTCGCGCATTGCCAGAGGCTCGCCGTCGACGTCCGGACGGTGATCCTCACGTTGCCGTTCACGAGCGGCGTGCGGGAAGCCACGCACGGATCGGGGGTCGCACCCGGGCCCGCACAGGCGTTCACGGCGACGCCGTTCTTCAGGATCACGAGGCTGTTCGCGTTCTCGCCGAGCGGGATCGCGTCGGCCGCGACCTCGAAATCGAGAACGAGCGGGTTGGCCGTGGTCTGGGCCGGGGCCGCGATCGCCACCTGGAAGTTCAGCAGCTGGTACCCGAACGGGTCGGTCAACTGGGCGGGGCCCGTGCCCACGCTCACCGTGCCGCCGGTCGGGGTGGTGACCGACACCGCGATGGGGTCGGACGCCGTCGCGCCCGCCGAGGTGACCAGCGAGCCGCCGTTCGTGGTCGGGCCGGAGTAGCTGTTGGCCGGCACGTTGAACATGCTGCGGGTGTAGCGCTTCAGGTTGATGTCGGCGGAGCCTGCCCAGACGACCGCGAAGTTGCCCGCGACGTCCATGCCCAGCGCCGGGGCCGCGGCGGCCGCGACCGCACCGGTGTTCACCTGGAAGTTGTTGCCGAGCGCCACCTTCGGGTTCGACGAGTCGAAGTAGCGGCCGAGCACGCCGGCCGACGACTGCCACACCGCGGCGTAGTTGCCCGCGAGGTCGATCGCCGAGCGCACGGTCGCCCCCGTCGCCGTCGCCGAGGGATCCGACGACACGTCGAAGGCCGAGCCGTCCGCCGAGCCGTTCTTGGCGTAGGGCTGCGCCTTCGGCAGCGAGGCCGAGAGCCAGGTGACGACGAAGTTGCCGGCCTCGTCGGCCGCGATCGACGGGATCGCGTCGTCCGCGGTGACGTCGAAGGCGGCGCCCTCGGCGGTCGAACCCGCGTCGAACAGGCGCGCCTTCACGCCGCCGTCCTTCCACGCGAAGGCCTTGCGGCCCGCGTCGAGGTAGACGACGTCGGGGTTCGACCCGGTCGCCGACACTTCGAAGACCGATCCGACCGGGATGTTGGCGGAGTCGAGTCGCTGCGCCTGGATGCCCGCGTCGGTGTCGAAGGCCACCACGACGCTCGTCGCGGAGGTCACGGCGACCGCGCAGCGCGACGGCGCGAGGTTGGTGAGGGCGTACCTGAGGTCGCCCACGGCGTTGCCCGAGGTGTCGAAGATCTGCTCGTAGACGCCGTCGTCGGCCGCCCAACAGAGGGCGAAGTTGCCCGAGGGATCGCTCGCGACGTCGGGGAGTTCCCCGAAGGCGTCGCTGCCGCCCACCTGCGGCGAGATCTCCGAGCCGAGCGCCGTGCCGTCGTCGTTGTAGCGCTGGACGACGATCTTGCCGCCACGCACCCAGGCGACGATCTGGTCCCCCGTCGCGTCGAGCGCGACCGCGGGATCGGTCTGGGTCTCGGCCGTGGCCGGGCCCGCCGGGCTCTCGTTGCCGAGCGACTCGGGCGTCGGCAGCGGGGTCGGGGTCGGGATCGGCGTCGGGGTCGGGGCCGGCGTCTCGGTCGGAACCGGGGTCTCGGTCGGCTCCGGCGTCGTCGTCGGCTCCGGCGTGGCCGTCGGGGTCGGCGTCGGGGTCGGGCCCTCGAACTTGCACTCTGCCGAGCAGCCGTCGCCGTTCACGCGATTGCCGTCGTCGCACTCCTCCGGACGCTGCTTCTTGCCGTCGCCGCAGCGGCTGGGCAGGCAGTAGAGCATGAAGTTGTCGCTGTCGATGCGGCCGTCACCCGCGGCGGCGCGGATCGTGAACTTCTGACGGCTCTTCTTGTACTTGCCGGTGCGGCCGTCGAGCGGCATCTGCACCGTCAGGTCGATCGGCGGGCTGCACAGGTTCAGGTGGTTCACGACGCCGCCGGCGTAGACCAGGTGTCCGTTCTGGACGACGTACGGGCCGAGGCCGCCCGGGCCGATCGCGCCCTGGATCGCCGCGATGTTGGCGCGGTCGACCGGCGCGTCGCTCAGGAAGAACGGCTGCTCGACCTCCATCGTGGAGACGTCGGACTGGTAGCAGGCCGGGATGCGCGCGTCGGTGTTGTTGATGCACCAGGACGCGCGGAACTTGCAGACGCCGTCGTCGAGAACGGGATCGACGTCGCAGCTCGAGTCGCCCTCGGTGCAGGTCACCCGGTTCTTCGGGATGCCGCTCGAGGAGGACTGCGGCTGCGGCGAGATCCGCCACTCCATCATGCAGTCGACGTTGGACGGGCCGCCGCCGGGGAGACACTGGTTCGCCGGTGCGGCCGCGGTGCAGTCGCTCTGGGCGCGGGCCGCGGGGGCCGCGGTGGCGATCATCGCCACCGCGGCAAGCCCCGTCAGCACGCGTCCGAGCATCGAGGCGGGCACGAGTCTGGTGGAATCCAAGTTCCTTCTCCTTCCCGCCCGGTCGGCAGGGGCATCAGGACAGATGGGAAGATGTTCGGAGGTCATCAGCCTGAGCCTCCAGCCTTACTGAACCGTCATGAGCGAACGATCCGCATTCCAGGTCGTGTTCGACTGGTCGAACACTTCCTCTGCGCAGCTGCCGGAGTCGGACAGCGGGGGCTGGAAGCTGACCGTGACCTTCATCGCCATCTCGGTGACGTCGGTGAAGCCCCGGTTGCTCGCGATCTTCGGCAGCGGGTAGTTCCCGTTCCTCGCCTGGATCGCGAAGCTGTACTCCTGGGGGTTCTGCTGGTTCTTCGTCACGACGATCTGCTCGATCCCGCCGATCAGCGGGACGATCGTGCCGAGGTTCGTGTAGGTCCACGTGTTGCCGGACTTCTCCCAGCCGAACTTGAGCGCCACGTTGTAGCCGCCGCCGGGGATGGTCACGTCGGCGATGGTGTTCGCCTCCGGCGCATCGAAGGTGTTCGCGGCGGTCGGATCCTCGAAACGCATCCGCATGCCGTTCGCGAGCGGGTCGAGGGCGCCCGAGCCGGGGACCGTGATCTTGCCGTTGAAGACGATCTCGTCGTCCTTCGCGGTGGTGTTCGCCTTCTTCAGGGTGAAGAAGGTGTTCTCGATCACGACCTCGTCGACGTTGTTGCAGACGTCGCAGGCGTCACCCGGGCCGTCCGCGTCGCCGTCGGCGAACGGACGGTTCGAGGTGCGGGGGCAGTTGTCGTACTGGTTGCACAGCGCGTCGCCGTCCTGGTCCGGCTTGGTGAGGTCGGCCGGGCAGTTCACGCCGCCGTTGCAGTACTCCTCGAGGTCGCAGTCCGACTCGCCGGCGCCCGCATTTTCGCAGGTGGCACAGGTCGTCTGCAGGCCGCGGCAGAGCTTGGTCGTGGGCTCGCGGGAGTCGGTGGTGCAGGCCGCCGCGTTGCCCGGGCAGAAGTCGTCCACGTCGCAGATGCCGGCGGAGGCGCGGCAGACCGTCGACGAGGGCTTGAAGGAGTCCGCCGGGCACTCCGTGCTCTGGCCGTCGCAGAGCTCGGCCACGTCGCAGATGCCGGCCGAGCTGCGGCAGGTCGTGCCCGCGTTGCCCGCCGGGTGCTGACAGGCGTTGCTCGTACCGTCGCACTGGTCGAGCGTGCACTTCTTCGAGTCGGCGGCGCACGCCGTGCCGGCCGCCTTCTTCGCGTCCGCCGGGCAGGCCTTCCCCGTGCCGTCGCAGACCTCGACCTTGTCGCAGACGCCGCCCGAGGAGCGGCAGACGATGCCCTGGGCCTTCACGGCGTCGGTCGGGCAGACCGAACTCGAGCCGGTGCAGGTCTCGGCGACGTCGCACTCGTCGGACTTGGCGCGGCAGGTGGCGCCCTGGTTGCCCGCCGGGTGCGTGCAGTTGTTCACCGAGCCGTCGCAGACGTCACGGGTGCAGGGGTTGCCGTCGTCGGCGCAGGTGTTGCCGTTGCCGACCTTGCCGTCGCTGCTGCAGGTGTTGCTGGAGCCGCTGCAGTAGTCGTCCGCGTCGCACTCGCCCGCCGCCGCGCGGCAGAGGGTGGTGTTCGGCAGCTTCACGTCGGCAGGGCAGGTGGTGCTGGTGCCCGTGCAGTACTCGACCGCGTCGCAGATGCCGGCCGCCGAGCGGCAGGAGGCACCCGCGTTGCCCGCCGGGTGCTGGCAGGCGTTGTTCGTGCCGTCGCACTGGTCGAGAGAACAGGGGTTCGCGTCCGCGGTGCAGGCCGTGCCCGCCGACTTCTTGCCGTCGTCGCAGGTGCTCGAGCTGCCGGTGCAGTAGTCGACCGAGTCGCACTCGTCGGCGGCCGCACGGCAGGAGTAGGTGTTCGGGCGGAAGGTGCAGCCGAGGCCGCAGCAGCTGCCGGCGCTGCCGGCGCCGACCACGTCGCAGGTCTCGCCCTTGGCCGCGTCGACGACGCCGTCGCCGCAGTAGTTCGTCAGCGTGATGGTGGCGCGGTGGCCGTCGTCCGCCTGGACGCGCGAGCCGCTGCCGGGGTAGTCGCCGGCGGTCTCGCCGGAGAGGCCCGGCTCGTCGCCGCCGCGGACCGCGCCCTCGTCGCCCTGCGAGATGCAGAGGAAGCC
>JAFMJW010000169.1 GCA_017853315.1 Alphaproteobacteria bacterium
GCCCGCGACCGTCGTGTAGGCGCAGCCCATGGACCTCGTCGGGCTGCTGGGCGGGATCGGGAAGGCGGCCCGGATCCTCGCGTACGCGCTCTTCGCGCTCGCGGCCGCGTGCGCGCTCGCACCGGTCGCGATGGGCGAGGCGGCGATCCTCGCCCTCGGGCTCCTCATGCTGCTCGCGGGGCTGTTTCGCGCCGCCGTGGGCTGGCGCGCGGTCGGGCTCGCCCGCGGGCCGATGGGGCTCGTGGTCGGGCTCCTCACGGCGGCCGCCGGCGTCGCGCTCCTGCTCCACCCCGTCGCGGCGCTCACCGACGCGGCGTCGCTCGTCGCGGTCTACCTCGTGATCGACGGGATCGTCGGCGCGCTCTTCGGGCTGCGACTGCGACCCGAGGAGGGCTGGACGGAGTCGGTCGGCGAGGGGCTGCTCTCGGTGCTGCTCGGCGTCTGCGTCTGGCGCGGATGGCCGTTCCCGGGCATCCAGGCGATCGGCCTCGTGCTCGCTCTCAAGCTCGCCGGCGCGGGCCTCGTCCTGCTCCGCCTGCCGCGTACGCTCGCACGCGCCGAGAAGCACCTGCTGGGGCTCCGCGCGGAGGTCGTCCGCCGGATCGAGTCGCGCGGCTAGCCGCCGCGCCGCATCCCGAGCTTCTCGCGCTGGCGCGAACGCGCGGCCCGGCTCTCGTCCGCGCTCCAGATCGCCGCCGCCCGATCGGCATCGGCCGGCGTCTCGGCCCGGACCCGCGCCGCGGCGTCGCCGACGAGCCCCTCCTTCGCGTGCGCGAAGGACTCGGCGGGAAACGCGCCGAGTCGCGCCGCGCGCCGCAGCACGGTCGCCTCCGCGGTCTCGGGCGCGAGCAGCTCGTCGACCACGCCGAGCCGCAGCGCCTCGCTCGCAGGGTAGATCGCGGCCCCCAGCACGAGTTCGCTCGCTCGCGCGTGGGCCAGGCGCAGGCGGACGATCTCCATCGCGACCCGCGGGAACGAGGCGCCGATCGCGACTTCGTTCAGCCCGAGCTTCCAGTCGGAGGCGACCCCGAGCCGGTAGTCGCAGGCCAGCACCAGGACGAGCCCGCCCGCGGTCGCATGCCCGCGCACGAACGCGACCGTCGGCTTCGGAAGCTCGAGCAGCCGGAGGTGCGCCTCGCGGTAGATCTCGCCCAGCCGGCGGGTCGCCGTCTCGTCGCGACGGCTCGAGCCCAGGTCGAAGCCCCCGCAGAAGAAGCGCCCCGCCCCGGTCAGGACGACCGCGCGCACGCGCGGGTCCGAGGCCGCTTCCTCGCACGCGGCCTCGAGCGACTCGAGCAGGCCCTCGTCGATCGCGTTCGCCGGCGGGCGGTCGAGCGTGAGGACCAGCACGCCGTGGTCGCGGAGTTCCCTTCGCACCGGTTCCGACATCGGCCGCAGCCTACGACGGCGAACCGGCCCCGCGCCAACCCGCGCGCGGGATCCGGCCCCGCGGCTCAGCGCCCGCGCGCGGCGAGGTCCTCCGCGTAGCCCTTCGACAGGGTGCCGAAGACCCGGTCCGTCCAGGCGAGGTAGCCCGCGTAGTTCCCCCGCACCCGGAGGTGGTGCATGTCGTGGTGGCGCGCGCCGTCGTTGCCCGGCAGCCAGTGCGTCGGCGTCCACGGGAAGTCGTAGCCGCTGTGTCCCTCGGCGGCCTCGAACTGCCGGAACGCGATCCAGATCCAGATCGTGACGACGTGGGCGCCGACCAGGATCGGTCCGGCCAGCGCGAGCGAGCCCGTCGACACGTACTCGACCGGGTGCATGTAGTGGCCGGTCACGGCCCAGGGCGTGAGGATCGTGTGGTGCAGCCCGTGGATCTTCTTGAACGGCCAGGGCTCGTGGAGCGCACGGTGCATCCAGTAGTAGAGGAGGTCGTCGAGGTAGATGAAGAGCAGAAGCTGCGCCGCGATCGTCCACGCGGAAGGCAGCGGTCCTGCGTGAACCCCGGAGTGCCGGAGCAGCGGCCACAGCGCGAGCGACGCGACGAACATCCAGGCGTTGTTCACGAGCCAGGTGCGGATCGAGGGGCCGACCAGGCCCTGTGCGCGCGGCTTGCGGCTCTGGATGCGGTAGCGGCGCAGGCTCTCCGGGTCGCGCATCGCGATCGCGGTGAACACGGTCGCGAACAGCGCGAAGGCCGCCATGCTGACGGCCATCGTCGCCATCGGGAAGAGCCAGAAGAGCGGCCCGCCCCAGGTGTCCCCGAGGGTTTCCACGTGGGAGTTCAGCCCCGACGGCGCTTCTTCAGGTCCTCGATCTCGCGCTCGAGGCGCCCCGCCTGTCGCCCGATCGAGAGCAGGTAGAAGAAGAGCCCGCCCCAGATCGCGAGGTAGGCGGCCGCGAGGTAGTTCAGGCCCTTCATCCCGGGTGGTCCTCCATCTCGAGCGCCGCGACCTCGCGGTCGATCCGCAGCAGTCGCGTGCGCAGCGAAACCAGCCAGTCGAACAGGAGCGCCATCGCGACGTTCGCGACGACGAGCGCCCACACCATCGAGGGATCCTTCAGCCCGGCCTCGGGATCCTTGTTGATCATGACCGCCGGGTGGATCCCGCGCCACAGGCGCACCGCGAGCACGAGCAGCGGAATGTTGAGGGCGCCGACGATTCCCAGGACGGCGGCGTAACGACGGGTCGTGTCGTCGCCGGCCGAGAGGCGGCGCAGCATCAGGTAGGCGGCGTAGATGGTCCAGAGAACCACCGTCATCGTGAGCCGGGGATCCCAGGTCCACCACGTGCCCCAGATCGGGCGGGCCCAGATCGGACCGGTCACCAGCACGAGCGTCGTGAACAGCAGCCCGACCTCCGCACAGGCGTGGGCGAGCCGGTCGGCGCCCTCGCTCCCGGTGCGCAGGAACCACGCGCTCGCGACCGCCACCGCCGCGAAGCCGGCGAACGCGAGCCAGGCCGCGGCGACGTGGAAGTAGAAGATCCGCTGCACCACGCCCTGTTCCCGCTCGTCGGGCACGACGAGGAACACCATGACGATCGCGAGCGTCATGGCGGCCCCGGTCGCCCAGGGCAGGACCCGGTCGCGCCAGGCCCGGGGGGTGCCGTCGTCCGCCGTCATTCCTCGAGGATCCAGTCGAAGGCGAGCCAGCCCGCCGTCGCGAAGATCATATCGAATCCGAGCAGCACGGCCAGCCAAGGCTGGACCTCCGACGGGCTGCTGCCGACGAGTGCGCCCGTCGTGGCGCGGGCCGCCGCGATCAGGAGCGGGGCGAGCAGCGGGAAGGCGAGCAGCGGCATCAGGACTTCGCGCGCGCGAGAGCGGCTCGCGATCGCGGCACACAGCGTCCCGATCGCCGCGATGCCGAGCACGCCCAGCACGAGCGTCAGGGCGAGCGTGACCGGGGCCGGGTCGAGGCCGTGGGTGCCGAGCAGGATCGAGATCGAGGGCAGGAGGACGAGCGACGCGAACCCGAGCAGGACGAAGTTCGCGAGCATCTTGCCGAGGAAGATCGAGCCCCGGTCGACCGGCAGGAGCGCGAGCGCCGTCCACGCGCCCGACTCGCGCTCGATCGCGAACGAGCGATTCAACGCGAGCGTGCCCGAGAAGAGCAGGGTCGCCCAGGTCATCCCGGCCGCGATCTCCGGGCCGACCAGCCGCTCCGGTTCGACGGCGAACGCGAACACCAGGACGACCAGCAGCGCGAGCAGGAGGAGCGACGAGAGCATCTCGCCGGTCCTGCGCTCGATCGCGAGGTCCTTACGCGCGATCGCCCACATCGGGAGTCTCGCCGGTGGCCTCGCACCAGGCGGCCGCGAGGGCCTGCGGATCGGGAGCGGGACAGACGTCGCGGGCGACCCGCCCGCGGTGCAGGAGGACGACCCGCGTCGCGATGCGCGGCACGGACTCGAGGTCGTGCGACACCAGCAGCACGCTGCGCCCGGCGCGGCGTGCCTCGGCCACGAGTTCCTCGAGGTGCGCGCTCGCCGACGGGTCGAGCCCGGTGAACGGCTCGTCGAGCAGGAGGAGCTCGGGATCCCCGAGCGTCGCGCGCGCGATCGCGAGTCTCTGCAGCGTGCCGCGCGAGAGCAGGTGGGTCTTGCGGTTCGCCGCGTGCTCGAGGCGCGCTCGCGAGAGAGCGCGCTCCACCCGCGCCGTCCGGTCGCCGGGCAGGAACGAGGCGAAGAAGTCGAGGTTCTCGCGCGGCGTCAGGTCGCGGTAGACGAGCGGCTCGTGGCCCAGGTAGCCCACGCCCGAAGGTGGCCCGGGACGCCCGGGAAACAACTCGGAACCGAGGACTCGCAGCGCACCGCCGCCGGGGCGCATCACGCCGGCCAGGATTCGCAGGAGCGTGCTCTTCCCCGTGCCGTTCGGCCCCAGCACGGCGACCACCTCTCCGCGGCCGACGTCGAGATCGATGCCTCGCAGGACGGGCAGGAGGCCGAACGACTTCGAGAGTCCTCGGGCCGACACGAGCGCCGCGCCGTGCGGCGCACCGGAGCCGACCGATGCACCGTCCCGCGCCACGGCGAGAGACGGCGTTCCGTCCTGCACGGGGTCGCCGCCGGGGCGCGCCGGCTCAGCCGGCCGGCGGGGCCTCGGGCTTCGCGGCGCCCGCTGCCGCCGGTCGCGGAGCCGCGCCTGCGGACGGCGCCCCGCTCGTCGGAGCGCCCACCTTCGCGGGTGCCGCGGCCGGCGCGCCGGGGGTGAGCTTCTTGCGGGATCCGGGCGCGAGCACGAGGTTCATGACACGCCCTTCGGTCCGCGGCTCGATCTCGATCCAGCTGATGTCGGAGAGCTGCTCGGCGACCTTCAGGAGCTTCTCGCGACCGAGCTGCTGGTGCGCCATCTCGCGACCGCGGAAGCGCAGCGTGAACTTCACTCGCTGGCCGTCGGTGAGGAACTCCTGCGCCTTCTTCAGCTGGCGCTCGAGGTCGTGCTCGTCGGTGCCGGGCCTCACGCGCAACTCCTTCAGCTGCGTCACGTGCTGCTTCTTCTTGGCC
The DNA here is from genome assembly GCA_017853315.1 of Alphaproteobacteria bacterium. Lineage (GTDB taxonomy): Bacteria > Desulfobacterota > Binatia > UBA12015 > UBA12015 > REEB422. The sequence continues at coordinate 4,950 of JAFMJW010000169.1, forward strand.
TCGGCTTCCTTCTTCTGCTTCGAGTACCGGAACTTGCCGTAATCGAGCAGCCTGCAGACCGGCGGCTGCGCCGCCGGGGCGACCTCGACCAGGTCCACCTCGGCCTCCTGGGCGAGTCGCAGGGCGTCTTCGGTGGCCACCACGCCGAGCTGCTCCCCCTTGGCTCCGATCAGCCGGACCTGGGGAACGCGGATCTGTCGGTTGATGCGGTGCTCCTCGTCGGGTCGGACGGGGAGGAACTGGCGTCCACGCGGCCTCTGCATGAGTCTCCTTGTCGATTCCCGGACCGGGGATGGCCGGGCTCTCTTCGGCTAGCACCGTCCCCGGGCTCCGACAAACCCCTGCCGCACCGGCGGCCGAGCCATCGGGGCACGGGGGGGCAACCTCGACGGCGTTTGCCTGCCCGGGGGACCCGTTGTAGGACCCACCGCCGATCCGACGGCGAATGTGTCCGTGGAGCCACCGGGCCCGAGGGGGGCCCCGGAACGGCTGCCACCGCGCCGCGGAGTCATCGTCACAACGAGGAGTTCCAGCAATGCCCACCGGCCGGGTGAAGTGGTTCAACGCGCAGAAGGGTTTCGGTTTCATCGAGCAGGAGGGCGGCGAGGACGTCTTCGTGCACTACTCGGCGATCTCCGGCGACGGCTACAAGTCGCTCGAGGAGGGTCAGCCCGTCGAGTTCGAGGTCGTCGAGGGACGCAAGGGCTTCCAGGCGGCGAACGTCCGCAAGGCCTGAGTTCGAAGGGGCCCCCGGGGCGACCCGGAGAGGCCCGCCCGAAACCGCGACTCGCCCGCGGGCGCAGGAGGTTTCCCGCGACGGGCATGGGCGCTCGGCACGGGACGACCTCGTCGTCCCGGTGGAACCGTGCGTTCGAGTTCACCGCCCGGTTGCAGGACGAGAGCGCCTCCGGGTGGCCCCGTGTGCCGTCAGGGGACCGACAGCGGCTTGCGCACGGGCTTCACGCCGCAGGCGGACAGCGGTCCGTCCGCGGCCTGCACGAGTTCGACCTCGATTTCGTACGTCCCGGGCTCGAGGCCGTCCGTGTCGACGAAGTTCCCCGCGCCGGTGGGAGGCCCGCCGGGTCGCAGGTCCGACTGGAACCACAGGTCGACCGGGGGCTTCACCGGTCGACCGTCGCGAAGCACGCGCGCCTGCGCCTTCACGAGGTGGGCCGGGAAGAAGCCGAAGGCGGGCCACGGGGTGCGCCCGCGGTTGATCGCCTCGATCGCGACCCATCGCTGGTCGGGTCGGTGGGGAAAGTCGTTGTCCTGCTCGACGAAGCGGATCGCTCCCGGGCAGCGCGGCCCGACGGGTGCGAGCGGGACGCCGTTGGGCGTCTCGACGGTGGAGAGGAGCCGCGCGCGCATGTCGTCCTCGGGCTGCCGGGTGACGTCGAACAGCAGGTCGTCGCCGAAGCGCCCGACGAGCGAGAGGCCCTCGGGGAAAGGCCCGTCCCACCGTGCGCGCTCCTCGGGCTTCATCTCGTCGAGGTGCACCAGGATCCAGCCGACGTCGACGTTGTTCACCAGTCCGCGCAGGCTGCCCTCGGCCGGGAGGTTCCAGGCGATCCAGCCGAGGTGCTGCACGATGCGCGGTGGATAGGCGCTGTAGCCGCCGATCATCGGCAGCCAGTGCCAGGTCCCGAGGTACATCCGTCGCCCGGCGCCCGGGTAGTTCGTGCCCGGGACCTCGAGCAGCGGTCTCCCGCGTCCGTTCTCGGCGAGCCAGCGCACGGCCCCGGGCAGGTCGGCGGGCGAGGGCTCCTTCGCGAGATCGACCTCGGGGCGGTTGGCTGCAGAAAGCGCGAGCGAGAGCGCGGCGACGACGATGGCCGCGCCCCACGCGGCGGGTCGGGGAAGCCGGCTCGCCGCGGCCTGGAACCCGATCGCGGCGAGCAGCGCCGTGCCGAGCTGGGCGAGCACGAGAAAGCGCCCGAGCCCGCGCATCGACGAGAAACCCGGCACCCAGCGGAAGAGCAGCAGGACCGGTGACGGGAGTTCTCGACCGCCCACCTCGACGATCGGGCCCAGCGCCATGAACACGCTCGCGGCGACGAGCACGCCACCGATCGTCGCCGCCCGCCGAAGCGGCGCGCTCTCGGCGCGCCCCCGCACCGACCACGCCCAGGCGAGCCCGCCCGCGGCGAGCAGCCACGCGAGGACGCTCGGGCCGGTGTGCAGCAGGTAGTCGCGGACCAGGAAGACCGCGTTCGCCGGCTTCAAGCCGGGCATCGAGGGCAGGTTCGCGGGATCGTAGGCCGGGATGACGCCCAGCTCTCGGAGCTGCAGGTAGGGCCTCGCCATCAGGACCACCGGTACGAACCCGACCGCGACCGCCGCGAGGAGACCCGCGACGCGAACGGCATCGAGCTCGCGTCGTCGCGACCAGAGTGCGAGCGGGATCACGAGCCCGAGCAGCGTCGCGACGATGTAGGCGAAGTAGAACGACGAGAGTCCCTGCAGGGCGATCGCGACCGCGAGCAGCACCGCGTCGACGGTCCTCGCCCGGTCGAGCCAGCGCAGCAGGAAGAGCACGACGAGCGGCAGCCACTGCGACGCGAGCATGTAGACGTGCGGCGGGGTGCCGAAGCGCAGCGGGTGGAACGCGTAGACGATCGCCGCGACGAA